>CAKUHK010000001.1:0-98462 GCA_934655965.1 uncultured Collinsella sp.
CTGGGGACGTAGCTCAGTTGGGAGAGCGCTGCCGTCGCATGGCAGAGGCCGAGGGTTCGACTCCCTTCGTCTCCACCCTTGGATTTGATAAGCCGCTGACATTGTGTCGGCGGCTTTTTTTAAAAAGAAAGGGCTGTACCATGGCCGAGCTTGAGTCCCAACCACTGTCTGCCGAGGAGCGCGCCGAGTTGGAAGAGCTCCGCGCCGAGAAGGCCCGCCGCGAGGCCCAGGAAAAGGCCCGCCGCGAGCGTGAGGAGCTGGCCGCCCTGCGTGCCGAGCGCGCGAAGGCCGAGGAGGCCACTACGAAGGCCGCGGCCGCGCCTGCGCTCAAGCCCGCCGCGCCTAAGCCTCAGCCCAAAAAAGCCGCTCGCCCCAAGCCTGCCGAGCCCAAGCCGAGCCGCGACGAAATGACCTTCGCTCAGCGCATGGTCACCTCCAAGGAGCCTACGGGCGAGAACGAGATTCCGGGTATGGCTCCGGCTCAAAAGATCATCATCGTGCTCGCCCTGATCGCGTTTGTCGTCTTTATGGGCTACACGATCTTGACCAGCATGGGCCTGCGCTAGCCGATTCACGCCGGGCGCCACGCCCGCACGCTCGCTTCGCCCAACCCTCAACCTCCGCACAACGCATCCGAAAGGTCGCCCCATGGCTTTGACCGACATCTCGCATCCCACCGACATCGCAATGCTCACCGATCTGTACGAGCTCACTATGGCCCAGGGCCTGTGGGAGAGCGGCAAGGCCAATGAGCAGGGTTGTTTTACGGCGTTTTACCGCGACCACCCCTTTGGCAGCGCCTACGCCGTCATGTGCGGTACCGCCGAGCTGCCCGAGCTGGTCGAGAACCTGCGCTTTACGCCCGAGGACATCGACTACCTCGCGTCGCTTGAGGCCCCGGCCGGTGGCGCGATGTTCAAGCCCGCGTTCCTCGACTACCTGCGCAACTTCCGTGCGCACGTGAACATCGATGCCGTGCCCGAGGGCGAGCTCGTCTTTCCGCGCGAGCCCATGGTGCGTGTGACCGGCCCGGCGCTGGAGTGCCAGCTGCTCGAGACCGCGCTGCTCAATATCGTTGGCTTCCAGACGCTCGTCGCCACCAAGACGGCGCGCGTGGTGCTGGCGGCCGATGGTCGCCCCGTCGCCGAGTTCGGCCTGCGCCGCGCCCAGGGTCCCGATGGCGGCCTGGCCGTTGCGCGCGCAAGCTACGTGGCGGGCTGCTCGTCCACGTCCAACGTGCTTGCCGGGCGCCGCTACGGCATTCCCGTCTTTGGCACGCATGCGCACAGCTGGGTGATGAGCTTCGATTCCGAGCTCGAGGCCTTCCGTGCGTTTGCCAAGTCGAGCCCCAAGAACTGCACGCTGCTCATCGACACGTACGATGTGCGAGAGGGCTGCGAGCACGCCATTACGGTCGCCAAGGAGATGGAGGCGGAGGGCGAGCGCCTGTCGGCTATTCGCATCGACTCGGGCGACTTGGCGAAGCTCTCCAAGTATGTTCGCGGCCGCTTTGACGCCGAGGGCCTGCCCTATGTGGGGATCTCGGTCTCTAACGATTTAGACGAGTACACGATTCAGTCGCTGCTCGACCAGGGTGCGCCCATCGACAGCTTTGGCGTGGGCACCAAGCTCGCGACCTGCTACGATCAGCCGGCGCTGGGCGGCGTGTACAAGCTTTCGGCCCGCCGTGCGAGCGAGGAGGACCCCTGGACGCCGGTGGTTAAGCTCTCCGAGCAGCCCTACAAGCGCACGATTCCGGGCGTGCAGCGCGTGCGTCGCTATTACGACGGCTTTGGCGGCCCGGTCTGCGACATGATCTATGACGAGGACCATCTGGCGGGGGAGGGCGCCGCACGCGGGAACACGCTCGTGGCCGTGAACGACGCCGCTCTGGTGACTAATGTCTCCGAGCTTGAGTATCGTGAGCTGCTGGTACCGATCGTGCGCGACGGCAGTGCCGTGGCGCCGCGCGAGAGCATCGAGGATGCGCGCGACCGCTGCGCCTGGGCGCTCGACCATCTGGATGCTGCCTACAAGCGTTTCCTGTATCCGCAGACCTACGTGGTGGGTATGGAGCAGGGCCTCGCCCAGGTGCGCGACGAGCTCGTGCGTAAGAACATGGCCGCGGCGTCCGCCTTCCCCTGGGCAAAATGATCCGCATGCGACGGAGGAAAACGGATCATTTTCGTTCGTCCCGCACTGGCTGCCCCGGCTGCCCCCGCTCGCCCGAACGCTCGACATTCGATTGGTTTGACGTATGACGACTTCTTATAAAACGATGGTGGTAAAGATCGGCTCGTCCACGGTGGTGGGCGCCGACGGCAAGGTCAATCGTGCTTTTATCGGCGGCCTGGCCGACCAGGCGGCCGCTCTACGCAAGATTGGCTGGCGCCTGGTCGTGGTGAGCTCGGGCGCCATCGCGTGCGGATATCCCGTGCTGGGCTTCGACCGCAAGCCGGTGGGCGACCTGCCGAGCCTGCAGGCCTGCGCCTCCGCCGGCCAGTGCATCATCTCGTCGGCCTACGATGAGGAGTTCCATGCGCGCGACCTGCTCACCTCGCTCGTGCTGCTCACGCGCCACGACACGGCGCGCCGCACGTCCTACCTGCATGCGCGCGATGCCCTGTTGCGCCTGGTGGAGCTCGGCGTGGTGCCGGTCGTCAACGAGAACGACACCGTTACCGTCGACGAGATCAAATTCGGCGACAACGACACGCTGGCAGCGCTCGTGAGCTGCCTGGTTTCGGCCGATCTGTGCGTGACGCTTTCGGACATCGACGGCCTCTACACCGCCAATCCGCACGAGGACCCGACGGCGGAGTTCGTGCCGGTCGTGCACAAGATCGATGCTGCGATCATTGCCTCGGCGGGCGATTCGTCCACGTCGGTGGGTACGGGCGGCATGATCACCAAGATCCGCGCGAGCCGCATTCTGATGACGGCGGGCATCCAGAGCGTGATTTGCTCGGGCGAGGAGCCCGATGCACTGGTGCGCCTTGCCCGTGGCGAGAGTGTGGGCACCCTGTTCGATCCGCCGGCGGAGCGCTTGGACATCGCACCCCGCAAGCTGTGGATCGCGCTGGGCGATAAGGCCCACGGTTCGGTCACGGTCGATGATGGCGCTGCAAAGGCGCTGGTCAGCCGCGGTTCGTCGCTACTCGCGGTGGGCATTCGCCAGGTCGATGGCGAGTTTGCCGAGGGCGACGTGCTCGACGTGTGCGACCCGAGCGGCATGGTCGTCGCCCGCGGTATCGCCGAGGCCGATTCGGACGTGCTGGAGCTTGCGGCCGGCCGCCGCCAGGACCAGATTGCCAGCAACCGCCTCCTCGCGGACCTGGCCGAGAAGCCCGCGATCCATCGAGATAACCTGATCGTCTTCGCTTAACCAATTGACGCTGCAAACGCCCCTAAGCGGCAATCTGACGTTCAATCGTCGGGCATGACCAAAAGGTCTATGCCCTCCTCTTTCACGTCACCTTGCTCGCTTAGGGACGTTTTCGCTTTCCGTCCTCTACCTGCGATGGGCACGTTGCAGGTTTTTCCTGAGTTGCGGTGAAATAGGGACTGTTTGGCGGTTTGAAACGCTTAAACAGTCCCTATTTCACCGCAACTTGGTAG
The DNA here is from genome assembly GCA_934655965.1 of uncultured Collinsella sp. GTDB lineage: Bacteria > Actinomycetota > Coriobacteriia > Coriobacteriales > Coriobacteriaceae > Collinsella. The sequence goes on from CAKUHK010000001.1 coordinate 3,619, forward strand.
AGGGGGATACCGTGGTGCCGGCACTTGGGGACGTTCCTTATGTGCCGGCACCTGGGGACACTCCTTCGCTAGAAGATTCGGCTCAAGTCTCCGCGGTTGAGGGCTTCGTCGAAGAGGTGCTTGAACACCACGCTGCCGTGCAGGCCGTCGTGCTCAAACTCGTTGGTTACCCAGGCGTGCGAGTTGCCCACGCGGCTGAGTGTATCGAGCTGCATGCCCGAGTCCACGTACATGTCATCGAAGTACACTGCAGCCTGGAGCGGCACCTCGTTGCAGGCCAGGCGCTGCGGGCCGTAGATCTTGTCCCAGCTGGTGTCCTCCATCAGCAGATCCATCGCCGGCTTGAAGGGCTTAAGCTCGGGCATCTGCTCAAACATCCACGGGAACATGGCCTCGCCGGTAAACATGAGCGGGCGCGCGAGGGTGTCGAACTCGGCGCGATGGGCCTTCTCCTCGGCTGCGGCCCAGCGAATCGGCATGGTATCGCCGTCGGCGTAGATGAACTCCTGAAGCGTCCAGTACAGCGGATTCGTGCGCGTGCTGATACGCTCGAAGGCGCGCATCAAAAAGCTGTCGGACACCGAGGCACCGCAGCCCAGCGTGCCGTCGCCGTCAGCAAAAGCGTGATCGATAATCCAGTGCATGCGCTCGAAGCTCGGCTTCATGCCAAAGTCGCTGCCCATAAGCTGCAGTCGCTCCACCGTCATCGGCGAGCCGTCGGGCAGCACGGGCTTCTGATCCTCAAGCGCATCGGCAAGAGTCGCCACGCGCTCGATGTCGACGGGGTAGCGGTCGTAGTACTGCTGCGTCTTGATAGCCATGCGCGGGAAAGTATGCGCATAGACCTCACTGGCACTCGCCGGGACGTGGGGGATGCCGCCGCAGGTAAAGCTCGCCGCCACGCCCTCGGGGAAGAGCGACAGGTAGCTCAGCGTCAAAAAGCCGCCGTAGCTCTGGCCGAGCGTGACCCACGGCTTACCGCCAAAGCCCACCAGACGCAGGTACTCAAAATCGCGCACGATGGAGCTGGCGAGGTGGCGTTTGAGGAAATCTGCCTGCGAGCGGGCTGCGTCGGAACCGGCAGCCGTTGCTCGATCACCCAGCGCCGCGATCGTGCGTCCATCTACGCAGCTGCTGCGCCCCGTGCCACGCTGGTCGGGCAGGACGACGCGGAAATGTTTGACGGCCTCCTCGATCCAGCCATCGCTCGTGGGCGAGAGCGGACGCGGGCTCTCGCCGCCGGGGCCGCCCTGCAAAAACAGGAGCAGCGGCAGGTCGTCGTTGATGCGGTCGGGCGCGCAGACCACGCGATAGAAGAGCTTGATGCTCTCGGGCGCGCCGGCGATGGGCGCCGGCATGGCGCCGCGGCGCATGGTGCTGCCGACGGCCAGCAGCATCGGCTCCAGGCCGCGCCAATCCAACGGGACATCGATGCTGTGATCCTCGACATACAGGCCGGGGACGTGGTACGAAGTGATGAGGGCCATACGGTACTTCCGTTCGTCGCGGTGTTTCGTGTTGACCAATTCTACCGCCGCGCGCGAGGGCATGCGCAAATCGGCTACCATGGTTGGCAAACTTCTAGGAGAAAGGGCCGCCCATGTCGGTCGATATAGCCACGTATGTCCACGATCTTGCTGTTGAGGCCAAGGCCGCCTCGGGCGCGCTTGCCACGGCGAGCGATGAACAGCGCCAGGAGGCCGTGCGCGCCATGGCCGCAGCGCTGCGCGACGGCGTCGACTCCATTGTTGCCGCCAACGAGCTCGATATGTCCGCCGCGCGCGATGCGGGCACCTCGGCTGGCTTGCTCGACCGCCTGTTGCTGACGCCCGAGCGCGTCGAGGGCATGGCTGCCGGCCTGGAGAAACTCGCCGAGCTGCCCGATCCTGTCGGTCGTGTGCTCGACCACCGCGTGCTTGCGAGCGGCGTGGACCTTACCCGCGTGAGCGTGCCGTTGGGCCTGGTCGCCATGGTGTATGAGGCGCGCCCTAATGTGACGGCCGACGCCGCGGGCATCTGCATCCGCACCGGCAACGCCTGCATTCTGCGCGGCGGTTCGCTGGCCTATCATTCGTGCGCCATGATTACCGAGCTGCTCGCCGATGCGCTCGAGGCACAGGGTTTCCCGCGTGAGGCTGTCTCGATGATCGAGTCCACCGACCGTGAGGCCACCGGCGAGCTCATGAAGCTCCGTGGCATCGTCGATGTGCTCATTCCGCGTGGCGGTGCGGGCCTGATCCAGCGCTGCGTGCGCGAGTCGCTTGTGCCGGTGATCGAGACGGGCACAGGCAACTGCCACATCTACGTGCATGAATCCGCCGATTTTGACAAGGCGCTCAACATTATCGTCAACGCTAAGACGCAGCGCGTGGGCGTCTGCAATGCCGCTGAGTCGCTGCTGGTCGACCGTGCCGTTGCTGATCGCTTCTTGCCCGCAGTCGTGGCCGTGCTGCATGACCACGGCGTGCTCATTCACGGCGACGAGGCCACGTGCGCCGCATGCGCCGACGCCGGGCTTGCCGAGGGCGATGACTACGTTGCCGCGACTGAGGAGGACTGGGGTCGCGAGTATCTTGCGCTCGAGATGAGCGTGAAGGTCGTGGCCGACGAGAACGAGGCCATCGCGCACATCAACCGCTACGGCACCATGCACTCCGAGGCTATCGTTGCCGAGGACGAGGACGCCTGCGAGCGCTTCTTGGATGCGGTCGACGCCTCGGCCGTGTACGCCAACGCCAGCACGCGCTTCACCGACGGCGGCGAGTTTGGCCTGGGCGCCGAGATCGGCATCTCGACCCAAAAGCTCCACGCCCGCGGCCCCTTTGCCGCCGAGGCCCTCACCACCTACAAATACAAGCTCCGCGGCACCGGCCAAGTCCGCCCCTAACACCCGCGCAAACAAAAACCACCACAAAGGGGACAGGCACCTTTGTGGTGGTTTTTGCGTTTAGGCCTCGAAAGTGTCGCGGTCGGGGGCGAAGGACTGCATGGCCGTGATGGTGCGGTCAAAGAGCTCCGGGAGCTCCCAGCCCAGCATCTCGGCGCCCTGCGAAATCACGTCGCGCGAACAGCCAGCGGCAAAGCGCTTGTCCTTAAACTTCTTCTTGAGCGACTTGGTCGTAAAGTCCATGACGCTCTTGCTCGGACGCATGATGACGGCAGCGCCAATTAGGCCGGTGAGCTCGTCGCAGGCAAACAGAATCTTTTCCATCTGCAGCTCGGGTTTGGGCAGTGAGGTGTTGAAGTCCGACGTGTGCGTCTGGATAGCGCGGATAAGCTCGGGAGAGGCACCCTCGCCCTTGAGGATTTCGGCCGCATAGATGGTGTGGTTCATGGGGTCGTCCTCATGCTCCTCCCAATCCAGGTCGTGCAGCAGGCCGACAATGCCCCAAAACTCCTCGTTCTCGGGGTCGAACTCGCGCGCAAAGTAGCGCATGGTGCCCTCAACGGTCTCGCCGTGCGTGATATGGAACGGGTCCTTGTTGTGCTCGTTGAGCAGTTCGAACGCGCGGTCGCGAGTGATTCCAGCGGTAAGCGGCTCTGCCATAAGAGACTCCTTGTGCTCGTGGGTATCGCTAAGAATGAATACTACTAGAACAAGAAAACCACCACAAAGGTGCCTGTCCCCTTTGTGGTGGTTTTGGCAGGTTAATTGAGGGCGGCTTGGGCCAGGCAGGCCTCGGCGTCTTCCTCGGTAACGCCCAGTGCCACGGCAAACTCCTCAACGGAGCGGCGCTTTGCCTCTTTGAGTACGCGCATGTAGTACGAGCTGGGTTTTTTGCCGGCCTCCTCGGCCTGGCGAATGCGGTGTATCATGGTCTTTGCCACGCGGACCGTCTCGGGAGCGCCCAGCTTAAGCTGCTGCTTAAAATGTGTCTCCTCGAGCGAGCTGTTACGCTCGGTAAAGGTGTCGCACTCGAGCTCGTCGTAGTGACTCAGCAGGTGCTCGGCATCTTGCTGGGAGATGGCGGCGTGCAAACGATCGGCCTGCGCCACGGGGTACATAAGGATCGTCTGCGCATGTCCCTGCTTGGTCTCGAGCAACAGCATGGGCTGCGGCGTGTCGTCCCTAAAACCGACGACGGTGCAGACTCCCTGACCCGGATGAATGACGTGTTGACCGATTGAGAACATGCTACCTCCAACTTATACGAATTTGCGTATGTCTAGAATACCACGCTGACGTGCGAAAACCTTCACTTTATGCAGGAAAAGCACACAACTCTGATAGGTAAGAGTATTCGATAAAAAGCGTTGCTCATTCATGCCTTTATGCAGTTCCAGCGCGTGCATAATCTGCAGGCAGACCGCCATCTTTGAGCAACCACGCATACGCTGTAGTCATTTTTGTGCATATGCAATATCGATTGGCTTTACCCTACGACAGTGCGCGTCGCTTGTGATAGAGTGCTACAAACTCTGGCTTTTGCCCTACGAGTGACCAAGAGCTCGGGGGCTTTAACACAAGGAGGATCTATGCCCGAGAAGATTGAAGAGCTGGTACGCGCTGCGCTTGCTGCGGCCCAGGAGGCCGGCGACCTTTCCGCATTTGAACTTGACGATTGCGCCATCGAGCGACCGGCTGACACTTCTCATGGCGAGTGGACCTCCACCATGGCCCTGAAGTCCGCCAAGCTGGCCCACTGCGCCCCGCGCAAGATCGCCGAGGCCGTCGTTGCCCACATGCCCGAGGACCCCGCGATCGAGAAGGTCGAGATCGCCGGCCCTGGCTTCATCAACTTCTACCTCTCCGTTGCCGTCAAGAACGCCATCTTTGGCGAGGCCCGCGAGAAGGGCATGGACTTCGCTAAGTCCAACGTCGGTGGCGGCCTGAAGACCCAGGTCGAGTTCGTCTCCGCCAACCCCGTCGGCCCCATGCACATCGGCCACGGCCGCTGGGCCGCTCTGGGCGATTCGCTCTGCCGCGTCATGGACCACGCCGGCTACGACATCCAGCGTGAGTTCTACATCAACGACCACGGCTCGCAGATGAACACCTTCGGCAACTCCATCAGCACGCGCTATATGCAGCTTGCCGACATCATCGCCAAGCAGGGCGTGGATATCGACGAGGCTCACAAGATTCTGGTCGCCGACCGCGACGCCTTTGTTGCCGACGAGAACGACGAGCATCCCGAGACCCATCCCTACCAGGACAACTTTGCCGAGACCCTGGGCAAGGACTCCTACGGCGGCGACTACATCATCGACGAGGCTGCCGAGTTCTGGCGCACCGACGGCGACAAGTGGGTCGACGCCGATCCGCAGGAGCGCATGGAGAGCTTCCGTGAGCGCGGCTACGTGAAGATGGTCGACAACATGCGCGACCTCTGCCACGCCGTCAACTGCGACTTTGATCGTTGGTACTCCGAGCGCTCCCTGTACGTGAAGGACACCGAGGGCGAGACCGCCGGCACCTCCGCCGTCGACCGCGCTTTTGAGAAGCTCGACAAGATGGGCTACCTCTACACTAAGGACGGCGCCCTGTGGTTCCGTTCCACCGATCTGGGCGACGACAAGGACCGCGTCCTGATCAAATCTGACGGCGAGTACACCTACTTCGCCTCCGACGTTGCCTATCACTGGGATAAGTTCCAGCGCGTCGACCACGTCATCGACATCTGGGGCGCCGACCACCACGGCTACATCGAGCGCGTCCGCTGCGTCTGCGACGCTCTCGGCTACCCCGGCAAGTTCGAGGTTCTGCTGGGCCAGCTCGTCAACCTGCTGCGCAACGGCAAGCCTGTCCGTATGTCCAAGCGTAAGGGCACCATGGTGACCCTGCAGGAGCTCGTCGACGAGGTCGGTTCCGACGCCGCTCGCTACACGCTCATCTCCAAGAGCTCCAACCAGATGGTCGACTTCGACATCGAGGCCGTTAAGAAGCGCGACAACTCCAACCCGGTGTACTACGTGCAGTACGCTCACGCCCGCGTGTGCTCCATCCTGCGCCGTGCCGCAGACGTTACCGCCGAGCAGGCTGCCGAGATGGGCATGAAGGCCGTCGCCGCGAAGGCCATCGGCGAGAACGTCGATTACTCGCTGCTGACCGACCCGACCGAGCTCGCCCTTTCGCGCAAGCTCAACGAGCTTACCGACCTCATCGGTAGCTGCGCTCGCGACCGCGCTCCGTTCCGCCTGACGCACTTTGCCGAGGAGCTCGCCGGCGACTTCCACAGCTTCTATGCTGCCTGTCAGGTGCTGCCGAGCGAGGGCCGTCCCGTCGACCCCGAGCTCTCGCGCGCCCGTCTGGCCGCTTGCGACGCCGTCCGCGTGACGCTCGCCCTGGTGCTCACCCTTGTTGGTGTTTCCGCGCCCGAGCAGATGTAATCTACGGGTCGTTTGACTGCGCAGGCTTGGCTTAACTGAGCTTTGAGAGCCCGATCTCCCGCGCGGAGGTCGGGCTTTTTGCGCAAAAGCCGGCGTATTTACGAATTATGAACTGCTAGAAATTCGAAACTATGCCGGTTTACTACGATGAATCGGAACATACTGACCATCCCGGCGGTTTCGTAAAAATCGCATTCGCTCTACCTGCGGTTTTGTTTTTGCGAATCATTGCCTGATTGGGGATTCGCGATTCATCGTAGTAAACCGCTATAGTTTTGGCGGATGCCGTCTGATTCTGGTTAGAAACTCAAAGAGTGTGCCTTTTGACTAGTCGTTTAAGAACGTCCCCAATGACTAAGTTGCAGGTGGCGGCGGTTGTGTTACACTAACGCTGCGTATTTGACGCAATCATCTCGATACAGATCAATGATGTCCGTCGCATTTGGACGGAGTTAGACTGTTTAGCCGCCCTGAAGGTATATGCAGGGAGCATGTGATCACAGGGCTTGAAAAGAAAGTTGAGCAAACACTGTGTCTGATCAACAGCAAGAAAACGAAATAACGACGGCGCAAACCGCTCCCGCTGCACCGGTTGCGTCGGACCAGGTCGTGGCGCCCGCGCCGGCTCAAGCTTCGGCTCCGGAGGCGCCTACGGCCGTTGCGCCGACTGCGCCAGCTGCTAGCGAGGAGGCTGCGCCCGCTAAACCCAAGCGTACGCGTCGCGTGGCCAGGTCTGCTGCAGACGGCGAGGAGGCCGCAAAGCCCAAGCGCCGCACGACGCGCACCGCGCGCACGAAGCGGCCCGCTGCCGCCGATGCTTCGGCGCCCATTTCCGATGAGGTCGCGCAGGCCCGTGCGCTGGCGCAGATCAGCGAGGCCCAGGTTGTGCGCGCCCGCCGTCGCGCTGCCGAGCGCGAGGCCGCAGCACTGACCGAGCTTGCGGCACCGGTTGCTTCCGAGGCACCTGCGGCCAACGAGGCTCCTGTTGCCGAGCAATCAGTCGAGAAGCCGGCTCCGCGCACGCGTCGTCGTGCGGCAGCCAAGGCGCAGCAGCCTGCCGAGCAGCCGATTCCTGAGGTCGCTGAGGCCCCGGTTCGTCCCGCGGCAGGGGAGAGCGTTTCCTCCGCCGAGCCCGTTGTTGCCACCGAGGCCAACGAGGTTCCTGCCGTTGACCCGGCCCTGCGCCCGCATCGTCGCGGCCGCAAGCCTAAGGCGTTTGTTGAGGCCGAGAAAGCCGCTGCCGCAGCAGCTGCTGCTCAGAGTGCTGCGGTGACCGTTGAGCCTGCGGCTGCAGCCGAGGCTCCGGTTCAGGACGCTCCGTCCGCCGAGGCTCCCGCATCTGCCGATGCCGAGCCCGCCGATGTTCGCCCCGGTCGCAGCCGTCGTACCGCGGCAAAGCGCTCGACGAAGGCCAAGGTCAAGCCCGCCACCGATGTCGAGCCCTCCGCTGATGAGTTCTCCGATGCGGTTGTTGCAGTGAACTCCGAGGTCGCCGACCAGCCGGCAACCGAGAAGCCCAAGCGCACGCGCAAGAAGTCTGCAAAGGCCAAGGCTGCCGAGCAGCAGGCCGATGATGGGGCCAACGCTAGCGGCGACGCTGACGCCAGGGCAGAGGGTGAGGTCCCGTCCGGCGCCGACACGCCCGCAGCCGCGGCTTCCGAGGGTGCCGAGACCGAAGAAGGTACGCGCCCCAACCGTCGTCAGCATAAGCGCAACGACGAGCGCAACGAGCGCAAGGACGACCGCAACAACGACCGTCGCAACCGCCAGCGCGACCGCAAGCAGCGCAACAAGGAGCGCAACGCCGCCCCCACCGAGCCCACGCTTTCGCGCGAGGAGCTCGCGGCCATGAAGGTCGCCGAGCTGCGCGAGAAGGCCAAGGAGTTCGAGATCGAGACGACCGGCAAGAAGAAAGCCGAGCTCGTCGAGGAGATCTACACCACTGCCGCGAAGGCCGAGGGCTTCCGCGATATCAAGGGCATCCTGCAGATTCGCCCGGACAGCTCCGGTATCATCCACGCCCACGGCTACATGAAGTCCAACGACGACGCCTTCGTCCCCGCATACCTCATTCGCTCTGCGCGCTTGCGCACGGGTGATGTTATCGAGGGCTCGCTGCGCCCTTCGCGCGGTGGCGACAAGCGCGCCGGCCTCGCCAAGATCACGACCGTCAACGGCATGGATCCCGAGCAGATCCGCAACCGTCCCAAGTTTGGCGACCTCACGCCGGTCTATCCCAACGAGCCGCTGCGCATGGAGCACGGCAAGGACTCCATCACCGGTCGCGCCATCGACATCGTTTCGCCGATCGGCAAGGGCCAGCGCGGCCTGATCGTGTCGCCGCCCAAGGCCGGCAAGACCACGATTCTCAAGAAGATCTGCCAGTCCATTTCGATCAATAACCCTGAGGTGCACCTCATCTGCCTGCTCGTCGACGAGCGCCCCGAAGAGGTCACCGATATGCAGCGCTCCATCAAGGGCGAGGTCGTGGCCTCCACCTTTGATATGCCCGCCGACAACCATACTCGCGTGGCCGAGCTCGTGATCGAGCGCGCCAAGCGCATCGTGGAGCTGGGTGGCGACGTCGTGGTGGTGCTCGACTCCATCACGCGTCTTGCCCGCGCCTACAACCTGGCGGCGCCCGCCTCGGGCCGCATCCTTTCGGGCGGTGTCGATTCGGCAGCCCTGTACCCGCCCAAGCGCTTCCTGGGCGCAGCTCGTAATATCGAGAACGGTGGCTCGTTGACCATCCTGGCTTCCGCGCTTATTGACACCGGCTCCAAGATGGACGAGGTCATCTTTGAGGAGTTCAAGGGTACCGGCAACATGGAGCTCAAGCTCGATCGCGACCTGGCCGACCGCCGCATCTTCCCGGCTATCGACCCCGTCGCCTCGGGCACGCGCAACGAGGACCTGCTGGTCGACGAGCAGATGCGCCCGTTTGTCTTTGGCCTGCGCCGCATTCTCGCCGGCATGAACAATACTGAGCGCGCTGCAGCATCGTTTATCAAGGGCCTTAAGGGCACCAACACCAACCAGGAGTTCCTGGTGCGTTCGGCCAAAAAGCACAGCGACTACGAGCAGACGTTCTAGGTCATAAGCCGCACGTAAATACCGCCACAAGAATGACGTTAGGGCCGGGGTTTATATCCCGGCCCTTTCTTTGTGACGCCACACGGCAACATTTTTTGACCTTATGACCGACGAGCAGCAGTTTTCGAGTCGCAATCCGGTTTCGCCGCTTGCAATCGGAGGGTCGGTTTCGCATAATAACTTTTAAGCTTCGCGACGGAAAACGCAGATGAAACGAACCTTATACCGTTGCTTTGGGACGCATGTCCCGCTTCATCTTCTCTCGCGCAGCCAACTAAATGATGCGATTTGGGTGCTGGAAGATGGGGAGAGCTCATGGCTTCTTCTGATGCAACACAACGAGCAGTCCTTGCCGGACTTTCCTGCGGGATCGGCCTTGCCGCCCCCGTGGTGATGTATGCCGCGACGCTGCCGTTCTCGTCGGTCAATGAGACGGTTGTTGCGGGTGCTGTCCCCTTTGCTGTGGGCGCGGTGGCAGGCGTGGGTATCTACGCCGCCTCGCTGGGCATTTCCGAGTATCGCGCCGAGCGCGACGGCCGCCTGTTTCAGCCCGATGCCATGGGTGGCGCCGCCAACTTTAACCAGCATCACAGCGAGTTCAAGACCGCCTCGATTCCTGCACAGCAGCAGGGGGCACCTCAGCCTGCGGCTCCGGCCGGCCAGGCCAATGCCGCCCAGCCTTCTTCTGCATTCCTTTCGGGCCTGACCGGAGCATTCCAGCGTCGCCATGTCGACGACGGCGTCCCCACCATTTCGCGTGCCGCCAACGCCATGGACGAGGCCGAGGCGTGGGCGATGATCGATAGCATGCTCGACGATGATTCCCCAGTCAGCTGCGACCCCGAACGTTCGCGTGATGTCTACCAGGTGGCCATCGACGAGCTCACCAACGGTGGAAAGACCGGCTCCTACAATCGCGACGACATCGCCGCTGCCGCGCGCGCCGTCTCGGGCTCTCATGCCGCCCCTGCGGGCAGTACCGCGGCCTTCGTGGCGCTTGTCGCCAATGCGGCCAACAGTGCTGCCCATAACGCCGCGTCGTCGGGTGCGAGCGCGACGGCCGCTTCGGCTAGTCAGCAGAGCACAGCTCAGTCGACTCCCGCTGCCGACCTTTATGCTGATGAGCCCTTGACCGTCGATGAGGAGACTATCGCCGCCCGTCGTGCTGCCGAAAGCTCGCTCTGGGGTGCTTCGGCCCAAAAGCAGGCCGCGGAGGCGGCGCCGTACAACGCCAATCTTGCTAGCATGCCCATCATTTCCGATACCACGGGCGTGGATCTCGCCGATCTGGATGAGCCCGCTGCCATCACCGCTTCTATCGACGCACAAGATCGCGTAGACACCGGCAATCTGCCGGACGCCTCCCTCGAGGAAGATATTCCCATGGCAGATTATTCGGGCCATGAGGACATGTGGGCCGCCGCAGTGGCGATCATGGCCGAGGTGGTCGATCCTGCCCCTGTGATGGCGTCTACGGCTGTCTCCGTGCCCGTTCCGGCCGCTCCTGCCTATGTTGGCCGCCACAGTGCCGTGCTTCCCGAGGATACCGCGCGTATCTCGCGTGAGGGTATTGAGCGCGCCGAGGCTATCGCCGCCGGCGTTATGGAAAACCGTCGCCACGAGCGCGTCAATCAGATTCTCGAAGAAGAGATCAACCGTCTGGAGTCCGCTGCCGTCAAGCGCACGGGCCGTGCCTATCTGAGTGTTATCGAGGGCGGTACCGCCAGCTTTACGCCGCTCCGCGCGGAGGCATAATTGCCGCATGGTTAAGGTCGATCGAAAATGGGCGCTGGCCGCTTGCGTCATGGTGCTCGTCATTTGGGGCAATTCGCTGGTCCCCGGCACCGGATCCGGCTCGTTGAGCCTGTCGATTATGGAGTCTGTTCGCGGCTTCTTGCAGGCCCTGGGGCTTCCGTACGAGTGGGTGACTAACTTTGTCGTTCGCAAGTGCGCCCACTTTACCGAGTACATGGTGCTCGGCATCTTGGCGACACATGCTTTTGATATCGAGGGCCGTCGCAGCTTTGACGTGCTGCTGCCCACGGCGGTGTTCTTGCTGCTGGTCCCCTCGATTGACGAGACGATTCAGCTCTTTGTGCCTGGTCGCGCCGGCATGATCGCCGACGTGATGATTGACTGCTGCGGGGCGATGACGGGTGTCGTGCTTCGATATCTCTTACGGTCGCTCATGTGTACCAAAAAGGCCGCCTAGGACGTTTTGCTTGGTCCTTAGGCGGCTTTGTTCGTTAAAGGGCTCTGTGAGGGTGTGACGGCTTTGCCTCGCGGGCTTTAGCCTGCGTGCCGGTGAAGCGTCCTTTACTGGAGCGCCTGTGCGCCCAGGGCGAGGCAGCCCATGATGCCCTGATTGCCTTCGAGGCTGTTGTTGACGATGTAGCTGTCGATGTCGTTGACCTCGGGCGTGACGATATAGCCGTTGAGCATCTCGGCGCACTTTTTGCGGGCGAGCGGCACGATGGGGGTGTGGTCGGCAACGCCACCGCCGATGATGATCTTCTGCGGCGCGTAGCACAGCGTGTAGGTCATGAGCGCCTGTGCCAGATAACCGGCGAGCAGGTCCATGGCCTCCGGGTCATCGGCCATCTCGCCGGCGGACTTACCGCCCCAGCGCTTTTTGACGCCAGGGCCGGCGATGAGGCCCTCCAGACAGTTATCGTGGAAGGGACAGGCGCTGTGCTCGCCAATGGTGTCGCGCGGGTCGCGCGTGACCAGGATGTGGCCGGCCTCGGGATGCATCATGCCGTGGACGAGCTGGCCGCCCGAAAGCACGCCGGCACCCACGCCGGTACCGATGGTCAGGTAGACCACATCGGTAAGGCCCTTGGCGCAACCAAAAGTGACCTCGCCCAGACAGGCGACGTTGACGTCGGTATCGTAGCCGCAGGGGATGTTGAGCTCGTTTTGGATGGTGCCCAGCAGGTCAAAATAGCGCCATGCCGTCTTTGGGGTCTCCAAGATCTTGCCGTACTGGGGCGAGGCGGGGTTGACTGCAGTGGGGCCAAACGCGCCGATGCCCAGGGCGGTGATGCCCTTGTCGGCAAACCATGCGTTGACGGCCTCAACGGTCTCCTGCGGAGTCGTGGTCGCGATCTGCTCGCGCTCCAGGACCGTACCGTCCGCATAGCCCGTGGCGCAGACCATCTTGGTGCCGCCGGCCTCAAGTGCTCCGATAAGCTGCTGCTCTGCCATAGTGTTCCTCTCTCCGGGACGAGTTGCTCCTTCTCTAAAGTATAGCGCTCTAAAATGTTAATGAGGTCGCTATAAAAAGAAACCTCGCAATCCAACGGATACGCGAGGTTTCTTTGGTGCCTTTAGCTGCCGGGCCGTCCTTGCCCGCGCGGCTTGATTTTATCACGCAGGGACTTGAGGTTCTCCAGCGCGGCGTTGAGCGTTTCGTCGCGCTTGGCAAAGTGGAAACGGATCAGGTGGTTGACAGGCTCGCGGAAGAAGCTCGAGCCCGGAACGGCGCCCACGCCCACCTTTGAGGCCAGGTCCTCGCAGAAGTCGAGGTCGCTGTCGTAGCCAAACTCTGAGATGTCCATCATGACGTAGTAAGCGCCCTGCGGCACGTTGTGCGTGAGGCCGATGCTATCGAGACCCTGGCAGAACAGGTCGCGCTTGGCGGTGTAGAGGTCGAGGACCTCCTGGTAATAGCTATCGTCAAAGTTGAGGGCGGTGACGACGGCCTCCTGCAGGGGAGCGGCGGCGCCCACGGTGAGGAAGTCGTGGACCTTCTTGATGCGCTCGGTGATCTCAGCCGGGGCGATGGTGTAGCCCAGGCGCCACCCGGTGATGGAGTAGGTCTTGGACAGCGAGCTGCAGCTGATGGTGCGCTCAAACATGCCGGGTAGCGTGGCCATATAGACATGCTCGTGGGGCGTGTAGACGATGTGCTCGTAGACTTCGTCGGTGATGCAGTAGACGTCATACTTTTTGCACAGGTCGGCTATAAAGGTGAGCTCCTCGCGCGTAAAGACCTTGCCACAGGGGTTGGAAGGGTTGCACAGGACAATGGCCTTGGGGTCGTTGTCGCGGAAGGCGGCTTCGAGGACCTCACGATCGAAGTCGAAGGTGGGCGGGTTGAGCGGCACATAGATGGGCTCGGCACCCGAGAGGATGGTGTCGGCGCCGTAGTTCTCGTAGAAGGGCGAGAAGATGACGACCTTATCGCCGGGGTTTGTGACCGTCATCATAGCGGCCATCATGGCCTCGGTGGAGCCGCAGGTGACCACGATGTTCTCGTTGGGGTCGACCGGCATACCCATAAAGTGCTCCTGCTTGGCCGCGAGCGCCTCACGCATTGCCTGCGAGCCCCACGTGATGGAGTACTGGTGATAGAGCGGCTTGGGATCGGTGGCGATGGTGCTGAGGCTATTGAGCAGCGATGCCGGAGGATCGAAGTCGGGGAAGCCCTGCGAGAGATTGACGGCGCCGTACTTATTGGAGACGCGTGTCATGCGACGGATGACCGAATCGGTAAACGTTGCCGTGCGGTTGGAGAGTTCTTTCATGCCGGTCCTTTCGAGGATTTGCAGTGGGGCAAGTTTACTCCTATAAAACCGGTGGGAATTGCTCGAAATGGGCTCGAAAAACTCTTTTCAAAATTCTTGAAAATTGGGGCTTGCATCGCGTGGCGTTCCTTGCAATAATAGTCGAGCGCGAAGCGCACAGGACACGGTGGGTGTAGCTCAGTTGGCTAGAGCGACGGGTTGTGGTCCCGTAGGTCGAGGGTTCGAGTCCCTTTACCCACCCCAGTTCTTGCTTCGTGTTGATATCGGGTCGTTAGCTCAGTTGGTAGAGCAGGGGACTCTTAATCCCAAGGTCCAGGGTTCGACCCCCTGACGGCCCACCACACGATATCTCCTCTAAAGTCCGCCACAATGGACTTTAGCTTTGGGTCGTTAGCTCAGTTGGTAGAGCAGGGGACTCTTAATCCCAAGGTCCAGGGTTCGACCCCCTGACGGCCCACCAAAGCATGTTAAGACGGTCAACGAAAGTTGGCCGTCTTTTTTGTTGACCCAACATGGGGTCGAACCCGTCGGGGCACGGAGCTGAGGAAATGCGTAAGCATTTACCAGCGTAGCGTGCAAGGCGCGAAGCGCCGCGGCGATCGCCCGCGTAGCAGGCTGACCCCCTGACGGTCCACACCAAGCTTTTATTTCTCGCGGCAAATAGATTGAGCCCCGTATGTTTGTTGCGGGGCTCAATAAATATCGAGAAGTTGTGCTCTGCTCTCGAGGGGTGTTTGGCTTAGTCCGCTCGATAGTGCGATCCGAGGCTTTCGGTTCGCTTGCGCATGGCTTTGACCATCTCGGTTGCCAGCTGAATCTGCGATTGCAGGCGAGCGAGGGCCGCGATTTCGCCATCCTTTGCGTTATACATACTTAGGGTTGCAGACTCGGACTTCAGGCCTTCAAGTTCCTGCAGTGCTGCGGAAAGGCCCGCTTCGGTGCGATTGATCATGCAGCAGGTGCTCATCGTGTGCTTGAGGCTGTGAGTCAGACGCTCTGTGTCTGCCTTGGCGAGGCCGCGCTGGGGGAGGGCGATATCCGTCTTCAAGGGCGTCTCAGGGGCGTCCTGCGCCGCTCGCGCCGCTGAGACGCCGGCAATGCGCCCAAAGACGATACCGTTGGCGCTCGACAAGCCACCAATGCGGTCAGCGCCGTGCATACCGCCTGTCGCCTCGCCACAAGCGTAGAGGCCTGCAGCGCCCGTCGCGGCCGCCTTATCGATCTTGATGCCGCCGTTAGCGGCGTGGGCATACATTGCCACACGCATCTCGTCGGTCGGGGCGATGCCATGTTCGTCTTGCAGCCAGGTGGCAAAAGTCTGCACAAACTCGGGGACGTCCTCACTTGGGAAGTCGTAATGCAGTGCTAGGCCCTCGGTGCCCGCCTGGTCGATGGCAAGGTCGATAGCACGTGAATCCAGGCGTGACGTGAAGGGGCCGTATCCGGAGCGCTGCTCAAGCAGGTTGTCCAGTTTGTCGTCGTCGATGTCAACCGGCTGATCGAATTTGACGTAGCGCCAGGTCTTTTCGTTAAAGACAAGGTTGCGCTTGGGCTCAATGAAGCCGGGCATCATCTGCATGAACTCTATATTGGTAAGCGACGCGCCATGTGCTTGGGCGATGGCTTGGGAGGAGCTGAGCACGTCGGCAGAGGTCAGGCTGCGCTCGAACAGTCCCCCCGTGCCGCCGGCGGCGATAATGGTGGCCTTTGCCGCAATGGGCACGAGGCGCTCCTCGGTGCGGTCATAGAGCACGGCCCCGGTGATTCGGCCGTCCGTGGCCTCAGCAAGGTCGATAAGCTCGTGGCGGGGGAGCAGATGGATGCCGAGTGATTCGATCTGGGCCGTCAGGGCTTCCTCAAGGGGTTTGCGGGTGAGGCCGCGCCACATGCGCGTCTTATGGTCGAAGCAGGGGATAAACTGCTTTTGCTGGGCGCTCTCGGCACTTTGCGGACGCTGGAGTTCAACACCCAGATCGCGCTCGAGCCACTCAATCGCCTGGGGAATGCTGTGGATAAACGTCTGCACAAGCTCGGGGTCGGCAACACCGCCGCCGACGGTCTGGATGGTGTCTATGAGGTCCTGTTCATCTTCGGCGTCGACGGGACCGATGAGACCAAGTCCCCACGTGCCCGGGAAGAAGCTCGATCCACTCATGGTCTTGCCAGCGCTCGCTACGGTAACGGATGCGCCTGCGCGCGCTGCCTCGATGGCGGCGCAAAGGCCTGCAATACCCGATCCAATTACCAGTACATCAGTTGATTCCATCTGATTCCTTTCTCGTCCGGCGCATTGTCGCACGAGTTATCGGCTGTGCTGTCGCGAAGGTCACCCTATTCGGTAAAGGGCAAATATGGCAGGTGGACGTAATGAACGCCCAGCATACCCGCTCTGACCTTCATCGGAACTGATATATCGGCATTAGCTGCCCTCGGAAATAAAAAGAGCCGCTATCCGGATGGATAGCGGCTCCAAAGCTCAAGTATGTGAGCATCGCGCGGGCGCGATTAGGCCTTGAGGGCCTCCTCGACGGCGACGGCGCAGGCGACGGTGGCACCGACCATGGGGTTGTTGCCCATGCCGATGAGACCCATCATGTCGACGTGCGCAGGCACGGAGGAAGAACCGGCGAACTGGGCGTCGGAGTGCATACGGCCCATGGTGTCGGTCATGCCGTAAGAGGCAGGGCCGGCGCCCATGTTGTCCGGGTGCAGGGTACGGCCAGTGCCGCCACCAGAAGCGACGGAGAAGTACTTCTTGCCAGCCTCGAGGCGCTCCTTCTTGTAGGTGCCAGCAACGGGGTGCTGGAAGCGCGTGGGGTTGGTGGAGTTACCGGTGATCGAGATGTCGACGTTCTCGTGCCACATGATGGCAACGCCCTCGCGGACGTCGTCGGAGCCGTAGCAGTTAACGGCAGCACGGGGACCATCGGAGTAGGGGATGGTCTCGACGACCTTGAGCTCGCCCGTGTAGTAGTCGAACTGGGTCTTCACATAGGTGAAGCCGTTGATGCGGGCGATGATCTGGGCGGCGTCCTTGCCCAGACCGTTGAGGATAACGCGCAGCGGCTTCTTACGAGCCTTGTTGGCGTTCAGAGCCAGGCCGATAGCGCCCTCAGCGGCAGCGAAGGACTCGTGGCCGGCCAGGAAGGCGAAGCACTCGGTGTCGTCGGAGAGCAGCATAGCGCCCAGGTTGCCGTGGCCCAGACCGACCTTGCGGTCCTCGGCGACGGAGCCGGGAACGGTGAAGGCCTGGATGCCCTCGCCGATGATGGCGGCAGCCTCAGAAGCGGACTTGGCGCCACGCTTGACAGCGAGAGCGCAGCCGAGGGTGTAGGCCCACTCAGCGTTCTGGAAGGCGATGGACTGGGTGTTGTTGACGATCTCACGCGGGTTGAAGCCCTTGTCGGTGCAGATCTGCAGAGCTTCCTCGAGGGAGGCGATGCCGTTGTCGGCGAGGCACTTGTTGATCTTGTCAGCGCGGCGCTCGTAACCTTCGAACGTAACAGTCATAGTTATTTCCCTCCCTTTCTACTCGTGAACCGGGAACACGCTGGCGACGGAGTGAGTCTCCTCGTCGGTGCGCGGGTCGATGTACTTGGCAGCGTTCTCCCACTGACCATAGTGGCCCATGGCGCCAGCGATGGCCTCCTCGGGGGTCTTGCCGGCCTTGACGGCGTCGGTGAACTTGCCGAGGTTCAGGAACTCGAACGCGATGATCTCGTTCTTGTCGTTGAGAGCCATGCGGGTGACATAGCCCTGGGCGAGCTCAAGGTAACGAGCGCCCTTGGCCTTGGTGCCGAACATGGTGCCGACCTGAGAGCGAAGGCCCTTGCCGAGGTCGTCGAGGGAGGCGCCCACGGGCAGGCCGCCCTCGGAGAACGCGGTCTGGCTGCGGCCGTAAACGATCTGCAGGAAGATCTCGCGCATAGCAACGTTGATGGCGTCGCAGACGAGGTCGGTGTTGAGGGCCTCGAGGATGGTCTTACCGGGAAGGATCTCGGAAGCCATAGCGGCAGAGTGGGTCATGCCCGAGCAGCCGATGGTCTCAACGAGGGCCTCCTCGATGATGCCGTCCTTGACGTTCAGCGTGAGCTTGCAGGCGCCCTGCTGAGGTGCGCACCAACCCACACCGTGCGTAAGACCGGAGATGTCGGAAATCTCCTTAGCCTGGACCCACTTGCCCTCCTCGGGGATGGGTGCGGGGCCGTGGTATGCACCCTTGGCAACGGGGCACATGTTCTCCACTTCCTGTGAGTACTGCATGCCTCTCCTCTCTATCGTGTTGGCGTCCCGTCTGGGGGTCGTGGCTGGCGATTGCCGGGCGACCCTTCGAAAGGGACATGACATGCAGCCCCTATAATACCGCGAAATGCACGGAATATTCGGCGAACGGCTCAGTTTTCGTAGCGAGAAGCGTGGAACTTTTAATTGAAGCGATTAAACTGCTCGGTTTGTGGTCGTGCGGTTGGTCACAGGGGGTTGGTTCTGGTCAGGCTGTTGGTCAGTTTTTGGCAAGGTTGCATCGCCTGACCTGTGGCTATGATGCCGTTTACCGTCGGTTTGCCGCCTTTTGCCGTTGACGAGTGCCATTTTGCGTGAATGTTTTGATGGCACGTTTCAATCGTGATGTATTGGATGGTAAGCAGTCTCTGGCGAAGGGAGCGCCGTGCAGCACATTTGGAGGACCGTTACCGGCTATTACTATGTTTGTGCTCGTGGGACGGGCAAGCAGCTGATCTTTGAGAGCGATGAGGACCGGCGGGAGTTCTTGAAGCTGACGCGTGACTGCTGCCGCGATGTCCAGGTAACGATTGTGGCGTGGTGTCTCATGGGCAACCACGTGCATTTGGTGCTTGCGGATTACGAGGACAGGATGAGCGCGGCCATGCATCGGTTGCTTTTGACCTACGCGCGTCGGTTCAATAAGCGCACGGGGCGTACGGGCCATCTGTTCCAGAATCGCTTTGATCGTCGCTCGCTCGATACCGACCGGCATCTGATGGCGGCGATTCGCTATGTGCATGCCAATCCGCAGGAGGCGGGCATCGCTTTGATCGAACGCTATCCGTGGAGTAGCTTTGCTGAGTATCTGCGAGCGTTTGATGATGATGCGACGATGGACTTTTCGGATCCGTCTGCGGTGCTTGAGCTCTTTGGTTCTGCCGAGGGCTTCATCGCCTATTCGCTGGCGACGCCCGACGGCGCCGACCCCGTGATTCACGATATGGATGAGACGGAATGGGAACGGCATGCGTTTGCCGACAAGATGGCGAAGGGGCTCGGGGTTCCGCTCGACAGACTTAAAGCTGCGCCGCCCGCGCAACGCGACGGAATTGTTTTTGCCCTGCACGAAGCTGGCTATACGGTGCGACAGATTGAGCGGTATACGGGGATTAGCAAGAGTACCGTCTCTCGTATCGTGCGCGCCTATGCGCAGGTGAGAGCGCGGACCGAGGGCTCGGAATAGAAAATGGCCGAACCACCCTTGTCAAGCGATTCGGCCAACGAAATTCTTAAGATTTGGGACAAATACTACTGATTATTTTGTCCCGTGAGCATGCCGTCGAGGGTGCGCCAGGCGAGCTCGGCGCACTTGACGCGGGCGGGCATGTGCGAGATGTCCTGGAGCTGGGCGGCTTCGTCCAGGTCTTCCAAATCTTCCTCGGAGAGCTGCTCGCCACGGATCATGGCAAGGAAGAGCTCGGCCAGGCGGCGTGCCTCCTCGATCGTCTCGCCGGTGATGAGGTCGGCCATGATGTCGGCGCTGGCCTGGCTGATGGCGCAGCCATGACCGGTAAAGGCGGCCTCCTCGATCACACCGTTCTCGACACGCAGCTGCAAGGTGAGCTCGTCGCCGCAGCTGGGATTGATGCCGTCGTGCTCGTGCGTGGGAGCGTCCATCTCGTACTTGTAGTCGGGGTGCGAGTTGTGTTCCATAAATGTGGTGGAGGTGTACAGATTACCCATTGAACATGCTCCAAACGTGATGCAGGCCGGCGATGAACTTGTCGATATCGGCCTTGTCGTTGTAGAAGGCGACGCTGGCGCGGCAGCAGGCGAGGTTCTCGACGCCCAGCCAGGTGAGCAGCGGCTGTGCGCAATGGTGGCCGGCGCGGATGCACACACCGTCCATGTCCATGATGCTCGCGACGTCGTGCGGATGGATGCCCTTGACATTGAAGCTCACGACGCCATGGTGGTTGTCCCAATAGATGGAGCCGATGATCTGAACAAAGTCGAGCTGCATGAGTTCGCCCATCAGGTAGTGGACGAGTGCCTGCTCGCGGGCCTGGATGTTTTCGTAGCCCACGGTGTTGACCAGGTAATCGAGAGCCGCACCTGTGGCGAAGATGCCGGCGGCGTCCTGCGTGCCGGCCTCGAACTTTTCGGGGACGGGCGCCCAGACGGCGTCCTGCTCGGTGACCGAATCGATCATCTCGCCGCCGGTGAGCATGGGCGGCATGGCGTTGAGCAGGTCCATCTTGCCCCACAGCACGCCGATGCCCATGGGACCCATGGCCTTGTGCGCGCTAAAGGCGAAGAAGTCGGCACCCAGGTCGGCAACGTCGACCGGCATGTGCGGCAGCGACTGTGCGCCGTCGACGACCAGGTAGCCACCGTACTTGTGCACGAGCTTGCCGAGGTTCTTGACCGGGTTCTCGACGCCCAGTACGTTGGAGACCTGACCCACGGCCAGAATCTTGGTCTTGGGGCCCACCTTGGCAAGAACTTCCTCGGTGGTGAGCTGACCGGTCTTGGTGGGGTAGAGGTAGACGAGCTTGGCACCGGTCTCGCGGCAGACCTGCTGCCACGGAATCAGGTTGGAGTGATGCTCCATGATGGTGATGACGACCTCGTCGCCGGGCTCCAGCACCGTGGGCGCAAAGCTCTTGGCGACCAGGTTGAGCGACTCACTGGTGTTGCGGGTGAAGACGACCTCGTTGGCCTGGGAGGCGCCGATGAGGTCGGCGATCTGCTGGCGGACCTTGGCGATGGCGTCGGTGGCCTCGACGGACAGCGAGTACAGGCCGCGCAGCGGGTTGGCGTTCATGCGCTGGTAGAAGTCGCGCTCGGCGTCGAGTACGCAGGCGGGGCGCTGCGCGGTAGCGGCGCTATCGAGGAAGGCGATCTCGGGGTGCTGCTGGAACAACGGGAACTGGCCCTTGTAGGGGTTGGTCTCGATGTCCACGGTAGGCCAGCCGCGCGAAGCCTCGTCGCTGGCATCGAGCTCCATGGGCTCGGGGGCGGTGCAGGTATCGCATTTAACGTGCTCGGTGTCGATCATGCGAGCTCCTCCTCAAAGTTATCGATCAGGTTGTTGCCCAGGCGGACGACGGCGGCGCGGGTGCGCTCATCGGCGGCGGAAAGCGTGGCGTCCTCCAGTTTGGCGCGGATGAACAGGTCCTCGGCGGCGTTTTGGTCAAGGCCGCGGCAGGCGAGGTAGAAGAGCTGCTCGTCACGGACGTGGCCGATCGTGGCGCCGTGGTTGCCGGCGACGTCGTCCTCGTCGCACAGGATGACGGGGACGGTCTTGTTGTCGACGCCCTTGTTGGCGAGCAGCACCGTCTCGCGCTCGGTGCCGGTTGCGCCCTTGCAGCCGTGCACGAGGTCGATGGTGCCGCGGTAGACCTTCTTGGACGTGCCGGTCAGCACACCGTTGGCGTCGATTTCGCACTCGGTCTTGCGGCCGCGGTGGCGCAGCTCGTAGTTAAAGTCGCGCACCTGTTCGCGGGCGCCCAGGTAGTCGGTATCGATGGTGACCTTGGCGGTGTCGCCCAGCAGGTCGCCGGCAAGGCCGGTGGCGCTGGCGCCGGCACCCAGAACGGTGTGCTGCACGTTGACGCGAGCGCCCTCGTCCAAAAACAGACCGGTGTCGTCGAGCGCGATCCAGCTGTCGTCGAGCGTCTGCGTGCAGGTCACGTTGACGGTGGCGTACTCGTGGGCGCACACGCGCAGCACGGAGCCCACGACGCCCTCGCCGGCAACGGGGGAGTCCAGCGCGATCTGCAGGTCGAGCGTTGCCTGCGGACGGGCGACGACGTCGATGGCGGCAATTGCAGCCGCTGCGTCGACGCCGCTCACGCGAATGGTAGCCGTGGCGTGCTTATATGCGGGCACATCGATGACGATGCGCTTGGTGGCGTGGTCGGCCAGGTAGGCGTGAGCGGTCTCGCCCATGCCAGTCTCGAAGACCTCGGCGGGGGAGAGCTCCTCCTCGAGCTTGATGGCGCCTGCCTGGTAGACAGAGATGGCGGGCACGTCGAGCTCGGTCTCGGGCGTGATGCGGGCGCGATCGGCGGCGTCACCGGGGGCAGAAGCGCGGCGCTCGGGGAAGCGCTCGGCCATGGCGTCCATGGCGGCGTCGAACGCGTCGTCCGCGCCGAGGAGCTGCTTGTCCAGGCCCTCGACCTCAACGGCCTCGGCAGGAGCGGCGGTAAGCTCGTCGGAAAGCTCGAGCTTGGTCTGGTTCATCTTCAGCCAGCCCCAGGTAGCTGCGGGCATCGCGTTGACCTGTTCAAGCGTGGTAGCAGCGGTGTTCGTGGTCTGTTTCATTATCCGATCGCTCCTTCCATCTCGAGCTTGATCAGGTTGTTCATCTCGACGGCGTACTCCAGCGGCAGCTCCTTGGAGACCGGGTTGGCAAAGCCGTTGACGATCATGGTGCGGGCCTCTTCCTCCGAGATGCCGCGGCTCATGAGGTAGAAGACCTTGTCGTCGCCAATGCGGCCGATGGTTGCCTCGTGGCCGATGTCGACGTTCTTGGCGCGGATGTCCATGGCGGGGATGGTGTCGGAGCGGCTCTGGTCGTCGAGCATCAGCGACTGGCAGCTTACGGTTGCCTTGGAGCCCTCGGCCTTGGGCGTGGCCACGATAGAGCTGCGGAAGGTCTGGATGCCGCCGCTCTTGGAGATGCCCTTGGTCTCGACGGTCGCCGAGGTCTCGGGCGCGTTGAGCACGACCTTGCAGCCGGTGTCGAGGTTCTGGCCGGCGCCGGCAAAGGTGATGCCGGTAAAGCTCGAGCGGGCGCGGCGGCCGTTGAGCACGCTCATGGGGTAGAGGTAGCCCACGTGGCTGCCGAAGGAGCCGCTGATCCACTCGATGTCGCCGTCCTCGTCCACGCGCGCACGCTTGGTGTTGAGGTTGTACATGTTCTTGGACCAGTTCTCGATGGTCGAGTACCGCAGGTGCGCACGCTTGCCCACAAAGAGCTCGACGGCGCCGGCATGGAGGTTGGCCACGTTGTACTTGGGCGCGGAGCAGCCCTCGATAAAGTGCAGGTCGGCGTCGTCCTCGACGATGATGAGCGTGTGCTCAAACTGGCCGGCACCCTTGGCGTTAAGGCGGAAGTAGCTCTGCAACGGGAAATCGAGCTTGGTGCCCTTGGGCACGTAGACAAACGAGCCGCCCGACCATACGGCGCCGTGCAGGGCCGCAAACTTGTGGTCGGTGGGCGGGATGAGCGTCATAAACTTCTCGTGGATGAGCGGCTCCCACTGCGGATCGTGCAGGGCCTCCTCGATACCGGAGTAGACGATGCCCATCTTAGACGCGGTGTCCTGCATGTTGTGGTAGACGAGCTCGGAGTCGTACTGCGCGCCGACGCCCGCGAGGTAGCTGCGCTCGGCCTCTGGGATGCCCAAGCGCTCAAAGGTGTTCTTGATGTCGTCGGGCACCGACTCCCAGTCGTGCTTTTGGTCGGTGTTGGGCTTGACGTAGGTGACGATGTTGTCCATGTCCAAGCCCTCGATGGAGGGGCCCCACGTCGGATCCGGGAAGCGGTTAAAGATCTCGAGGGACTTTAAGCGCAGGTCGAGCATCCACTGCGGCTCGTCCTTCTTGGCACTGATCTCGCGCACGATGTCGGGCGTGATGCCGGCGTCGAGGCGCTCGAATCCCTCCTCGCCATAGGTGAAGTCGTAGAGGCTGCGGTCGATGTCCGCGACCTCGGTGCGGTTCTTGGTCATTGCGTCGCCCCTTTACGCCTGCTGCTCGGCAGCGGCGGCCTCGGCTTGGGCGCGCTGCTCGGCGGCCTCGCGCTCGAAGGTCTCAAAGCCGTTCTTGTCGATCCAGGGGATGAGCGAGGCGTCGTCCTCGCGCACGATGCGGCCCTTGACCATAACGTGGACGCGGTCGACGTCCAGGTGCTCCAGGATGCGCGTGTTGTGTGTGATGATGAGCATGGAGCCGTCGCAGCTCTTGCGGTAGGCGTCCATGCCGTGGCTGACGGTGGAAAGGGCGTCGACGTCCAGGCCCGAGTCGGTCTCGTCCAGGATGGCGAGCTTGGGCTGCAACAGCAGAAGCTGGAGCATCTCGACCTTCTTCTTCTCGCCGCCCGAGAAGCCCACGCCCAGCTCGCGGTTGAGGTAGGCGGTGTCCATGTTGAGCTCGGCTGCGAGCTCCTTCACGCGGCGACGGAACTCCTTGCCCTTCATCTCCAGACCGGGGCGTCCGGCGATGCTGGCGCGCAAAAAGCTCGACAGCGGCACGCCGGGGATCTCGACCGGTGCCTGGAAGCTCAGGAACAGGCCGGCACGCGAGCGCTTGTCGGTGGTGAGCTCGGTGATATCCTGGCCGTCAAAGACGATGCGGCCGTCGTTGACGGTGTAGACGGGGTCGCCCATGACCAGGTGGCCAAGGGTGGACTTGCCGGCGCCGTTGGGGCCCATCAGCACGTGGGTCTCGCCGGCGGCGACGTTGAGGTTGACGTTGTGAAGGATCGTCTTCTCGTCCACGGAGGCGGTCAGACCCTCGATGGAAAGCAGCGGATTTGCGCTCATGCTGTCCCTCTCTGTATATGGTGTACTCATAGGTGTACTAAACCCTAGGAATCTTCTCGGAATAAAGTTACTATGGGTTCGGCGTTAGTCAAGGGAAAACCCGACTAATCCACTCGACTTTTCAGATTGTGGGACAAAATAACCAGGATTGCTTGCCCCGCGTTCATAAGATTTGGGACAAATACTCCTGGTTATGTTGTCCCGGGAACAATGGGAGGGTAGGTATGCTCATTTCTTCCAAGGGCCGCTATGCCCTCCGACTGATGATCTATATCGCGGCGTTGGGCGACGCCGAGGGCAAGATTGCCCTGCGCGAGGTGGCCGACCGCGAGCATATTTCGCAGAAGTACTTGGAGCAGCTGGTTCGTCCGCTTATGAAGGCTGGCCTGCTTAAGAGCGTGCGCGGCAAGGGCGGCGGCTACATGATGGCCAAGGACCCGGCCGAAGTGCGTGCCGGTGACATCCTACGCGCCGTCGAGGGCAGCACGGCGCCGGTGGCGTGCGACGGCATTGACAACAGCTGCACCCGCAGTGACCTGTGCTCCACGGTCAAGTTCTGGCGCGGCCTGGACGACGTGATCGAAAAATACGTCGACGGCGTGACGTTGGCCGACTTGGCTACCGTTCCCGAGATCAACTTCGACATCAAGCTGTAGGGGCTGCAATGGCGTCTCTTGGCAAGGTATATAAGCAAATCGAGGCTTTTGCCCGGGAATGTGACACCGAGAAGGTCGTGCTGTTTGGCTCTCGTGCTCGGGGTGACAACTTGCCTAAGAGCGATATCGATATTGCCGTAACAGGTTGCCGGGATTTCGACCGTTTCTCATATTTGATTGAGGAGCGTCTTGATACCCTTTTAGATGTAGACGTTGTCAATCTCGATGAGTCCTTATCTCAGCAATTGCTCGACGAAATAGCCAGGGATGGTGTGGTCCTGTATGAAAAAATATGAGAACTTTGCCAGTGCCTTAGCGAATCTTGAGGATGCGCCTAATCAGGATCTCAACAACGATTTTGTTCAGAGTGGACTGATTAATAAGTTCAATCTTCAGTTTGAATTGAGCTGGAAGCTCCTCAAGCGTCTGCTCGAGTATGAGGGCGCTACGCTTGCTGCGTCGGGGTCGCCCCGTGCCATCTTGAAGGAAGCCTACCGGTTTTACGACTTTATAGATGAGGCTGCTTGGCTGGACATGCTCAGAGACCGAAATACGAACGTTCATATCTATGACAATAAGCTGGCGCAAGATCTGATTCAGCGCATTCTGAACATCTATATTCCCGCCTTTTGTCAGCTGAGGGACGGGCTTTTGGCTCATTACGGCGATTTTCTTTTGTCGCCCGACGACCAATTTATCTAATTCCTTAAGATTTCACGGAGGGTTGTTGCCGTTTGCCGAGTGGTTGTTGTGCAACAACGGGCGAGCTGCAATACTTAAATCTATCTTTGCAAACTGCACTTTAACTACACCAATGCAGGGAGGATTATATGCAGCCCAAGCATTCCGCGATTGTCGCGGGTCTTACGTTGGCGCTTTCGTTTGGCGCCGTTGCCGCGCCCGCTACCGCTATGGCCGAGGAGCCCGCGCCCGGCGTTGCCTCGGATGCCACCGATATCGATAAAGGCCTTTACACCCAGCAGTCTTTCTCGGGCGTGCTGCGATCGGTTCAGGGCGTTTCGTTTGTCAACGTGACCGACGAGATGAAGTACTTCACCAAATACGAGAGTCATGGCAACTATAACCAGGGATTTTCGTATGGCGACGGCTATAACGCGCTGGGTTATTACCAGTTCGACCGCCGCTGGTCGCTCATTCCGTTTATGAAGCAGGTCTACAACTACGATTCTGCTAAGTACGGCATGCTTAAGGCCGCGATCGATCGCGGCAGCGAGATTTCCAACGCGAGCAATCCCATGTATGCGAACGGCCAACTCACCGAGCTGGGTCGTATTGCGCAGGAGGCCTTCCAGGGCGCTTATAACACCGACCCGGCTGAGTTCTCGGCGCTGCAGGACGCCTATGCGTACAACTCGTACTATGCGGTGACTGAGTCGTGGCTCAAGAGTGCGCTTGGCATTGACATCTCCGGTCGCGCCGACTGCGTCAAGGGCATGGTGTGGAGCATCACCAATATGTGCGGCACGGGTGGCTGCCAGGACTTTTTCCGCTGGGCAAATCTTTCCAACAGCATGACCGATCGCGAGTTTGTGACGGCGCTTTCCAACAGCGTGGTCAATAACGTGGCGACCAAGTATGCAAGCCAGCCTCAGTACCATGAGGGCTGGAAGAATCGCTACCGCAACGAGCTCAAGGACTGTCTGGTCTATATCGCCGAGGACGAGGCCGCTGCGGCAACGCCTGTAGAGCCCGAGCCCACGCCGGCGCCCGGCCCGAGCATGGCGCCCGCTGCCCCTGTTACGCCGACGCCTGGTGCCGATGGCGACGCGGACGACGATGATGGTACGGATGTCCCTTCGACCGATGCTGGCGCCGATGATACCGGCAACGGCGGCGCTGCATCTGGCGGCACTACGGCCGGCGATTCGTCGACTTCTGGCTCTGGCAGCGCTGCGGGCGGTGCGGATTCTGGCTCTTCCGATGCGGGCACTTCTAACGGCACTGGCGACTCCTCTGCCGATGCTGGGTCCTCTAACGGTTCTGGCTCTGATGCCTCCGAGGGCGGCTCGAGCGAGGGTTCCGATACGGGCAATTCCTCGACGGATAATAAGCCTTCTACCGGCGAACAGCTTGGCTCCATGCTGGGGTCGTCTTTGATGGCGGGCATTAACGGCGGTTCTTCTTCTGATGGCGCCTCTGATCAGGGTTCCGGTTCCAATGCCGGCGGTGCTTCGGATGCTTCCGCCGATGCTCGCGCAAAGCAGTCCGATGCCGATGCTCAGAAGACCGAGGACAAGGGCGGCACTACGACCACCACGACGACTACCACCACGACCACGACCAAGGCCCCGGGTGGCAACATGCCCAAGACGGGCGACCTCATCGTGATGGCGAGCCTTGCCAGCGCGAGCTTGGCTACGCTGGGCACCACGTCTATCGTGAGCGGTAAACATAAGCTCGACCAGCAGAACAAGGCTGCTGGCGAGGACGGTTCTGAGGAGTAGATTCTCGGTTGCCGAATACCTAAAGAGTCGGGACGGGGTCCGGTGCGACTGCATCGGGCCCCGTATTTGTTGTGCAAGGATTTGTTATGCCCCCTTGGGGTCCATATTGCTACCGTTGCCCGAAACGCTTGTGCGATGGATATATAACGTGCAAACCGGTCATTACAATTGACGTCATACTGCGTTTTAGGGAGAAGATACGGTGTCTGAACAGGCGAATGATGGTTGCGCTGCCGGCTTTGGTACGCGTCTAATCGGTTGTGTCGACGATATGGTTTTGCCGATTGTTATGCATGACTTTACCGAGGCTGCTCGCCGATGTGTGTTGGTCGACAAAACCATGTTTATTGCCGATGTGCTGGATTGCGATGCGTCCGTTGTGGTGTGCTGTCGGCCCGAGGGTTTTGGCAAGAGCATGAACCTTTCGATGCTCAGGGCTTTTCTAGGGCGTCCTGCGGTCGGTCGCGCTGGTCGGAGTATGTTTGCTGGTTCCCGGATTTGGGACGCGGACGGCGGGCGCTATCGGGGTGAGTATGCGTGCTATCCGGTGGTATCGCTAGACTTTTCTGGCGCTGCGGGGAGCGGTGCCGCTGTTGCCGGCGTTGTGCGTGACGCTCTTTCGAGCGAGTGTGTCCGCCTGCTGCCGTTCCTAGAGGCTCCGGGTTTACCTCGAGACAAGGTGCGTCACATTGAGCGCGTGGCGCGCGGCGCTGCGAACGAGGACGAGGTTGACTCGGTGGTTGCTGTGCTCATTGAGCTGCTGGAGATGGCCTGCGATGAGCAGGTTGTATTGCTCGTTGATGGATATGATGCGGCATGGTTGAGCTGTGCTGGCATAAGGGGCACTCGCGATGACGGTTCGGCGGAGTTGCTCGACCGTGTTCTGTTCGACGCCATTGTCGCCGCGGGCGATTCGATGCGGCTGGCGTGTTTGATGGGGGAGCGTCCCGGTCCTGCTGAGGCGGCGCTTGCTTTGCGCGGCTGCTCGTATTGCTCGGCCACCCCGCTCTCGACGTGGTGCGATCGGTGGTTCGGCTTTTCGGATGCCGAAGTCGAGGCCCTGCTGAGCCATGCTGGGCGCGAGGAATACCTGGACGATGCGCGTGAATGGCTCGAGGGATATCGGTTTGGCGGGGCATATTGCTCGAGTCCGGCGCGTGTGATTGGCTTTCTGGACCGGGGCTGCACGCCGCCCGTGCGCGCCGACCTGTATGGGTACGCCGATTGCCTGAGCAGGGCGGTCTGTGATTGGAATCTCGACCGGCTTTCGGTCTTGTTCGATTTGCTCGAGGCTCATGGATGTGTTGAAGTGTCGCTTTGTTTGGGTGCTGCGGGGACGGACGAGGTTCATGCCGACGATATTTGGATGGCGTTGTACCTGTCCGGTTTCCTCACGACGGATATGACCGAGGGGGCGGGGAACGGGGTTTGCCTCCGTGCTCTGCGCCTGCCCAATAACGAGCTTCGCCAAGCATTGCGCCTGGTGATTATCGAATGGTTTGAGTGCGCCGCCGAGGATGTGCGAGACGTTGACGCGTTCCACGACGGGTTGTGCCATGGGGATGAGGATGCGGTGAAGCGGGCGTTGGGCTGTATCCTGGGCGATGCGGGAATCGGTGCGACTGAGGAAGATTCGCCGTTGCCGTATTGCCTGCTCTTGCAGGGGCTCTGCTTTGGCTTGCCGGGCTATGCTAATCCTGCTTCCCGGCGAAAGCGTGGCGCGGATCGCTGGGATATCCAGGTATTCCCCACGGGCAATGTGCTCGATGTGGCCGATACAATCGGCATGCTCGACGAGCGCCCGCTAATAACGATCAACTTGATGTACGACCCCGGCGTGGACGAGCTGGGCTTGGAGCTGCTAGCCGTCCAGGCGCTGCTCGACATAGAGCGCGACGGCATCGATGAGATTCGCGTGCCGCGACCAGGCGTCGGCCGCATGCGCTGGGGGTTCGGGTTTGATGGGCAGCATGTGTCTGCGGTGTGCCAGCGGCTATAGAGTAAGGCGATACGTATGAGCAGTTTTTTAGCGGTTAATGCTGCTGTGCTAGGATTAAACAGTTCTGATTTGCGTTCACGAAGGGGTTTAAGTGCCGAGCAGTTTGCATTCTGATGAGCGTTTAGAGGTCTCCGTTATTGTCCCGTGTTTTAATACGGCACAGTATCTCGACCAGTGCCTGAAGAGCATCGAGGCCGATGATCTCGCATCGCTTGAGGTCATTGTCCTTAATGACGGCTCGACCGACAATTCGTTGGAAATCATGAGGCATCACGAGAGGCTGGATTCTCGTATTCGTGTTATCGACAAGGCGAATCAGGGCTATGGAGCAACGGTTAACCGAGGTATCGAGGAATCTCGCGGCGCATACATTGCTATCGTTGAGCCCGATGATTATCTTAAGCCCGGTATGTACACAAGTCTGATGGGCCTTGCTCGCACGTATGGAGAGCCTGACATCGTAAAGTCGGCCTATTGGCGTGTTTGTATGCCTGGTACTCCGCAGGAGAACGTGTGCCACTGCGCATATTACAAACGCATCAATAAGAAGGTCCAGCCGTTTACGTTGCGGGATAATCCTCGCTTGATTCAGCACCATCCATCCATTTGGAGCGCAATGTACAAGCGTTCGTTTTTGGACGAGTTTGGTATTCGCTTTAAAGAGGTCCCCGGCGCCGGATGGGTGGACAATCCCTTTTTGATCCAAACGCTCGCTCAGGCGCGCTCGATTGTGTATACCGATGACTCGTTTTATTGCTATCGCGAGGACCTCCCGACGTCGTCTTCGGCCAAAAAGGCGAGCGATCTTCCTATTGTTCGTTGGAACGATATGGCAGACATCGTTGACGAGCTTGATATTGCCGATAGGGGCATCCTTGAGTCTTTCTATACCATCGGTTTTAGGTATGTTGGCGGGCTCGTTGAACAGGGAGCCTTTGATGATCCAGCACTCAAGGCTCGCTGCGCGGCATTGTTTAGGCGCATGAATCCCGAAATCGTTTCGGGCATGTCGCACATCAGCGGTGCATTTAAGCAAACATATTCCCAACTCACCGGCGTAGCGGTAGCCGCCAATAAAGCGGCATATGTTGCCTATCTTGCTTCGGAGTTCGTTTATTCGTTGCGCACTAATGGTTTTGGATTTGCGTTCTCGCGTATCGGATTGTTCGGCAATCGCCGAGCCGCCGAAAAAGGGGAGCGCCGCGATAAGACCAGTGCCTAACGAAGCTTTGAGAGTGGATTATTGATATGACAGACAAGAAGCGAATTGCCATCTATACGCAAGATGCCAAGCTTGGCAATGAGGTCAAGGGCGCAACGCGCTATGTCTATCTTGCAACATTGCTGCATGAACAAGGCTATGATGTCGATTTTATTACCTCGGGATTTCAGCATTGGGAAAAACGTCAACGCGACGTTGAGCACTTCGATGCCGGGACCGACGCCTATACAATTCGGTTTATTGAGGAGCCGTTTTACCCCAAGAATATGTGCCCCCAACGTATCTGGGCGCATCATGTTGTTGCCAAGCGAGTGTCGGAGTATTTCGACGAGCATCATGACTACGACTTGATTTACTGCCAGATCCCACCCAATGATGTTGCCAGGGAAATTGGTAAAGCCGCTCAGAAGTTTAATATCCCGTTTGTGGTCGATGTTAATGATCTTTGGCCCGAGGCTTTTCGTGTGGCGCTCGACGTTCCCGTTCTTTCCGACATCCTGTTCTCGCCGTTTTATCGACAGGCTAAGGCTGTCTATCAGATGGCAGATGCCGTGGTGGGAACTTCGGATGAGTATCGAGAGCGCGGTTTGCGCGACGCCCGTTCTGGCATTCCGAGCGAAACCGTATATGTTGGCAACCAGCTGTGTGAGTTTGATGCTGGCGTTGCTGCGAATGCTTCGCAGATTGACAAGCCCGCTGGCGACATTTGGGTTTCTTATGCGGGTACGTTAAGCGCGTGCTATGACCTTGAGACGCTGGTTAATGCCATGGCGTTGGTGCAGAAATCTCATCCCGAAGCTAAGCTTCAAATTTTGGGCGATGGCTCGGAACGTGAGAATCTTAGGGCCGCAGCGCAATCTTGCGGTGCTTCTGTGACCTTCCACGGCTATTTGCCGTATGACCAAATGGCTGCTTGGCTGTCCAAGAGCGACATTACGATCAACTCGCTGGTCGAGAAGGCCGCTCAGAGCATCGTGACTAAGATTGGCGACTATCTTGCCGCCGGAAAACCCATGGTGAATACGTCGTGCAGCAAGGAGTTTAGGGCAAAAGTCGAGGCCGATGGGTTTGGCGTAAACGTTAAACCCGGTGATGCCGAAGGCATGGCTAGGGTCCTCATTGATCTTATTGAAGATTCGTCTCGCCGAACTCAGATGGGGGAGAAGGCGCGAGCCATCGCAGAAGAGCAGTTTGATCGTCCGCACTCGTATCTCAAGACGGTGCGGTTGATTGAGGGGCTTATTGGCTAGGACTTCCGGAGGGACATAATGTTTGAGCCACGAAATATCTTGGTAACCGGCGGCTGTGGGTTTTGTGGCTCTGCATTTGTTCGCTACGTGGTGAGCAATATCCCAGATGTTCATATAACAGTGCTGGATAAACTTACCTATGCCGCGAATCCTGACAGCATCGCTGGGTTTCCTGAGGACAGAGTGAAGCTTGTTGTTGGCGACATCTGTGACTCGGACCTCCTTAATCAAGTTGTTCCTGGACACGATGCGATCGTGCATTACGCTGCCGAGTCTCACAACGACAATTCGATTGCCGACCCTGAGCCTTTTGTAAAAACGAACATTGATGGTACATATCGGCTTCTCGAAGCCGCACGTACGTTCAATGTGAGGTTCCATCACATTTCGACTGACGAGGTGTTCGGAGACCTTGCGCTCGATGACCCGCGTAAGTTCACCGAGGAGTCCCCTTATCGGCCGAGTAGTCCGTATTCCAGCTCCAAGGCGGCCTCTGACATGCTCGTGAGGGCCTGGATTCGTACTTATGGCCTACGTGCAACGATTTCTAATTGCTGTAATAACTACGGTCCGCACCAGCATCCCGAGAAGTTCATCCCGCGTTCCATTGCATGCATTAAACATGGTGAACGCCCTAAGTTGTATGGCGACGGTCTTAATGTGCGCGATTGGATTCATGTTGAGGATCATGCCTGCGCCGTTTGGTCTATTTTGACTAAAGGGACGGTTGGGGAGACGTATCTCATTGGTGCAAATTGCGAGCGCAGCAACCTTGAGGTTCTAACAGCCATTCTTAAGGCAATGGGTCAGAGTGAGGGCTTCATTGATTGGGTGAAGGATCGTCCGGGACATGATCGACGTTACGCTATAGACGCGAGCAAGCTTCGGCGCGAACTCGAGTGGGCGCCGATTCACAATGATTTTGCAGCAGAGCTTTCACGGCTATGCCGCGAAACGCCTTTTTAATCTGATTGACCTTTCGGGGTCTAGCCGTTGCTGTTCACGAATCTTTTGACGACGAGGAATCCTTCTTAGCATAGAGTGTAATTAACTTCGCGAGAGGGGACGGTTATGGGCAATCGGAAAGCCTTATTAGTTTCATTGTTTAGCGCGCTTCTGCTGGGAATTTGTCTTGTTCCTGCGTTCGCTGAAGACGCTGCGATTTCTAATCAAAATGAAAACCCTTCTATAGCTGTGGAACAGCCGGACGTGTCTGATGGTGTATCCAGCACCGATTTGGTCAAAGATGAGGAATCCGATGCGATGACGTCGGATTCGGCTGGCGCTACTACGCCGGAGAAGCTCAAGTCTGTCTATGATCTCGCCTCTGAACACGTCGACGATCTTGCGGACGGCCTGTACACACTTGGTTCTTCGGTTAACAGCAAGTTTGTGCTGGATGTTCCTAGTGGCACGGCAAATGCCGGTAAAAAGCTGCAGCTGTACGGAGCCAACAATACAGACGCCCAGGTTTGGCGCGTGACTCATGACCAATATGGCTTCGTTGTCATTGCCTCTGTCAAGGGTTGCACGCTCGATGTTTCGGGCGGAAGTGCCAGTAATGGAAATCCTATTCAGCTCTGGTCTGATAACGGAACCCTTGCGCAGCGTTGGATTGCAATTAAAGAAAGTGACGGCAGCTATACGTTGATTTCGGCGCTCGATCAGTCTTTTGCCATTGATGTGGCGGGAGGGGTTGCCTCAAATGGCTCTGCCGTTCAGCTGTATAAGGCAAACGGAACAGCCGCTCAGCGCTGGGTGCTAGCGCCAGCAAAGACCGCACAGCAACAACTCGACGAAAGGGCCGCTGCACATCGCAACGACCTTCCCGACGGAACGTACGCCATCTTGGCCTCGAACGATTCGTTTGCACTGAAGGCGGCCGGTGGGTCTCTGTCATTTAACAAGTTTGGCTATTCTGGGATTCAAACGTTCGATGTCTCAACAACGGAAGACGGTTATCGCACCATTGCAATATGCGGAACCTCCTCGGTCCTAGATGTGGCCGGCGGCAACGATGCTAATGGCACGAGACTGCAGCCTTACTCCGCCAATGGGACAAAGGCTCAGAAGTGGATTATTGAGAAAGATGGCGAGCGCTACCGTATTGTGTCGGCTTTGAATGGGCAAAAAGTTGCTGACATCCCCGGTGGATCGATTGCTTCTGGCGCGGGACTCCAACTCTATAACGCAAATGGAACGGCAGCTCAATCTTTCTACTTTGTCGACCTGAAGGCTGTCCGGGCAGAGCTCGATAAGCTCGCTTCCGAGAACCGAGGGGTCATTGAGGACGGCGATTACGCTATTGTCGCGGGGCCTGTATCCTCGCGTATGGTTCTTGATGTTGCCGACGGCTCGAAAGATAACGGGGCGAATGTTCAGCTCTACCAATCGAATGCGACCTCTGCACAGCGGTGGACTGTTACGCATGACGACGGCGGTTGCCTGACTATTACAAACGTGAAATCGGGAAAGGTGCTCGATGTTTCCGCTGGTGCTGTTTCTCCAGGGACCAACGTTCAGCAATATTCGGCTTGCGGTGATGCGAACTATGCTCAGAAATGGATTGCGATTCCAAATGGTGACGGCAGCGTTCGGCTTGTTTCTGCCGTTTGGCAACAACGCGCACTCGATGTTGCCGGCGGAACTCTGAAATCTCAAACGAATGTTCAGCTCTATACCTCGAATGGAACGGCTGCACAGTGTTTCACCTTTATTGCGGCAACTCCCGAGTCGGTTGGCCCCTGCGAGGACATTTTGAAAGATACGGACTGGTGCGTGATCTCGCCGTCTTCTAATAGCACCATCGCACTAGACGTTGCCGGCGGCTCATTAAAGAACGGTGGCAACGTTCAGACATATTCCTGCAACGGCACACTGTCTCAGCTATTTAAGCCCGAGTATCACGATGGTTATTATGTCCTGCGTAATGCTGGTTCCGGCAAGGTGCTTGATGTTGCGGCTGGCGATGTTGTGCCGGGTACGAACATCCAGCAGTGGGATGAATATCCCAATGACAATCAGCTGTTTAGTGTGGTTGGCAATGAAGATGGAAGCTATACATTCATCAATAAGAGCACGGGGCTTACGCTTGCTGTATCCGGCTCCAATGTGGTTGCTACTACGCCAGGGGACTCTGTCCAGACATCGTTTGTTTTGACCGAGCAAGAGGATTTGCTGAACGAGGGTATTTACGAGATATATCCGTCTGCAAATTCCTCCTACGTACTTGATGTTGCGGGTGGATCTGCAGACGCTGGCGCCAATGTCCAGTTGTATGCCTCCAATGGCTCTTTCGCTCAAAAATGGCTGCTTAAAAAGGTGGATGGAGCCAAAAACACCTATACGTTCGAATCCGTTTGTTCATCCAACAAGCTTGCTGTTTCGGGATCCAATGTTTGCACGACGACCTCTGCGGACGCGAGGGCACAGCAGTGGACGGTTCGGATTGACAAAACCGGCATCGAGTTCGTTTCCGTGGATAATCAAAACCTATCGCTCGATGTGAAGGGCGGCAATTTCGCTTCGTCTTCTAATGTCCAAGTCTATACTTCCAACGATTCTGCAGCGCAGAGGTTCCGCCTGCGTTCGACTTCGGCGAACGTCGCAAACGGCACGTATTTTATTCGAATGGCGTCTCGTGCAAATTCGGTCTTAGATGTTTCCGGTGGATCGTCCGCTGACGGTGCGAATGTGCAGGTTTGGCAAAATAACGATACGGGTGCTCAGAAATGGAATTTCTCACGTAACGGTGATGGCTCTTACACAATCGTCAACGCCGCCAGCGGCAAAGCTCTTGATGTAAAAAATGCCGCTGCCTCTTCTGGGACAAATATCCAACAATGGTCCAGAAACGGCAGTGCTGCCCAGCGTTGGTATATCGAGTACGTATCCGGTGGCTTTAGATTGTCTTCCGCCCTTAACACGGCATTTGTTATTGATGTCTATGGAGGAAATGCGGCAAACGGTACGAATGTTGCGCTATATGCGAGCAACGGTTCAAAGGCGCAACGGTTTACATTCAAGGCAACTACGTATGTTCAGCCCTTGCCTGCGGATCAACAGGCAATGTATAACCGTGCGCAGTGGTACAACAGCAACACGGAGTGGTTGATCTTGACTGACACCGTCGGCTGCCGTACGGGTATTTTTAGGGGCTCTCGTGGCAACTGGAAATTATGGTCTTTCTGGCAGTGCGCTCCTGGCAAAAATGAGTCGCCGACCGTGCTGGGCGAGTATTCCGTCTATGGAAAGGGACTTTCGTTTGGGCATGGATATACCTGCTGGTATTACACGCAGTTCTACGGTGACTATTTGTTCCACACGCAGCCTTGCTATACGGGGACGTTTAACGTGATGGACCCCACTATGGGACAACGTGCGTCCGCGGGATGCATCAGGCTTACGACCGACCATGCCAAATGGATTTACGACAATATTCCCTATGGAACGAAGGTCGTTAATTACTAAGCTCAAAGTAATTACTAAGCTCAAAGGCGGCTCCCTTACGGTGGCCGCCTTTTTTGCGCAAAGATTTGCATGATGCGCTGGACCGCGATTAAATTACCAAACGCGTAGCAGTTTCACTGCATAACAATTCATATGATTTTAGATGGTCAAATGATGCATCGTTTGCGGTGGCAAGTGTTGTGTCGTTGGTGTTGACGAGGCTGTCTGGGGGATGTCATGCGTCATAAAAAGTATGTTTGCATTGCATTGCAAACAGGGCTCTTGTTGGGCCTACTTCTAATATTGCCCGTCGTTCTTAAATCGGGTTCGACCGCTTTTGCCGAAGTCTCTCCGGCTGCCCCTTCCGTGGAAGAAGCTGTGAAAACTGAAGATGGGAATGATTCTTTTCAGGATTCGTCTTTGGGCGATTCTGCTCAGGACGACAGCGTGAGCGATGACGACGCGGGTATCGAGCCTGAATCTTCTGCCGAGGCAGCTGATCTGTCTGTCTACTCGACCCTCGATACGGGCTCCTATTTCTTAACCTCGACTTTGTCGGGGCATCGTGTGCTCGACGTCGCCGGTGGATCGGTGGCCGACGGCGTGGCTATACAGCTGTATAGAAGAAATGAGACGGCTGCTCAGCAGTTTATTCTTGAAGACCTTGGCGATGCCCGATACGCCTTTAAGAACGTTAAATCGGGGCTGTATCTTTGCTATCCCAATGATGTTTCTTGTTTCTCAGACCATCCGCGTCTTACGCAGCGCGCTGGCGATAGCGATGCTTGGGGCTTTGCGTGGCATGCTCGACAGGTTGGTAATGGATTCATCTTTTCGCCTGTTATCGATGATGATTATGCGATCGACATCGCCGGTGCAAATGATGCCGATGGCACTCAAATTCGTCTATATCAAGCCAATGAGTCTGCGGCTCAGATTTTTACGCTTGAAAAACCTAAGGCAACTATCATTGCCGAGCTCGCGGCTGCTCATACCTCAGATCTTGCTGACGGTACCTATCTCATTCGTTCGGAAAAGAGTCGTTGGCAGACGCTTGATGTCGCCGGCGGATCCAAGTCTTCGGGTGTGAATGTTCAAATATATGCGCTCAATGCCTCGTCTGCGCAAACATGGACCGTCTCCCATGACTCGGACGGTTTCGTAACGCTTACCTGCAAGGGCTCTGGGCTTGTTCTCGACGTATCTGGCGGAAGCGCTCAGTCTGGAACGAATGTCCAGCAGTACGCATCTAATGGTTCTGCCGCACAAAAGTGGATTGCAGTGAAGGACGGCGATTCAATTAAGCTTATCTCTGCCCTTGATCCCTCAATTTGTCTTGATATCGCGGGGGGAAACACGGCTAACGGGACGAACGTGCGCACTTGGTCCGATAACGGCACGAGTGCCCAGCGCTGGTCATTTTATGACCTAAACGCCCAGCGTGAAGAGCTGGACATGTTGGCGCAACAGAATGCCGGCAATATCGCTGACGGGCGTTATATTCTGGCTCTTGGCGTTGGCAAGACCAAGGTACTGGACGTAAGCGGTGGATCTAAAGACAACGGCGGCAATGTTCAGTCCTATGCTTCGAATATGACGTCGGCACAACAGTGGGCAATTTCTCATGATGAGTCTGGCTATTTGATTATCAGAAACGTCTCTTCGGGTAGGGTGCTCGACATTGCCGGCGGGTCTTGTTCGTTGGGGACTAATGTTCGGCAGTATTCATTCAACGGGTCGCGTGCCCAGCTTTGGATTGCCGTTCCCTCGGCGTCGGCGGGGCTATTCCGGCTGCAGTCGGCACTTATGTCTGACATTGTTCTAGATGTTGCGGGCGGCTCATCCTCAAATGGCGCCAACATCCAAACCTATGCGAGCAATGGAACTCCCGCTCAAAACGTTCGTTTTGTTTCGACTGCACCAGACGTAGCGCCGTGCAGTGATCTTGGCCTGGACGGCTGGTTTACCATTTCACTGGCGACTGATTCATCGCGTGTATTTGACATTGCTGGTGGCTCCTCTTCCAATGGAGCTAATGTCCAGACCTACACCGCTAATGGTACGTTTGCGCAGGACTTTAAGTTTGTGTATGAGGGCGGATACTACCGGATTGTGAGTGCCCAGTCTGGCAAGGCGCTTGATGTTGATGGCGGCAATTTGTGCCCTGGAACCAATGTCCATCAATGGAATATCGGCAGCAATAATGCAAATCAATTGTTTTCCATTGTGCGCAACGATGATGGTTCGTATACAGCGACCAATAAAGCGACCGGATTGGTCTTGACGGTTGGAAGTTCTAACGTATTCGGAGATGCCCCGACTGATTCCGGCTCGCAAAGTTTGGCGTTCACAAAAGTGACCTCGCTTTTGCCCGAGGGTTTCTTTACCATTTCGAATTCTGCCTCTTCTTCTGCGGTTCTTGATGTTGCAGGCGGCTCTGCTGCTGACGGTGCCAACGTGCAACTTTATGGAAGCAACAAGTCGCTTGCTCAGAAGTGGAAAATCACAAAGGTTGCCGAACGGGATAACACCTATACCATTGAGAGCCTGGTATCTGGCAAGGTTTTAACGGCGGATGAGGACGGTAACGTTTGCGTTCGTTCTCTAACCAATGATGATTTTCAGTTATGGACCGCTCGGATTAATAACGGCTGTGCTGTCCTTGTCAACGTGGCAACGGGAAAGGTACTTGATGCTGCAGGGGGCTCAACAAGCAACGGAACTAATATTGGGACGTATGCTTCTAATGGTACCGCAGCGCAGTCTTTTAGATTGTCTGCCTGCTCGTTAGTTGATTCGGGTACTTACACCATTGTCGTCGCCTCTGATCGTTCTAAAGCGTTGGATGTGGCGGGCGGCTCGCGCTCCAATGGCGCTAATGTACAGCTTTGGTCTTCCAACGGTTCTGGCGCTCAAAAATGGAACGTTAGCGCCAATTCTGACGGAACTGTTTCAATTCAGAATTGTCGAAGCAAGAAGTACCTTGATGTGCTTAATGCCCAGGGCGTTTCGGGTGCCAACGTTCAGCAATGGCAGGGCAATGGAGGCTCTGCGCAACGTTGGCTCGTTGACTACGTGGGTGGGGGCTCTTTCGTCATCCGCTCCGCACTCAACGAGACCCTTGTTTTGGATGTGAGCGGGGGAGCTTTTAGCGACGGTGCCAATATTCAGATTTATAACTCCAATAATTCTGGTGCCCAGGGGTTCACTTTTGTTCAGACAAGTTATACGCCCGAGGCGGTGGATCTGGCTGTCCCCGTTTATAATCAGTACTCCGTCGGACTGCCCAATGGTTGCGAATCGGCTGCCCTGACCAACGTTCTAAATTACTACGGTTTTGGTGTTGGACCTTGCGAGATGGCTGATCGCTGGATCCCTCGTAGCTCTTGGGATTTTGTTTGGTGCTTCTGGGGCGATCCCCATAGCTATTCCAACGGTAACGAGATCTGCGCTCCTGGACTCAATAAGGCCGCTAACAATTTCTTAGCGAGCCGGGGGAGTAGCTTGCGTTCGTACGACGTTTCGGGAACATCTTTGTATGACCTTTGTAAATACTTGGATGATGGCTGCCCGGTCATTATTTGGACCACTGTCCATCAGGGCAACGTGGGTAACATTTATGCCCGACAGGGAGGTTATTTTGCCTGCGTTAACTCACATACGGTTGTTTTAAAGGGCTATGACCCTCAAACAAATAAAGTTATGATCTCGGATACCATCGATGGCTATACCACCTACGATCGAGATTGGATTGCTTGGGTTTACCAGCAACGAGGTGCGCAAGCGGTTGTTATTAAGTAGCCAATGGCCACGTTGTCATGGCTTGTATCAACTATTATAGATTCAGTGTTAATTTGAATCGGGGGTTTGATATGAGCTGCAGTCGTAAAGCCCGTGGCCTTGCTGCTATTTCGGTAGTGGCTTTGGCTGCGGGTCTTTTAATTTCCTCCGTTGGCGTGTCTCCGCTATTTGCGGAAGAGACATCAGCTAAAGGGTGCGATGATAATCAAATTGTTGATTCCAACGTCACTTGTGAAAGTGATTCCTGTTCGGATGCTTCGCCTGCCTTGCCGAACGAAGAACAGCCCAATGATTCATTAACGTCTACTGGCGGACCGACCGCCGCGACGACGGAAGGTGATACGAGCGTTGAAGATCAGGCCATTAAAAATAAAGGTACGCTTCTTGATGGCGTGACTTATGTTTTTGCCGGTGGTAATACCTCGCGTAAGGTTTGGGACGTTGCCGGAGGATCTTCCTCAAATGGTGCCAATGTCCAGATATACAGTTCGAATATGACCAAAGCTCAGCGTTGGCTGGTGCATGCGGATGCAGATGGCTTTTTAACTTTTGAAAATGTCGGCTCTGGCTTGGTGCTTGATGTCTCGGGCGGTAAAGCTGAGTCGGGTCGTAATGTTCAGCAGTATGTGGCTAACGGTACACGTGCGCAAAAGTGGATTGCCGTTAAGGGTGTCAATGGGGGCCTGACGATACATTCCGCCCTCGACTATGATTACGTGCTTGATGTCGCTGGCGGTAGTTCTGCTAACGGCGCAAATGTGCAACTTTATAAGGGTAATCAGACCGCTGCGCAGGCGTTTTATGCGTTTGACTCCAATCCTGTCGTTGACTCCATGGGCCAGAATGTTGCCGACGGTGTTTATTGTTTTGAATCTGCCGGTTTGGCACTCGACGTAAAGGGCGCTTCTGCTGAATCCGGTGCCGCTCTTCAGCCATATAAGAAGAACGACACCGTGGCGCAGGCTTTCCGTCTTACATATGACAGCGCATCCGGTTATTACACGATCGCTTCGCTTGTTTCGGGCAAGCTGATAGACGCCGATTACGGTAGTGTTGTACCCAGCGGCGCTGCCCATCTCTATGGATCCCTTGATGATGCTGGCTCCTATAAGAAGAATCGCCTTTGGGTCCTCGAGCCTTCCAGTGAAGGCTTTGCCATTAAAAACGCCGCTAATGGGTTATACCTTTCATTTGAAAGCGGCGTTGCCGTTACCTTGACTGAAGCCGTCACCTGGACTTTGACCCAGACCAACAGTTTTACCTGGACGCAAGCGGATGTCGATGCATTCGCCGCTGCGCAGGGACTACAGGTCGAAGACGGCACCTATGCTCTCTGCATGGAGCCATCACCGCGGAGTGTCGTTGACGTCTCCGGCGGCTCTGCGGCAAACGGTGCCAATATTCAAATCTATGCTTCTAATAACACTGACGCCCAACGTTGGGTTATCAAAAATATTCTTGGCTCGGATGGGCAACCTACTGGTTATGTAACGATCGCTCATGCGGGTACCTCTATGGCCCTTGATGTTTCCGGCGGAAGCAAAAAAGCTGGTGCTAACGTTCAACAATACGGTGCGAATGGCACCGCCGCGCAGCGTTGGATTCCTGTTAAGCAGGCAAATGGATCGTTTGTATTCTATTCTGGTCTTGGACGCAATCTTGTTTTAGACGTAAGCGGCGGTAGCGTCTCTAACGGTGCCAATGTTCAGATTTGGTCGGCAAATGGTTCTGTAGCGCAGCGCTTTATTGCCATCAACGCAAATCCTCATGTTGAGGCGGGCGCCCAAACGGTTGCGGATGGCATGTACCAGATTAATTCCGTTTCGGATCCTTCAAAATGCCTTGACGTGGCAGGGGGCTCCACCTCTAACGGCGCTCGCGTTCAAACGTATTCTGCAAATGGCACGCTAGCACAGTGCTTCAAGCTTTCATATGACCCTGCTACAGGTTTTTATTCGATTCGCCCTGCAAGGACTGGTAAGGGACTTGATCTTGACAGCGGCGATATCATTCCTGGCGCAAAAGTTCAGCAGTGGGATTTCCCCGGAATAGGATCAAATCAGCAGTGGCGTATCGAGTCTGACGGAGATACCTATTTAATCCGATCCGTTGCGAGTAATTTGGTACTGGAGCGAAAGTCCGACGGATCCGTAACGACTGCAGTTGAAAACGGTGGCGCTCCGCAGCGCTGGACCTTTGATTCCTTTACCGTGTCGCTCAGAGAGGGCTGCTACTCAATTTATTCGGACCTGACAGGTAAATACATTGATGTCTCTGGTGGCTCTTATGCAGAGGGCGCTCCGCTACAGGTTTATGCGGGGAACGGGACTTTGGCTCAGAAGTTCTGGGTTCGTGCCGACGAGCAGGGATACTACTCGTTCCAGTGCGTTAATTCTGCCAAGTACCTCTCGGCGCGTGAATCTGACGGCGCTGTTCTTCAGATTTCGGATAAGGATTCCGATGAGGCCAAGTGGTCGCTTGGTGTCTGTTTTGGCAATGGCATCGAGCTCAAGAACAAAAAGACCGGTAAGGTCTTGACTGCTCCGGGATCTGGCAGCTCCATTGTTTGCGCCGATGAGGTTGGTTCGGCAGCGCAAGGGTGGAC
The DNA here is from genome assembly GCA_934655965.1 of uncultured Collinsella sp. Taxonomy (GTDB): domain Bacteria; phylum Actinomycetota; class Coriobacteriia; order Coriobacteriales; family Coriobacteriaceae; genus Collinsella. Next base: position 46,796 of record CAKUHK010000001.1, read on the forward strand.
AATCACATCCGTCTCTCTGATTTCTGATGGATTCTACGAGTTCGCTCCCATGCATGCGGCAGGGCAACGACTTGATGTGGCTGGTGGTTCTCGCTCGAATGGTGCAAACGTCCAAATATATGCTTCTAACGGTACGTTAAGCCAGCGTGTGTGGGTCCGTAGCATCGGCGGCGGCTGGTATTCGCTTACAGCTTGCTGCTCAGCTTACCCTCTTGACGTCCTTAACTGTTCCGATGTGGATGGGGCCAACGTTCAGCAGTGGCAATGGAATGGGTCGAATGCACAAAAGTGGCGCTTCGAAATGGGGGAGAGTGGAATCAAGATTATCTCCGCCTTTGGCAATAAGGTTCTTGATGTAAGTGGTGCAGCTACCGCGAATGGATCCAATGTCCAGCTGTGGTCTTATAACGGGTCCAACGCTCAGAGCTGGCGTGCTATTTCTGCAGAGCGCCCTGCGAAGATTGGTTATCAGAATCCCGCGAACTATCCGCAGGTTAGCAGCTTGACGGTTAAACTACCGAGTTATTGCACCGGTGAGTTTACCTATGTGACGCCGTCTCGCATTGCAATCGATGCTACGCGAGACGATTGCGTTAATGCCTTTATCCAGCGCGCCTATGAGTATGTGGGGACGCGCTATATTGAGCCGTATTCGACGGCCCCTGGCGGTGCCGTCGATTGTTCGGGCTTTGTATTGCAATGCCTTTATGCTACGGGCATGGACATGGGGGTCTACAACCCCTACAACCATCGCTGGCTTGCGTGGCAAACCTACAACTCTATGAATTGGTATAACAACGGTACGTTTATGCCAGTGAGCGTTGGCAGCATGCAACGCGGTGACGTCATCTACTACCGCGGCCATATTGCCATCTATTTGGGCGGTGGGCGCATGATTGACTCTTGGCCAAATCAGGGCGTCGGTGTTCACGGCGTTTATGAGCGCGGCAACCCTATAGGTGCTGCTCGCCCGTTCGTTTAAGCTAGTTTCCGTAGATTGAGGTTATATGTCTGCGTCTTGTTTTGGGCTTATTGCCACGATAGCAATCGAGCTAATTTAATAGTTGGTATGATTGTCGCTGTCCCGTCCTACTCTAATACGTGGGCAGGTTCCATTTGGGGGCATATCGCAATATATATTGGAGATGGCAAAGTAATTGAGAACATCGGGCGAATTAATGTCCGCGGGCTTGATGACTGGGTCAACTATTATGGAACAACGTATACGCCGCTTTGGGGATGGTACCGCAATATCGCCCTTTGCTAGTCTGGATTTAGGTTGATGGATATGCGCAAGAAAACTTGTCTTGCATCGTCTTTGATGGTTGCTCTCGGTCTGCTCTGCAGCCTGGGGGCAACCCCTGTTTTTGCCGATGATGCTACACTTCCTGTCGATGCCTCTCTGGAGGAACGTCTTGCTTACGGCGAGGCGCATCCCGATGATGACTTGGGTACCTATACCGCTGGTAGCTCGATGGAAGGGGAGCCGCTCGCCGCTGCGCTTGATACTCGTTCGGCTAATGGATCTCCCTATTGGGGCGGCACTAACGCCTCCAAGACGTTCTATAACGGATATGACGAGGTCTTTGCCTCTCCTGCCCTTAAGGTTATTGACGTCTCGGAATGGCAGGGGACGATTGACTGGAACAAGGTTAAAAACTCTGGCGTCGATGCCGTTATCTTGCGTTTCGCGCATTCAACGAGTCATTTCGATAAACAGTTTGAGCGCAACTTGAGCGAAGTGCGCCGTCTGGGCATTCCATTTGGCTTGTATATCTTTAGTACTGCCCAGAATTCGAATGATGCTACAGGCGAAGCTTACTTTACCCAGCAAATCGTGAGCAAATACGGTCTGTATGATCTGTCACTTCCGATTTTCTATGATCTCGAGACGTTCTACGACAGCAACGGAAATGCAATATCGCCCAATAGCGCTTCGGCGTACGAGGGCATCGTGAATGCGTATTTTAATACGCTGTCTGGTTTTGGCATTAACAACACGTCCATTTATTCCGGCCGCTGGTATACGGACACCTATCTAAAAGCCGCAAGCGTGCGTCCTCGTGTGTCCTGGATTGCGGAATATGGCCCCAAACTCAAGACTTCGTTTAGCTGTACTGGCCAGTATGGATGGCAGTACACATCTTCGGAGCGTCTTGATGGCATTACCGCTAATACGGTTGACATGAGCGCCTTTTCCTCAGCTGATTTTGTTAACGTTCTTAATATGCCTGACTTTTCTCTTGCTGATGGAACTTACTACATCGATTCGATTGCAAAAGATTCCTCGAGTGTTACCGTTGCTGATGACACTAGTCTTTCTTTGTATGGGGCTCGGGGAACGGCTGATCAGCGTTTTAATCTTGAGTCGGACGGCTCTGGAGCATATCGAATTAAGTGTGAGTCAACTGGGTTATATCTTTCGGTTGCGGGAGATAATGCGCAAAGCGGATCTTCGGTCACTCAGGCCGCTTATGCTCAGGACGAGCACCAGCTTTGGCATATCCGTGTTGCCGATAGTGGATTCTACATTCAGTCTGCTTTGGGTAACTGGGTGCTCGATCTTAATGGTGGGAGTACTGCGGATGGAACTTCGGTTCGCATCTGGGCTCCGAATAAATCGACTGCGCAGCGTTTTACCTTTGCGTCCGCATCGGCAGTAAAAACCGATACAGCTTTTGCCATCAAGAGTGTGCTCAACCCTCAGCTCGTTATGGATATCTACGGTGGTTCATCTGATAATCGAGCGCGACTTCAGATTTATAACGCCAACAATAGCCAGGCTCAGATGTTTTCTTTTAAGCAGGTCGGCAATGGCCTGTACGAAATCGTAAACGTTAACTCCGGTAAGCCCTTTGAAGCGCAGGGCGGTTCCGTCTCGAATGGGGGAGCGGTCTCCCAGTACGCATCTAACGGTACGTGCGCGCAGCATTGGTCTGTTATTGATCACGGCAATGGCGAGTACTCGTTCATTAATTCAAAGTCCGGTAAAGCCGTTGACGTTCCAGGTGGCAATGGCGTGAGTGGGTCTGCGCTTCAGATTTATACGTACAACGGATCTGATGCGCAGAAATGGACGCTTGCGCCAGCGCGCACTGTTCGCCAGGAGCTCAATGATCTCGCCGCCTCGAGCAAAGGGCTTGTAAAAGAGGACGTTGAATATGCCATCGGCTCTGTCTCTGAGCGTCAGGTATTCGATATTGCCGGCGGATCTATAAATTCCGGTGCCAATCTTCAGCTATATGCATCTAACGCTACTAAGGCTCAGCGCTGGACGTTTTCCTATGACAAGAATGGTTATGTGACCATTACGAATGTGAAGTCGGGAAAAGTCTTAGATGTTTCTGCCGGCAGCAAAAAAGCAGGTGCCAATGTTCAACAGTACGCGTCCAATGGCTCTTGGGCTCAGAAATGGATCCTTGTCGATTGCGGTGACGGCTCTTTCAAGATTTGCTCTGCGATTAGGACTGGCTTTGTCTTGGACCTTGCCGGAGGCTCCACTGCAAATGGAGCGAATGTCCAGGTTTATGACGATAACGGTACCGCTGCACAGCGATTCCGTCTGTATACGGCCGGAGAAGTTTCTAAGGCTCAGACAATCGATTCTCAGTCTGCTGTTGTAATGGCTTCTGATGGTCGCGTATTTGATGTGCCTGGCGGCAGCGTGGATAGCGGAGCTGCCCTTCAACTTTATAGTGCCAATGGGACTATTGCACAGTCGTTTGGGTTTGAATATGAAGCTGAAAAGGGGCTTTATGCGATAAAGTCTGCGAAATCCTATCGCTATTTGTATGCTCAGGACGGGGATATTGTTCCTGGAGCTGCGGTTAAGCAGGGGAGCCTGTCGCCTTCTTCGCTGATTTATTATTGGGCTGTCGAAGATGCCGGTAACGGTTTGTACCGTATCGTTAACGCCGCTACTGGTTGTGTTTTGGGTGTAAGCGCTTCTGGTAAGATTGTTACGGTCTCCAGGGGCGATTCGCGCGAGCTGGCGGTTGCATTTGCGTCGTCCAACTTTAAATGCTTGCGCTCCGAACAAGACGCCGACGCCGCGACTCACATGTCTGATTTGGCAGACGGCGAGTATATCGTCAGCTCGAGTAAGAACTATTCATTTGTCTTGGATGTTTCTGGCGGATCTAAAGATAACAGCGCCAATATCCAGCTGTACACGTCGAATATGAGCAATGCCCAGCGCTGGATCGTTACCCATGACGACAAGGGCTATGTTACGTTTACGAATGCTGGCTCCAATAAGGTGATTGATGTTGCGGGAGGAAACGCCTCTGCAGGAACTAATATTGCCCAGTATGCCTTCAACGGAACATTTGCTCAAAAATGGATCGTTGCCAAGCAATCCGACGGCACGTATCTCGTCGAGAGTGCGCTTAGACCTGGGTTCCATCTTGGCTCTAGAGGAGGAAGTGCGTCCAATGGCGTGAATGTTGAGTTGAACACCAACGAGAGTAGCTCACGCTTTGCGCTGCTGAGCACGTCTCCCTCAGTTGCCAAGTGCGAGGACGTTCTTCCAAAAGGATATTTCACGCTGAGTCCTGCCTGCAGTTCTACTGGGAAGGTCATCGACATTGCCAGTGGCTCAAGCTCCAATGGGGCCAATGTTCAGCTTTACAACAGTAACGGCACGCTTGCCCAGCTGTTTAGCTTTGAATATCACGACGGTTATTATGTAATCCGTAACGTCAAGTCTCAGAAGGTGCTCGATGTTGCCGGCGGCGATCTTATTCCGGGTGCTAATGTCCAACAGTGGGATGGCGATTCGATCAATAACAATCAGTTGTTTGCAGTTATTGACAACAGCGACGGGACCTTCTCTTTCGTAAATAAGGCAACTGGTTTGGCCCTCAACATCGCAAACGGTTCCGATTCTGCTCGAGCGAATGTAAACGGATCTTTATCTAATGGCGCCGCCGCACAAAAGTTTACACTTCATCAGGCTACCGAGTTTTTGAGTGAGGGCGCGTCCACGTTTGAATCGACGACGGCTTCGAAAGTCTTGGATGTTGCCAGTGGATCCACGGAAGATGGTGCTGCCATCCAACTCTATGCTGCAAACGATACACTTGCTCAAAAATGGTATGTGAGCAAAGTGGCCGGGCTGGAAAACACCTATGAGATAGAGTGTATCGGTTCCGCGAAAGTGCTTTCTCTAACCGATGAGGGCAAACTCGTTCAATTGACATCTAACGGTGCCGATTCTCAGCGTTGGCACAGTGCGCTGTCTGGCGGCAAGATAGCGTTGCAAAATGCGGCTACAGGTCAGTATCTCTGTGCCTCCGGTTCATCTGCGACTTTAGGTATGGTTGATTCGCTCGAACTGCCTGGTGTTCGTTTTAATGTAAAGAGCGTTGGCGTTCTGTCTGAAGGGTCATATACTATTCAGCTTATGTCGAATCGGTCTCAGGTATTCGATGTGTCTGGTGGCTCAGCGACCGCTGGCGCATCAGTAGGTTTTTATGGTTCGAATGGAACGGCAGCCCAGATTTGGGATGTTCGTAAAAATTCTGATGGCACATATGAGATCTCGAGCGCTAAATCTTGCAAACCGTTAGACATTAGAAATGGCAACCAGATAGTCGGCAATGGCGTACAAATTTGGACCCGAAACGAGGGTGCTGCACAAAAATGGAAATTGGTATACAACAGAGGAGAGGGCTATACCATTCAATCGACCAGCGGCCTCGTTCTTGCATCGGCCAACGGTTCACTCGCGCTTTGTGAAGATAGCGGTTCTGCTAATCAGCGTTTTGCTTTTGAGAAGGCAACTTACATTCCTCCAACACTGACTGGTATTCAGTGGAAGGGGTGTGCCCATTACTCGTCGTCTCGTTACGGCGAAGACTGGAGCGTGATTGTGATTCACATCTCTGAGTGTACATCGCTTTCACAGATCGATAATACATTTTGGGGTACACGCGAGGCATCGGCTCATTATGGCGTGGCACCGGGGCAGATTCACCAGTACGTTGGCCTTGATGATACAGCCTGGGCCGTCGGTGACTGGGAGTGGAATAAACGTTCGGTGTCTATTGAGCATGTGGGCACTACGGCAAATCCGCCTTCGTATGCTACCCTTGATACTAGTGCGCAGCTTATGGCCGCGCTTGCAAGGTCTAAGGGTTGGAGACATCTAACGATGGGCGATAATGTCGGCATTCACAAGTGGTATTCATCAACGAGTTGCCCTGCTGGAACGGATGTTAACTGGCTGGTCGCGAAAGCTAACCAGTATTTAGGGAATTAATATAATTATTTGAGGTTGAATAACTTGAGCAAACGAATTCTATACTTCGATGTCCTCAATGTGGCTGCATGCCTGGCTGTAATTATTATGCATTTCAATGGTCTTGTGCATGCGTTTTCCCCATCTTCTGATTGGCTGCAAGCCCTTTTTGCGGAGTGTGTTTGCTATTGGGCTGTTCCGATTTTCTTTATGCTTTCGGGCGCCAATCTTCTTACCTATAGGGAACGCTATTCAACAAAAGAATTCCTTTACAAACGTTTTGTAAAAACGGTAATTCCCTTTCTTGCTTGGTCTGCCTTGGCGCTCATTTGGAAGGTGCAGACTGGGCAGATGCAGGCTCCGGCTGGCCCAAGATCATTTATTGATATGGTGATTAACACTCAGATAATTGATGTCTACTGGTTTTTCATCCCCTTGTTCTCAATGTACCTTTCGTTTCCTGTTCTGTCATTTTTATGCGACGGAAAGAATGATGATGTGCTTTGGTACTCCGTTGCCACTGGTTGTATTTTGATTTCCGTGTTGCCCTCCGTATCGGCATTTCTAGGTATTTCGTTCAACTCTTCGCTTACACTGCCGATATTGAGCGGGAATCTTCTATTTGCCGTACTCGGTTATTTGATTAAAAACCATGATTTTTCTGCGTATCAAAGGTATGTGATCTATCTATTAGGTGTGATGGGTTTTGCCGTTCGTTATTTTTCGACGGCCTACTGCTCCTTCGCTCAGGGCGAACTCTATACGGTCTTTTGGGGCGTAACGAACTTCCCGTGCATGCTTCTTTCTGTTGCCGTCTTTGTTTTTTGCAAATATGCACATTGGGACCGATTGTTCACAACGCCAAGACGCGTAAAAGCGCTCAAGTCTCTTTCTGGTTGTAGTTTTGGAATTTATCTCATTCATATGATTGTGTTTTACTATCTCTTGATTATTACTGGCCTTGATGGAGGCCGTCTGGTCTGGAGAACTGTTTTCCCGTTCATCTGCTATTTTGTTTGTGCTGCGCTCGTTTTCTTTCTCAAAAAGATACCTCTAGCGAAATGGATTGTTCCGTAGGGGGGGGCATTGAGTATGAGAAACCGTTTATTTCATGGCATTTCGCTATGATTTCTTCCTCTGTTTGAACCTCTTATATTTTATTAGCGCTTGTTTCGCTCCATCTACTGGATGAAGCGATCTTGTAGACACGGGAATAACCCGCGTCTTCTTTATAGTCCATGATATCGAAGGCCGTGAAATGCAGATCAGAAAGCAACATTTAAGGTTATTTATACCCATTTTACTGGGCCTTTTCTTTTCTCTAGGCGATTATGTTGCGACTCATGATGGCGTTCTTGATTTGTGCAGTAAAATGATTTGGTTCCAAGCTCTGGAATTCAGCATGTATTTTGTCGTTCTATTTGTTGTATTTGAATTGCTAATTGGTCATATAAACAATGAACAGGGCGGTATCAAGATCGCCTTGGGCTCATGCTTTCACCGACGGGAGCCAAGTATTGCAAAATCTAGATGTCGACTATCACATCTCATTATCTATTTTATCTTTATCGCTACCGCCTGGTCTTTTTGGTTGTATCTATTGAGGTCTGGTATTTTTTGGTCGGATACATCACAGCAAATTTTGCAGTACTACGGTGTCGAGACTTTGTCCGATCATCATCCCGTGCTAGTTACCTTCATTTATGGGTTGTTTTGCGAGTTTGGTACGGCTGTATTCGGCAGCGCAACTAAAGGCTTAGTAATTCTTGGAGCAATTCAGCTATATTCCGCTGCTTTGCTAATTTCGTTGATTTGTTCAGATTTTTATCACTTCGGCGCCAATTCAATTTTATGTTTCATCGTTGTCGTCTTTTTTGCTATATTTCCTGTCTTCCCTGTAATGATTTGTTCGATTGCGAAGGATTCACTTTCGATTGTTTTCTTTTTAGGGTATATATGGCTATTTTTCAGATTTCTTCTGTCAAAGAATCTATCTGTTCTTGAGATATTTGGAATAGTCTTATTTTCCATTATCGCTTCGCTTACAAAAAAGACCATGGGTTATATTATTTTTGGAGTCGATGTACTTCTCTGTTTATATACCTTCAACTTATCCAAAAAATGCCGCGTTAAAATCTTGCTTTCCTCGGTTTTCTTCTCTTTAACCGTGTTTGTCCTTGTTCCGCAGCTATATGCTGCCGCTAACGTGTTGCCTGGCGGCAAACAGGAAATGATTGCGCCTATCATTCAGCAAGTTGCACACGATGTTAAATACTCTAAAGATGAAATGACCAACGAAGATTTAAACGTAATAGACAAGTTCCTTCTCACTAATGTCTGCGATATCCCTTCCATGTATAATTGGGGTTGCGTTGACTCAATTAAGGACATAATAAGATATCCGTTAACGCCTGTTCGGGGCGTAAACGACGAATCCTATTTTAATAAGTTCATTAAGCTGTGGGCCGTCAACTCAATGAAGGATCCCAAAGGCCATCTCGAGGCATGGATTGGCCTTATTGATGGATGGATAACGTTTCGTACCGATCAAGACGGGTCCGGAAATTACCTTGTCCTGCCAATGTACTCTGGCTGGTATTATGAACCTGTTGATAAGGTTATCGATTGGACCCCTACTTGCTCTGCTGGCGCTTCTGTTGCTCAGCAAATTTATCTTTCTATCCAAAGTCTTCCTATTATAAATGCTCTATTTTTCCGTTCCACCTGGGCCTCTATTATCCCTTTGTTCCTCCTGTTTTATGTACTCGGCGATAAGTATTCGGGTTCAAAAAAGGGGGCCCTATTGATCCTGTCCCCTGTTCTGATCACATGTTTGACTCTTTTAATAGTGCCGATTTCTATAGTAGGCGGCGAGCCAACGCGTTATGTCTTTAGTAATATTTGTCTAATTCCCATTTTGGTTTTGGCGTTATCTTTAGATAGCCTGTTCTACAATCATGGTTGATTGTTTTGGAGTTCATATGCAATTTCGTAATGTTGCGGTTATCATTCCCTGCTACAACGAGGCTTTAACCATCGGTAAAGTGATAGATGACTACCATGCGGCCTTGCCTGGTGCAATGGTATATGTATACGATAACAATTCTTCTGACGACACTTCGCAGATTGCCAGGCAGCATGGTGCGATCGTTCGCTTCGAGCCTCGCCAGGGGAAAGGTAACGTTTGTCGCCAGATGTTTCGTGATATCGATGCTGATTGCTATTTGATGGTCGATGGTGACGACACGTATGATGAGGCTAAAGCCGTTGATATGGTGCTGCCAATCCTTAATGGTGAGGCCGATATGACCGTTGGTGACCGTCTTTCCAACGGAACATATGCCGAAGAAAACAAAAGAGCCTTTCATGGATTCGGTAATAATCTCGTTCGATTCATGATTAAGTGGATTTATGGCTATGCTTTTGATGACGTTATGACTGGCTATCGTGCTATGAGTCGTCCGTTTGTTAAGACGTTCCCGGTCATGTCTGAAGGCTTTCAGATTGAGACCGAGCTTTCTATTCATGCTGTTGATAGGCGTTGGCGGATCAAGGATATTCCTATTGTTTATCGTGACCGTCCCGAGGGCTCTGTCTCCAAACTTGATACGTTTGGTGATGGCTTTAAGGTGATTGCGATGATCGGGGCGCTTTTTAAGGATTATCGACCCCTTAAGTTCTTTAGTTTGATTGCTGCAGTGCTTTTGATTGTTGGTTTGTTTTTCGGCATTCCGATTATATTTGATTTTGTTCATACCGGTCTTGTTGAACGGCTTCCAACTGCTATTCTTGCGGTTGCGTTTGTGTTTCTTAGCGGCCTTTGTTTGACTACAGGTTTGATTCTAGACTCTGTTGCTAAGATCGAGCGCAAAGAGTGGGAACTTAAGGTTTACGACGAGTTTCAGAAGTAGATAATTTTGGGGCGTCTCTTTGTGGCGCCCCTTTTGCTTTAAAAGTCAATTATCCTGTTAGAGTTAACCCTGTTCCTTCTATTAGGGAGCGTCTAGTTTGCCCCGTTTCTCCATTTGCGTTTCATCCTATAACGATGCTGAGTTCCTTCCCGCTTGCATCGATAGCGTTCTCAATCAGTCGTTCTCTGATTTTGAGCTCATTATTGTTGACGATGGCAGTCCTGATGACACGGCTTCTATTATTAATTCCTATGCTATGCGAGATGCCCGTATCGTCCCGATAATTAAACAGGTCAATGAAGGCGTTCATCTTGGTCGTAAATCAGCTGTAGCAAAATGCTCTGGCGATCTAGTTATCCTTTTGGATTCTGATGATGAGCTCGGCGACCCTCTCTTTCTTGAAAAGCTAAACGGGTATTCTCTCGTTCATCCGGCCGATATCTATCACTTTGGCATAGAGGTTATTAATGCTGGTGTTTCCGACCAGGAGCGTAATGACTTTGAGACTTACGTCAATCGTGATATTGAGCCTCTGTATGGAAGCGACATTGTAAATGCTGCCTTTTCTGCCGATGCCGGTTATCGCCAAGACTGGCGAATTACTCAGAGGGCGTACAAGTCGGCTTATTTTAAACGTGTTTACGAAAATATGACTTCCGATCGCATGGGGCGTGCTCAAGACGGTTATGAGTGCTTTGTCGCTCTTGCCGAGGCAGAATCTCAGCTTACATGCAACAATATAGTCGGTCTTAAGTATTATCTTGGCCGAGGTGTAAACTCCGGAACTCAGATTTCTACCGAGTCTTTTGTTAAAAGCGCCAACGGATTCTGGAGTTCTGTTTCGCATATGCGTGAATATTGCAAGGGATTTGATCGCTTCGACCTGTCTTCATCTTTTAATGGAGGCAAATTAAAGCTTATGGATCTGCTGTTTAACGATTGGATCGTACGAGTAAACGATTCCGATAAGCTTGCAGCCGCGCGCGGTGCTGCTGAAGTTTGCGGTGGGGTAGAGGTTGCAACTCAGCTTATGCGTCTTGCGCGCGATAATGCCTACTCTCATTGGGTTGATGGAACCGAACTTGATGATTGCGCGAGCGCTTGGTATCACGAGGCTAAGCTTCTTGCGGGTGGAGAATACTTTACGTCTCAAGAGTTAATTGATTTCGGATGCGCCGCCAAGCTTCATATCGATGAAGTTTCTGAGCGTTTTTTTAGGCGCCGTTCCGAGGAGCAGGACGTTCGTATCTTTGTTTCTACGCATAAAAATGTCGACCTTTTTGATAGTGCGGTTTTCCAGCCTGTTCAGGTTGGGTGCGCTTCTCACAACAATCTCTATCGCTGGGCCTTTCACGATCATGAGGGTAACAACATATCGACGCTTAACCCCATGTATTGTGAGCTGACTACTCAATACTGGGCTTGGAAAAATACCGACAGCCAATACGTGGGTTTTTGTCACTATCGTCGTTATTTCGACTTCGCCCCCGAACGTCATAGCGAAAACATTTACGGCGAGATCATGGACACCTATATTGACTCAAAGTCTCAGGCTAAATATCATCTCGACGATAAATCTGTTGCTAATTATGTTAAGCAATACGATGTAATTACAACCGAGCGCAAGGATATTCGTCCATATTGTGGGCAGTCTGCAACGCTGCGTAAGCAGTATGACCTTGCAGATAAGCTTTATGTTGAGGATCTTGACAAGGTCGTCGAAATCCTCGGCAAGCAACATCCTGAATATCTTGAAGATGCTCAGGCCTTCCTTAAGGGCCATGTTGGTCGCTTCTGTAACATGTTTATTATGAAGCGAGATATCTTCAATGATTACTGTGCGTGGCTTTTCCCCATTCTGGAAGAGTTTGTTGCTACGACTGATATGTCTCACTACAGTAAAGAAGGTGTTCGCACTCCAGGCCACTTGGCTGAGAGACTTCTAAATATCTATTTGCTCCATCACGAGCGCGTTGGATCTAATTGGAAGATGGCCGAGCTTCAGTGCGTGCATTTTGCTAACCCTGATTATCATGACGAGCTCGGTCTTCCCTCGCTCGGTTACGATAAGCGTCCTATCATTCCCGTTGTTTTTGCGTCAGACAATAATTATGTGCCGATGCTTACCACTACGGTTTATTCGGCGCTTAAGAATGCTTCCCGGGATTATCGCTATGATGTGATTGTTCTTCATCGCGATATCAATGGTGCCATCCAGGCTTCCATGAGAGACTTCTTCTCTCAGTTTGACAACGCAGCGATTAGGTTCTGTGATGTTTCGCCTATTGTTGATCAATATGAGCTGAGCACCAATAATCCTCATATTAGTGTTGAGACGTACTACCGTTTCTTAATTCAGAAGCTATTGCCTTATTACAACAAGGTTTTGTACTTGGATTCAGATCTTATTGTCGAGGGCGATATAGCCGAACTCTACTCGAGTGATCTTGGCGATAACCTTCTTGCTGCTGTGAGGGATATCGATTTTCTCGGTAATGTCAACATGAAGAACGGGGACCGTCTTAAGTATGCAAGGAAGGTCCTGGGTATGAAGAACCCCTATGATTACTTCCAAGCTGGCGTTCTTTTGCTGAATACTGAGGAAATGCGAAGGCTCCACAGTATTGAGGAGTGGTTGGAATTTGCTTCTGACGATCGCTTTATCTACAACGATCAAGATGTTCTGAACGCGTATTGCGAGGGGCGCGTTACCTGGCTCGATTATGACTGGAATGTCATGATCGATTGTGGCGGACGCATCGCGAACGTGTTCAGCTTTGCTCCTCATGAGGTTTTTGATGCATTTAATGATTCGCGTTGCCATGAGCGGATTGTGCATTATGCTGGGTTTGAAAAACCGTGGAAGTTTGCCTATTGCGATCGAAGCCAACTGTACTGGAAGTATGCCCGTGATACACCGTTTTACGAGAAGCTTCTTGCATCGCTTATGAGGTCTGGTGCCCCGGTTGATACACCGCTGGTGATGCACGAAAAGGCGGTTTCTGAAACTAGCCCGCTTCGTAAGATTGTCGATCCGTTGTGCCCCATTGGTTCTGCGCGCCGTGAAGTTCTGAAATCCATTGGCAGGGCTGTTCAGGGAAAGAAATAACTGAGTCTGTCAAATGGGCATGGAGTGTAAGCTCCATGCCCATGTTTAAGCAAAGTATGGGTTAATACCCCTCTTTTGACGGCCCATTCGTTCTGTGAGACTCGGAAGGATATACTTCTCTCTCGATAAGTTCTTGTAATTAAGGAGTCGTTTGTGACGAATAGCGTCGATAGCCGTGTTGATACGAATAGCATTCAATCACACGCGGCAAATGACATTCAAAAGGATTTTTACATCCTAAAACAGCTAGTTACTAAAGATTTTAAGCTCAAATATCGACGTAGCGTTCTTGGCGTTGCATGGTCGGTTCTTAACCCCCTGCTTATGATGATTGTAATGGCTGTCGTTTTTTCGACGATTTTTGCCCAGGGTCGCAATGGTTCCATTACCCCGGAGATGTATCCGCTTTACTTAATTGTTGGTAATGTAACTTTTGCCGTTATGTCTGATTCCACATCACAGGCCATGACATCGATCCTTGCTGCAGCGTCGTTGTTAAAGAAGGTCAAAGTCCATCGTTGGGTATTTCCCGTTCAAAAGGCTTTATTCGCCTTGGTCAATTTTGCTTTTTCGCTTGTCGCGGTTGCCCTGGTTATGCTTTGGTTCCGTGTAGTGCCCACATGGCATCTTGTTTGGCTTCCAGTATGCCTGATCCTTCTGATGCTATTTTGTATGGGTATTGGTCTGGCGCTGTCCGCCCTTGCAGTTTTCTTTAGAGATGTGATTCATCTTTGGAGCGTTGTAATTACCGCCTGGACGTACTTTACGCCGATCTTTTGGACTACGGATTTTATTGCCGGAATGCCTCATGTCCTCAGGGTTCTTATGTATGCGAACCCAATGTATAACTATTTGACTTTCATGCGTGATATCTTCCTGTTTCAATGCAATCCCTCTGCGCTTGTGTTGGGTCTCTGTGTTTTATGGGCTGCTCTTTCACTGCTTATAGGTTATGCAGTTTTTCATAAGAGCGAGCACAAGTTTATTCTTTATATTTAGGGGAATGTTATGTCTGGAGTTATTCAAGCGAGTGCTATGCCCTCGATTGACTTTGAGAATAAGCCTCTTTCGGTTGAGGTTAAAGATGTCTCCATGGTCTTTAATATGGCTTCCGAATCACTAGGGAGCTTTAAAGAGTATTTTATTAAGCTTGCAAAACACGAGCTCTTTTTTGAGGAGTTCAGGGCTCTTAAGCATATTTCTTTCGATGTTCATCGTGGCGAGGTTGTGGGCCTAGTTGGAACAAACGGATCTGGCAAATCAACAATGCTGAAGATTATCGCCGGAGTGCTTGAGCCTAGCGAGGGTGAAGTCAAGGTTCATGGCAACATCGCTCCGCTTATTGAGCTTGGTGCTGGTTTTGATCCAGAGCTGACGGCTCGTGAGAATATCTACCTCAATGGATCACTCCTTGGATATACCAAGGAGTTTATTGATGCAAACTTTGATGAAATTATCGATTTTGCCGAACTTAATGATTTTGTTGACATGCCCCTCAAGAACTTCTCATCAGGCATGGTGGCTCGTATTGCCTTTGCTATCGCTACGATTACCGAGCCCGACATCTTGATTGTCGACGAAACTCTATCGGTTGGCGATGTTTTCTTCCAGGAAAAATGCGAAAGGCGAATCCAGCGTTTTATTGAATCTGGCGATGTAACTGTTCTTTTCGTTTCACATTCCATGGAACAGGTTGAGCGAATTTGCCAGCGTGCCGTATGGATCGAGAAGGGCGATCTTCGCTTGGACGGTCCTGTCGATGCAGTTTGTAGAGCGTACCGCGATCAATTCAATTAGGATATAATTATTGCATATCCGCTCCATTAGCTCAGCTGGATAGAGCAGGGGACTTCTAATCCCAAGGTCGACGGTTCGAATCCGCCATGGAGCACCTTGAAATTTGTCTGGCCGTCGACTATTAACGTCGACGGCCTTTTTTATGGCATTGGGTTGGTGTTTCCGCCCTTATCTGAGTCGGTCCATTTTCAAGTGAATAGCATCGTTTCTACCGCGTCCCCTTTCTTTCTGGCTGTTGTTTATTAATACCAAATACCGCGACATGGAGCTATCATTAGAAATGTGTTGCTAGGCTAGCATTTTGGAAGGGGATGCTCATGTTTAAGCCAAATCATCGACATGTGGTGACTCGGGCTATTGTTTTGCTGGCGCTCATGGTGGCGTCTATTGCTTTGGTCGCGCCGTCGACTCAATGCGCTTACGCGGATGAAATGAAGAAACCTGATGGCCTACAGGTGCTTGTTAATGGGCAGCCGTATAGTGGCTTTGATATTGACGAAGGCTACTATAACGCCGATCAGGAAAAGTATGGAGCCTATTATTATGAGGCGTCCTTAAATGGCGCTAAGGTGTCCATCGGAAACCTTCCCGAAGGTTGGTACATTCTCAGCTTTAATGTGTCAACTGAATACGGGACTCAGACTTATTTAACGGTTGGGGACAACCCAATCTATGATAAATGTTCAACTAAGTATAGTTGGGGTTTTAAGGGCGCCACGATTGAGCGCTCGCTCAACGAGATTTCGAATGCGAGGATTTACTTCGATTATTCGATGGGGGATATTTGGAACGATGATCCTGCTAACTGGGTTGAGCCCGAAGGATTTAATCCCCTTGAGGACTATAATGCTCCCGAGTATTTGCTGCCTGAAGGATATGGCGTCTTCGGGATTTCGGATTATGGCTGGATGGTTGACAACGAGTCGCTTAAGGACTCTGCAGGCAATCCAACAGGTACCATTTTTACTGTACATCCTAGGGGTGCGGATTCTCCCAAGGTTACTTGGCGAGTTAACTGGAGCAGGAATGCTGACAAACCTGTTAACCCCTCTCAGCCCAAAGTGCTCACTCGTATCAACGGCGCTACTCGATATCAGACCATGAGTGGTTTGGTGGACTTAATGGGTGCTTCGAAAAACGGTGTCGTTGTTGTTGCCTCTGCTACCAACTACCCAGATGCGCTTGCCGCATCTTCGCTGGCTGGATGTTATGACCCGGCCCCCATTCTGTTGACTGATCCGAATGGTTTGACCGAAGAGGTTGGAAGTCAGATAAAGAAGCTCAACCCTAGTTTTATTTATATCGTCGGAGGCGAAAGCGCCGTATCCTCAACAGTAGAGGATCAGCTGAAGGGCATTTCTCAAGCTTATATCCAGCGTTTGAGTGGACAGACTAGATACGAGACTTCTTTGCGCATTGCAAAAACTGCGTTTAGCGTTGCCAATAGTGGTGGCGAGGCTCCTTGGCAGGTCGTAATCGCTACAGGCGCTAACTTTGCTGACGCGCTGTCCGTAAGTTCTTATGCATATGCTTGTAAAATGCCTATCCTTTTGTGTGATCCTGCCGCAGGTTTATCGGATGACGCGTTGGCTTTTCTAAAAGACAAAGGCATAAGGCACGCCATGATTGTTGGTGGCAGCCAAGCTGTCCCTTCATCCGTTGAGGTTCAACTCAAGTCCGTTGACGTGTCGTACGACCGCTATTCTGGAAGTACGCGCTATGAAACGAGCGTGAAAATCGCCGGGCGTGCTTCTTCGGTATTTAATAACCCAAGCGTTCTTGGGCTTAGCGGATCGATTTTTGCTACCGGCAAGAATTTCCCCGATGCGTTGGCGGCCGGTCCGGTGGCTGGTCATTTGCGGTCTTTTGTCCTTTTGGTTGATGATGGCAACGATGCTGCCGTTCAATATGCTCAAAAATGGACTAAGGACTATGGCAGCCGACCTGATACGCAGGATATGGTTCCAACGACCGCCTATATTGCTGGCGGAGTTAATGCGGTGAGTGATTCAACCGCCAGTAGTCTTTCTGAGGCAATGAATATGCAGATCAAGTAGTCTGTCTGTGTTTCAGTGCTTATGGCGAAGGGGGCCTTTTGGGTCCCCTTCGCCTTTCAATTCAGATTGGTCGTTCAACGGATTGAATGATCGGTACTATACGTTCGTCCTCTTTCACCCTTTTGTGGGATGCGTCTAAAGCTTTGATCCTCCTGTACCTCCCTGTCCTACGCTATCTCCGGCAAATACCATTGAGACGTAATAGGTGCCATTGTTGGCGTTGTAGGACGTCTTTACTCCACAAACTCGCATTCCTGGCTCATTTAGGGCTTTTCGATGTCCAAGATCGGGATGGCCCTCATCATCCCACCATCTGTTAACGATGCTTTTTCCCGATTCGCCTGCATGTGCGGTTGCAAGATTTTCTCCAATACCGTGCCAGCCATTCCATGAGTGGGTACTTCTATATTCCTTAAAATAGTCATGAGACAACTTGCCTGCGGCTGCGCAATGTGCTGCATCGTAGCTCGCTGCGTTATCGCAGAATGTGTCATTGCCGCCAGGTACATAGAGGCCATTCTTTTGTCGGTACTCACGTACGGCGTTCCATGTTTCCACGCTAATGCGGTTGCACTCTTCGTTGGGGTCAATTTGTTTGGTCGTGCGCCTGAGTGTCCAAGACTGATTGGCGCTTCGGTTCCTGTCTTGGACGGTGACGTTGGCGCCGTTTGTTGCCGAATCGCCGGTAACGTTCAGTGCGCGATAGCTGGCTGTGTTCAAAAAGATAAGCTTATTATCTTTGGTAAGCCACAGCTTCCAGAGCTTGTTACTCCAACCGTCTTCATAGTCCCATTGTTGGACATTCCCGCCGTTGGTGTTTGAGTCCTGTCCAGCGACCTCAAGGCATTTGCCCGAAACAACGCTGATGATCTTGTAGATGCCATTTCCGGCCCTAACGAACTGCCATTTCTGCCCATTACCGTTGTTGTTGACCCAAGAAATAACGTTGACGCCGTTGTCTTTGCCGCCTTCGTATACATCGAGCACCTGATTGCTTCCAGAGCAGCTTTGAATAACGTACATCCCTTCAGGAACTTCGTAATAACGATCGCCGTTATCGTAGGTATGTTCGGTAACGCTTACGTTGCCAACAGTAATGGTCTTCGTGCCTTTTGTCTTAATCGTCTCCGGTCTGAGTTCAAACTGCTGGCCTTTGCTATTGTTGCGGCTCCAGACCTGGACGTTGGTTCCATTGTCAGCGTATCCGCCGTAGCAATCGAGAACATAATTGGAATGGACGTTGATGAGCATTAGCTTGTTGTTGTATACCTCGGCACGCCATAGCTGTTCGTCTCCACTGCTTGAGTTCAATTGAAAGACGTTGCAGCCCTCATCGTTTTTATGATTTGTATCCAGGCTCAGATACTTATTTGAGTAGGCGTTCTTTAAGCGGTAAACACCTTCGGATGCCTCTACGAACTTCCAGATCTGGCCGGTTACACCGTTGTTGTCCCATAGTTGAACATTGGCGTTATTGTCCTTGGAAGACGATGCGACTTCGACACATCGATTGTTATAAGTCGACGTGTTAATCGAAAGCCATTGATCGGGAACGTCGACGTAGCTGTATCCATCGGGATAGCTGTAGACCGTGACGGTAATTTCGCCGACCTTTACCTTTTTGACGGTTGCTTGGCCCCTAGTGATCTTAAACGTGGAAGCCGCAGAACCAGTGTAGTCGCCCTTTCCGGTGACGGTGATGTTTGCGGTTCCGACCTTGACGTTGTTGCTGTAGGAGGTTGTAAAGTCCGTTCCGGATTTGAGTGACTTGCCGTTGAGCGTTACCGTGGGAACGGGCGTAAGCTGCGAGCCAGTGTAGTTTTGGGCGGCAACGCTGATGCTTGCCCCCGAGATGTTTGCGGGCGAGATGGCGAACGATCCGCTGGCGGTATCCGCGTAGTTGCCCTTACCGGTAACGGTCACCTTCGCCGTGCCTGCGTGCTGGTTATTTGAATACGAAGCCGTGTAGTCCGTTTCGTTCGTGAGAGTACGGCCATTGAGTTCTACGGTGATGTCAGGGGTCAGCTCCTGTCCGCTAAACGTTTGGTTGGCAGCGCTGATTGCCGCCTCGGAAATGCTTGCGGGCGAGATGGTAAACGACCCGCTAGCGGTTCCTGTGTAGTTGCCCTTGCCAGTTACGGTCACCTTCGCCGTGCCCGCGTTCACGTTGTTGGAATACGTTGCTGTGTAGTCGGTCCCGTTGGTAAGGGTGCGGTCGTCGAGCTTTACGGTGACGCTGGGGGATAACGCCTGACCGCTGAATGTCTGGCTAGCGGCGCTGGCCTTGGCCGATGAAATGCTTGCCGCAGAGATGGACCAGGTTACATCGACGTCGTCTGATTTGCCGGTCGAAGCCCACTGATATCGGGTCTTGTCCTTAAGCGTAAGCGTGGAGCGGTAGGAACCGGCGTTTACACCGCCGCCATTCTTAACGGTATAGATGCTGTTTGAAGCGATGGCGGTCTGGTAAGACCCGTTAAATGTCAGCTTGGCAGGGGAGGGCACATTTACACTTTGGATAGAAGTGGTGATTGCAAACGTTGTCTGTGTGGCGCCAGTGTAGTCGCCCTTTCCCGTGACGGTGATGATTGCGGTGCCGACGTTGACGTTGTTGCTATAGGAGGTCGTGAAGTCCGTTCCGCTTTTAAGCGTTTTACCGTCGAGCGTTACCGTAGGGACCGGGGTGAGCTGCGAGCCAGTGTATGTTTGAGGTCCAACGCTGACCTTTGCCTTGGAAATGCTTGCCGGCGAGATGGTGAACGTCCCGCTGGCGGTGCCGGTGTAGTTACCCTTGCCGGTCACGGCTGCCTTGGCGGTGCCCGCATGCTGATTGTTGGAATATGAGACGGCGTAGTCCGTTCCGCTCTTAAGGGTACGGTCACCGAGTTTAACGGTGACGCTGGGGGATAACGCCTGACCGCTGAACGTCTGGCGTGCGGCGCTGACCTTGGCCGACGAGAGATCTGCTGTGGCGATGGACCAGCTCACACTGACGTCGTCGGAGTTGCCGGTCGATGCCCACTGATAGCGGGTTTTATCCTTGATTACAAGTGTGGCCTTATAGGATCCCGCATTTGTTGCCGCGCCGTTCTTGACAGTATAGATTTCGTTTGATGCGATGGCGGTTTGGTTGGACCCGTTGTAAGTTAGCTTGGCGGGGGAGGGCACATTCACGCTCTGCTTGGAAGCGGAAGGCTTGCCAACGATTTCAAAAGTGCCCTTGGCGGTTCCTGTGTATTGACCGATGCCAGTTACTGTGACGGTTGCCGTTCCAATGTTGGTGTTGTTCGAATACGAGACATTGTAATCGACATCCTTTTTGAGCTTTTGATCGCCAAGGGTGACTTCGGGGACCGGCGTGAGCGGCTGCCCCGTGTATTGTTGTTGTGGTACTTTAACTTGGGCGCCGGATAGGTCCGTTGGACTCGGTTTCGGCTGCGTGGATGTATCATCTGGCGTTAGCGCCACAACTATGCGTTGATAGTCATCGTTGGATACCGCGTTAATGCCGCCGGCAACAAAGGCGTTGCCAACGTTGCCCTTAAATCGTTCAATGTAAGCGCATGCTGTTTGCGCTCCATTATCAACAAGAAGAAGGGGCGAATTGATTCTGCCCATGCAGGGTCCCATTGCAAGGGCGTCGGCGTAATTTGAGCCGGTCGCAAATCCCAGCGGGTCTGGACTAAAGAGACTGGTTTCTGATATTTCAAAAGCAGTAATCTGGGTACTTGTTTCGTAGCGAGTCGCTCCACTCAGACGGCGAATTCCATCGGTGTCAATATTTGCATTATTGAGTTGAGAGATCACGACATCGGGGACAGCTGCGTTGCCGCCAACAAGGATTGCTCTGGAGAATCCTCCTGCGCGAATTGCTTCGATAGCCTCTTGCGTAAGACCGCCATAGGGGTCACATAATACGATAGGACTCTTGGTTACGTATGCGAACGGACTTATCGATAACGAATCTGCGTAATTTGCGCCTGTGGCGATAATTACTGTGTCAGACGAAGAATTGCATTGGCGCAAGATTTCGAGACTAGTTTCGTATCGAGTGGAGCCATATAGTCTTAGCGTGGTGCTTCCGCATATGTTGTTTGCCGCCTGCAGTGTTGCGTCGCTCACGGCTGAAGGGCCACCAACAACATAAATGGTTGACGGCCTAAGCTGCTTAATTGTGGCTGCGGCCTTGCTTGATAACTCGGTGGGGTCTGTAAGGATAATTGGCGCGTCATGAACGCCGGCTAACGCGGAAGCAGACAGTGCGTCGGGATAATTTGCGCCACTGGCCAGTATTACCTTATCGGATGCGCTCCATCCGCCAACGTTTGAAATCAATTCCGACATTGTGTCGTAGCGCGTGTCGCCTGCCACGCGCTGGACATTAACCTGTAAAGCGAGCGCTTCCGTCGCGAAGAGCGGCAGAGATGCCAGCGCTACAAGGGCCCCTAAGAAGGAAATAGTTACTTTTCTTAGCAAACGTTTTGATTGCGCTTGTTCGCTTCGCATAATACCACCTCTTATAGGTTGCCTACATATTCCGAGTATATGAGGCAGAATGCGAAAAATGTTGCGCAACAACTTCTACTAGTGCTAGTCCCTCTGCCAGAGATCTCGGCTGTAGACTTTCTCTGCCACGTCGTCGAGAACGACGTCGTAGCGATTGGCGATGATCACGTCGCTTTCTTGCTTAAATGCAACCAGATCGTTGACGACGCGGCAGTCTTGGAGAGTCTCGAGTGTGCTGGTAGGTTCGTAAACGATAACTTCGACTTCGTGTGCTTTAAGCTGCTCGATAACATCGAGGGTCGAGCTTTGCCTAAAGTTGTCGGACCCGCTTTTCATGGTTAGGCGGAATGCACCAACGACCTTTGGCTGCATTGCCAAGACCTGGTCGACGATAAATTGCTTGCGCGTGCTGTTGGAATCGACAATGGCGCGGATCAGGTTTTGGGGAACATCTTGGAAGTTGGCAAGCAACTGTTTGGAATCTTTGGGCAGGCAGTAGCCGCCGTAACCAAAGCTGGGGTTGTTGTAGTGGGTTCCAATGCGCGGATCCAGGCAAACGCCCTGGATAATGTCGCGCGTGTTGAGGCCTTTGCTCTTGGCGTAGGTGTCGAGCTCGTTAAAGTATGAAACCCTCAGCGCCAGAAATGTGTTGGCAAAGAGCTTGATGGCCTCTGCTTCTGTCGAGCCGGTTACTAGGATTTCCGTTCCTGTGTCCTCGGAGCCTTCGTCCAAGAGCTCGACGAAGGCCTGCGCGGCCTTGCGGTCGGCGTCCTTGGTGACGCCGGCGACGATGCGGCTGGGATGCAAGTTGTCCTCCAACGCGTGGCCCTCGCGCAAAAACTCAGGGGAGAAGATGATCTGGAGCTTGGGGTATTTGGAGCTTACGTCCTTGGTGTAGCCAACGGGAATGGTGGACTTAATGACCACGACGGCGCTAGGGTTGAGCTCCTGGACTAGATCAAGGACACTCTCGATGCTTGAGGTATCAAAGTAGTGAGTGACGTCGTCATAGTTGGTTGGCGTGGCAATGACGATGTAATCCGCGTTTGCGTACGCTGCGGAGGAGTCCGTTGTAGCGTGCAAGGTGGCGGGATGATCTGCCAGATAGGTCTCGATGAGGGCATCTTTAATGGGGGAGACGCCGTTGTTAATGTCGGCAACCCTGTGCTCGTTGATGTCGATGGCAACAACGTCGTTATGCTTGGAAAGCAGGCAGGCAAGCGAAAGGCCTACATAGCCAAGGCCTGCGACGGTGATGTTCATAGTTGTCTCCCAGCAAAATCGACGGATTTAGATTCCGGCAGCGGAAATTCAAAAATTAATCATACCGCGTTATTCGCGATTCGGTGTTATTGGCACCGCTGTTTGCACGAGGTCTTCGCGTTCGATGGCGGTCGGGCTGTGAGATTGTGAGTCCCGGACGAAGCCGATGCGCTTGGGGCTAGCAGGTATTTGTTGCGCAGCATTTATTGATATGTCCTATTGAAAAGATGTGCTGGCCCGCTCGTTGTCGAAAAACAGCCACTCGCATTTGTTGCTCAACATATGTTTCGGCAGCGGGCGTATCATCGAATTTGGATGAGTACACCCTGCGAGAAGAAGGACCTGTGCTATGAAAGCCCTCCGTAAGTGCGCATGCGTAGCCGTTCAACTTGTTGTTACCACTGCGCTCCTGTTTCAGCAGTGTCCCGTTCAGGCAATCGCTCTTGGCTTGGAGCAGGGGAGCGACTATGTCGAGATTCCCGTCAGCGAAGTGGACACGGATGCTGAGAACGACTCGTCCTACGCTCCCTCTAATGATGGCAACTCGAATGAGGCCGCGCCATCTGCTGCTGAGAAGGATGAGGATGAGGCTACCTCGAGCTCTTTGGACGAAGGTTCTGGGGGTGCTTGTGGGCCGGTAGCGCAGTGCGCGGAAGATGGCGAACGCTATTTGGTTTCGATGGACGGATCACTGGAAGCGGGGGACGAGATTGCCCCTTGGACTAAGTGTGGACTTTGCGAATGGATGATTGATTCGAGTGGCACTTTAACCATCCGCCCTCGAAATAGTCTTGCAAGTGCTGAGCTTGATAATTTTTCAAAAGCTCCCTGGCGTGAATATAGCGACTTGATTACTGCAGTTTTAGTTGAAAAGGGTGTCATCGCGACGGGGAATGCTACCAGCCGGATGTTTTATGGCTTGAGCAATGTCGCAAGCGCCGATCTGTCGGGATTGGACACGTCTAAAGCGACGGACATGTCCTACATGTTTTACGGTTTCGGAAAAGGCTTGACGCTTGATCTGACTTCTTTTGATACTGGCAATGTAACTACTATGCGAGGCATGTTCCAGGGATCCGGCGTTGTCGGGGTTGATGTCTCTTCCTTCGACACCTCGCGCGTCACCGATATGGAGCGAATGTTTTACGAGTCCCGTGCAATTTGGTCTCTTGATTTGACCTCTTTTTACGTTCCTGAGCTACTAAGCATGAAGGAAATGTTCTTCGGGTGCGGCCAACTCGAAAGCGTGAAGTTCAGAAACCTAAACGCTCGTTCTCTTAAAAGCTTAGAGTCCACGTTCCGTTATTGTAAAAAACTCAAGTCAATTACTTTAGGCAGTTTGGGGCAGACAAGGGTTTGGTGTCTCAAAGATACATTTAAAGATTGTGACTCTTTGAGGTACGTTGATTTGCGCGGCTTTTCTTCACCCGTTCTTGAGACCATTGAATATATCTGCTGCGGCGATAAAATGCTGACAACTTTTTTGATGTCCGGCTCGTTTCCATCTGAATTGAAGAGTTCTTATCATGCTTTTGGCGGCTGTGGTTCTTTGGAGACGCTAGATATTTCGGGGCTGACATTCAGCTCTAAGAACTATACCGATAATGCTTATATGTTTCATGGCGTTAATTCATTAAAGCGAATTAGCGTTGGAAATTGCTTCAGGGTTTATAAGTCTCAATCAGATGAGACGTTTTGCGCACCTGGAAATTCCGGTCTATTTACAGGCAAGTGGGTCAATATTGGTAATGGGCATTCATATCGTGCCCTTGATGAGATTAAGGGAGATGGTGGCACCTATATATGGCAAAAGGAACTGACATCTGCGACTGTATCTGTGGACACGTCTTCCGTTGTATACGATGGTTCGGAACACAAGAAAATAGTCGTTAGCGATCTCATTGAGGGCGAAGATTATACCTGCGAATACGACTCTAATGTAAATGCCGGAGAGGCGCGCCTGGAAGTCATCGGCGAAGGTGCTTGTGTCGGCCAAAGCGTTTCCTTTTCATTTGCGATCGAGAAAGCTGTTCCCGTTTATGATGTGCCGGCTTCCATCGGCTGCGCGTATGGAGAGGCACTCGAAGATATTAATTTGCCGATTGGTTTTTCATGGGAGGGCAATGCTAAGCGCAGGATTCTTGAAGTCGGTGACATTTCGTCTTTCACAGTGAAATATACTCCGGCGGACTCAGCAAACTATAAATCTGTACGCGGTATTCCAGTTACTTTAAAGTCAGAAAAGAAATTAAAGTCCAGTTTATTCAGCGTAGAACTTTCTAGTCCATATAAGTATACGGGTAGTGAAATTCGCCCAAGGATTAGTAGCCCAGTTTTGACTGAGAACACTGATTATCAGGTTTATTATGAAAATAATATTGACGTGGGAAATGCTCGTGTTGTTGTGACTGGATGCGGCCCCTACTCTGGTCAGTCAATCGATTATTCATTTGCTATCGAACCTTCTCTTCCCTCATATGAGCTGCCCACTGGTCTCAAGGCTGCCTACGGGCAGAAGCTGTCGGACGTCAAGCTCCCCGAGGGCTTCTCGTGGGAGGACCCGTCGCTCTCCGTCGGCAACCCCGGGGAGAACACGTTTAAATGCAAATACGCCGCGCCCGACGACAACCATACCGGCGTCGAGGGCATCGAGGTCAAGGTTCGCGTGACCAGGCCCGTCGAGGCGTCCATGTTCTCGGTCGACGCGAAGGGGCTGGCCTATACCGGCAAGGCCCACGAGCCCGTCGTTTCCTCCGAGGTGGTCCCCGAGGACTCTTTCTCCGTCTCGTACCGCGACAACGTCGCGGCGGGCAAAGCCGTCGCCGTCGTGAAGGGTTCAGGATTCTACACCGGGACGTGTGAGGTCCCGTTCACCATCGCGAAGGCAAAACCGAGCTATAAGGCTCCGGCTGGCATTACCGCAATCTGTGGGCAGAAGCTCTCTGACGTCAAACTCCCCGAGGGTTTCTCATGGGAGGATCCGTCGCTCTCTGTTGGTGACCCCGGGGAGAACACATTCAAATGTAAATATGCCGCGCCCGATGACAACCACACTGGCGCCGATGGCATCGAGGTCAGGGTTCGTGTGACCAGGCCCATTGAGGCTTCGATGTTCTCGGTCGACGCCGAGGGGCTTGCCTACACCGGCAAGGCCCACGAGCCCGCCGTCTCCTCCAAGGTGGTCCCCGAGGACTCCTTCTCCGTCTCGTATCGCGACAACGTCGCGGCTGGCAGGGCTGTCGCCGTCGTGAAGGGGTCCGGCTTCTACACCGGGACGTGTGAGGTCCCGTTCACCATCGCGAAGGCAAAGCCGAGCTACAAGGTCCCGGCTGGCATTACCGCAATCTACGGGCAGAAGCTATCGGACGTCAAGCTCCCCGAGGGCTTCTCGTGGGAGGATTCCGATACGTGCGTAGACTGGTATGGCTCTAAAGCCATGAAGGCCGTCTTCGCGCCCTCGGATACCGAGAATTATGAGGTCGTGAAGGATATTGCAATCCCAGTTTTCGTGGGCCGCGACGTGATCTCTGTCCCCAGTATTGACGACCTCGTCTACACCGGCTCTATCCAGGTGCCGCAATTTGATATCGATGGCGTTCGCGTTGTGTCGAACGCCGGAGGTATCGATGTGGGGGAGTACTCTGTCGAGCTGGCACTCGACGACCCCAAGCTCGACTGCTGGGAAGACGGTTCGGCTGGGAATAAAACGATCGAATACAAGATCGTCCCCGCCGATATCAATTCCGCTGACATCGCCCCTATTTCCCCGTGCCTTCTCAAGGACGGTAAGGCTGAGCCTGCCGTTTCGGTGGCCTTCGGTGGGCGAGAGCTCTCCGTGGATTATGACTTTACCGTTTCCTATTTCGATAATGAAAAGGTGGGAACTGCTTCCGTCTCCATAGAGGGCAAGGGCAACTTTGCCGGAGAAAAGACCGTCTTCTTCCAGATTGCGAAGGGTGATCTGGGGGATTGCCTCGTCACCACCAAGCGGAATGTGTTCCTGTACGGGGGAAGTGCGGTCGAACCCCGCATTTTCGTTTCATCCGGGGACGCCGTCCTTCGCGAGGGCGTCGACTATAAGCTTGCGTATTCGGCTAACAATGCCGTGGGAACCGGTCATGCCACCATCAGCGGTATAGGTGATTTCATCGGCAGCCAAAAGGTCGATTTCGCGATCGTTGATGCTATCGACTTGAGCACCTACTGTACGGCCCATGCATACGATGCTTTCTATACCGGTGAGGAGGTTTGCCCCAGGGTGGACGTCCGCCTGAATACCGAGAGCTATGACGAGGCCTACGGAAACGGCGGCGCGTCGAGGTCCGAGGACGCTCCAGTCGAGGGCCAGGACTACACGGTTTCGTATGAGGACAACGTCGAGCCCGGCATGGCTACCGCCGTCGTCCGTGGCCGCGGCAGGTATGTTGGCGAGGTCCGAGTCCAGTTCCATATCCTTCGCAATTCAGACTTCGACCTGTCCGATTGCAGCGTGCGTCTCGACCCGCCTTTCGGTGTGGACAGGTATTCCTATGCGTTGAAGGACGGCGAGTACAGCTTCCTGTATACCGGCTCCGCCGTTGAGCCGGATGTTTGTGCGTCGCTTTACGGCGAGTCGGGTGTCTATGTTGAGCTGAGAAACGGCGTCGACTACGAGGTGAGCTACAGTTCCAACACTGAGCCCGGCTCCGCGACGGCCGTCGTTCGTGGTATCAACGGGCTTGCTGGCTCGCAGTCCCTCGGGTTCAACGTAGTACGAAAGCTCTCGGTCGCCGACCTGCTCCTCACGAAGTATGACTTTGAGCAGTCCGTGTATCAGCTTAAGCCCGGTTTTGCGCTGACGCCTAAACTCAAGACTTCTCCTTCCTTTGTCGAAGGCGCCGACTACGCGCTTTCATATTCCAGCTGTGATAAGGTCGGCAGCGGCCTGGTGACCGTGACTGGCATCGGGCGATATACGGGCAGTGTCGTGGTCGAGGTGCCTATCGTCGAGTCGCTCGATCGCCCGCTGCTCTCAGATTGCAGCTTCGATAAGATCGAGGATCAAGTTTATACAGGTTCGGAAATCTATCCCAGGGTGGTGCTCAGGAGCACATCCGGCGGCGAGGTTGACCAGACTAGGGAGTGCGGTCTCCGCTATTCGAATAACGTCAACGTCGGCAAGGCTACGGTTGCTGCTAGCGAGAGCGCGTCCAGCTCAAGCTATATCGGAGAGGTGTCGACAGGCTTCAATATTCTTCCCGCGGACATCGATGACGCCTATTTTGTGTCGATTGGCGATGCGGCCTACACGGGTAATGAGATCGAGCCTGATGTCCTCATTCGTTTTAACGGAAAAACTCTCGTCAAGGGCACAGACTACGACCTGACGTATTCCGATAACGTTAAGGTCGGCACGGCTCATGTCGTGGTTGCGGGCAAGGGCAACTTTAGCGGCACGCGCGAGATGACTTTCAATATCGTGCGACCTGTTATTTCATTCGATCAGGATATGGTCGAGGGTAAAACGGTCTCCACGAGCTGGACCAAAAAGGTCAATGTCACCAGTTATCGCATGGTGCTTAATAGGGGCGGAATGGTTCGCATCCGTACGAGCTTCTTGCGCATCGATTCGGTGCTCTGTTCTATCCAAAACGAAAGCGGAGATATTATTCAAAGCTGGGCTCCCTCGGATGGCGGCGACTATGGGTTCTTCGCCCTTCCGGCTGGTACATACTATTTTCAGTACATTGGTAGTCCAATGTCCTACGGTGGCTCTGTTTACGCAAGCTACTCCATGACTCCCTTTGGTGAGCCCGCGGACACGATCTACGAGGTTGAGGACAATAACGGGACCGCGGATGGTCATACCATTGATGGTGATGCTACCCCCATTGAGATTGGGCGCTGCTTTGCGGGATCGAACTACTATGCGATTGCTGGTGGCTATGGCGATCTTGACTACTTTAAGTTCACGGTAACTAAGCGTGGCCATTACTCTATGAGCCTGTTCACTAACGCACGATTGATGTTTGCACTTACGGACGCCCAAGGGAATACGCTCGATAATCGTGATACGGGGTCTGGCATCGTTGCTCAAAGTTATTCTGACTCGCTGACGGGTCTCGATTTTGGCACGCTTGAACCGGGCACCTATTATGTCCTGGTGCTGTCAAAGGATGCGGATGCGATCGGCGCTGCTTACTTTGGCTGTGTTTTCGACTCGTCCGATCCCGCGCCGACAAATAAGGGCGTTGGAAGAGTTTCTGGTAGCACTCGTTACGACACCATGGGCAGCCTAACCGAGCGCGGCAATTGGGCCAAGGGCGGCTCGGTGGTGCTTGCGAGCGGTGCCAACTATCCCGATGCCTTGGCGGCTTCGTCGCTTGCGGGCGGGTTCAACGGCCCCATCTTGTTGACTGACCCCAACGGTCTTTCGACATCCGCTTGGGAGCAGCTCGAGTCGCTCTGCCCCTCCAGGGTGTTCATCGTTGGCGGCAATGCTGCGGTGTCGCCCGACGTCGAGCGCCAGGTAAGAGAATTGCTTGGCTCCGGTTGCGCCGTGTTCCGCGTAGCGGGCCAGACGCGCTACGAGACGAGCCTGGTGGCTGCCGAGATCAACCCCAAGTCCTCCGATACCGTTATCGTCGCCACGGGCGGCAACTACGCGGACGCGCTCTCTGTGAGTCCTTATGCATTTGCTTCGGGAAGCCCGGTGGTGCTATGTGATAAGTCGTCTGGCCTTACTGCCGGAGCTATAGACACCATTCATTCCAAGGCATATTCCAAGGCAGTGATTGTTGGAGGAACTGCCGCCGTGCCTGCGTCTGTTGAGCGCCAGTTGCGTTCAGCCGGCGTCAAAAACATCACGCGCCTGAGTGGTGCCACCCGTTACGAGACTAGTACCAAGATCGCCGACTTTGAACTCAAGTCTGGATTGGGCTTTACGATGGACGGCGTTATGCTGGCAACGGGCACAAACTTCCCCGATGCGCTTTCTGCTGGACCTTTAGCTGGACGCTCGCATTCTCCGTTGTTGCTGGTGGACCCCGGTGCCTCCTATGTCTCGTCCTATCTGTCTAGGTTTAAGGGCACAGTTCGCTCCGCAACGGTTGTTGGCGGCGCGGCCGCCGTGCCTGAGCGTGACAGACTTTCGATCGCTCAGGTTCTTGGGATATAAAAGATAATTATTTTCTTGAAGAGCCGGATTGCTGTCTGATGAACCGCTGGCGTCTCTGCAGGGGGCGCTGGCGGTTTTCTTATCTCGCCGTCTCCATTCACGCTTTCTAACAAACCGCTCGCATTTGTTGCTCAACATTTGAATCAAGCGCGAACGTACCATTGATGCTGGACGACTGGCCCCGAGAAGAAGGATTTATGCCATGAAAGCCCTCCGAAAGTGTGTCCTCGTAGCTGTACAGCTCGTCATTACCACTGCGCTTGTGTTTCAGCAATGCCCCGTTTTGGCATTTGCGGCATCGGAGCAGGCTCAATCCGACAACGAGGCGGCTGCATCTGCGGCAGATCAAGGGGATGAAGCGGCTGCCCAGTGCACTGATCCAGTTGAGGCCTCGGCAAGCGTTGACTCTAGCTCTGCAGCTCAAGCTATTGCCGGTGCGGAAACTTCCTCTGTGCCCAAGCCTTCTAATCCTGGAGAATGGAAAACGGTTGGCTCGTGCCTTTGGATGATCGATGAAACGGGCCTTATGACTATTAAGCCTGAAGGCGACGGAGTCGGGTGCATTGATGACACCGAATATCGTTGTCCCTGGAGCGAGGACAAGGATTCAATTTCGGGCATTGTCTTTAAGGGCGATATTGAGCTTAAACAATACTATTTTACATCGATAGGCTATTTCAGTGGACTATCGAATCTGAAGAGTGTTGATTTGGGGTCTATTCATATCGATGAATCATTTAGCGTCGATAGATTCTTCTACAATTGCAATTCGCTTACATCGATTAAAGTCGGTCAAGGCGTCAGCTTTAATCAAGCTGACTGGGGGGATCGCAATGTAAGGTGGCGTTCGTCTGTTGACGGCGTTGTCTATCAGCTAGGTCATTTTCCCTCTGGCGTAGCGGCTACCTATACGCGTGATGACTCCGTCGTCACTGGCTCTTGGTACCAAGTTGGAACGTGCAAGTGGATGGTAGACAAAAACGGGCAGCTCACCATCAAGCCGCTGAACGGCTCTTCGGGATCTTTTGGCACCAGGGACGGTTTTAGAGATCAATATTGCCCCTGGTCGTCGTTCAAAGACCAAATCACTTCAGGTGTTTTTCAGGGGCATATCGCCATCAAAGAATGCATGGATGATATGTTCCGCGATTACAAGCATCTTCGATCCATCGATTTTGGTTCGATTGATACTTCTGCCGTTTCGAGCATGAGTGGTCTATTCGCTGGCTGTTCCTCGTTAACAGCTGTTGATCTGTCAACTTTCGATACCCGGACTATCAACAGCTATGGGTTTTCGCTCTTCGAAGGCTGTTCCTCTTTGACAAAGATAACGTTTGGTAAATTGGTGACTTTCTCGGACTCGAATGCTCGGATCCTGATTGATCTTCCCGATAATTCAAAAACCGGGCGCTGGGTTTCTTCCGCGGATGGGGTGGCGTATGAGAATGACGGCGTTCCTCTTGGAGTTGCCGCTACATATACGCCGCAGACGCCGGATTCAATTAAGGGCAGCTGGAATCAGTGCGGTTCTTGTCTCTGGAAATTGGACGATTCTGGAACGTTGAATATTAAGCCGCAGCATGGCAATAAGGGCGTTTTGAGTAATGGCTTTGCAGGCTATTCTCAAAACTCAGACACGTACGCTTGGCTCAGACTGCGGAATCAGATTAAGAAGGTCAAGATTACCGATGGCGTGAGCACGGGGGCCGATGCAAGCTATCTGTTCAATGGCTGCTCTAATCTAATTTCGATCAACATTGAAGCTCTCGATACATCGAATGCCACAGACATGAGCTATATGTTCCAAGGCTGCTCGTCTCTTGGGTCATTAGACCTGTCGAAGTTTGATACATCCAAGGTTGAGAGAATGTTTTGGATGTTTAAAGACTGCAGGGCCCTAAAAAGCCTAGATCTTTCTTCTTTCGATACGAGTAAAGTGTCTTGGATGAGTGGGATGTTTTATGACTGCGATTCCTTGAGGACCGTAGACGTTACATCGTTTGACACTTCGAACGTCAGTGAAATGAATAGTATGTTTTCGGGATGCTCTTCACTTGTATCGGTTGATCTCTCAAGCTTTGATACGTCGTCCGTCACCAATGCGTATGGTGTATTTTATAGCTGCAGCTCTCTTAAGTGGCTCGACCTGAGCTCATTTGATATGTCTGCAGCTCGAGAAATGAATTCATTCTTCTACGGTTGCACTTCTTTGCAAGAGGTTAAGTTCGGCGATGGCTTTGTGTTTGTCGGCACCGATTCGTTCCTGCCAAGCCAATACTCATGGGATGTTCCCATAACATGGCAGAATTCTGAGGGAAGGGTGTTTGCCGCCAAGGATATTCCGTCCTTTACCGCCGATACGTATCGTGCTGTTGTGGGCTCTATGCCGCGCCTTGCGGGTGGCACCCGTTATGAGACCGCAGGCCTATTGTTTGATCAAGGTAATTGGCAACAAGGTGGATCTATTGTCCTAGCAAGTGGAGCCAACTATCCTGACGCACTTGCTGCCTCTGCGCTTGCAGGCGACTTGAATGCGCCGATTATGCTTACCGATCCGAATGGACTCTCTACGGAGACCGAATGGCGCATCCAGAACCTCAAGCCCGCGCGCGTTTATATTATTGGCGGCAATGCTGCGGTGTCCACAAAGGTTGAGCGTCGCATTGCTCAGCTAATTGGATCTGAATCAAACATCCAGCGAATTGCTGGAGACACGAGGTATGACACGAGCCTTAAGGTTGCCTCTTCGCTCTCGAGTCCTTCGGATACGGTAATCGTTACGACAGGCACCAATTACGCCGACGCCCTCTCTATTAGCCCGTATGCGTTTGCTACGGGGAGTCCGGTTGTACTTTCCAGTCCGTCGTCTGGATTGTCTGATTCTGCCCTAAAAGCGATTAAGAAAGCTGGTTATAAAAAGGCTGTCATTGTTGGTGGAGCCTCTGCCGTTCCCGCATCGGTGGCGTCTCAATTAAAGGCTCAGGGTATTGGTGACATTACGCGACTTTCGGGTGATACCCGCTACGCGACTAGCGCTAAGATTGCCGAGTTCGAGCTTAAACAAAACGTTGGCTTCACCATGGACGGCGCCTATTTGGCAACGGGTCAAAACTTCCCCGACGCACTTGCCGCGGGCGCGCTTTCGGGCAAGCATCTGGCACCGCTGCTGCTCGTCGACCCGGGAGCACATGAGGCATGCAGCTTCTTGTCAAAGTACAAGGGCGAGGTGTCGCGCGTGACTTTTGTCGGCGGAACAAGTGCTATTGGCAACGCCGAAGCTATATCGATTACCAGAGCACTTGGCGTTAATGGCGCTTAGTTTTTCGCTACCATATATTTTCTTGATAGGCCTGCTGGGGTTCCTCTAAATGGGACCCAGCAGGCCTTTTGTTCGGCTTTGATTGCTGTCTTTTGCCAATTGCGTTCTCGATTCCTCAACATATCTTTGCGGCTTGACCGTTTACCGAATCAAACGACCCTCTGTGCTCAGGGGTTGACTAAATATGCGCACTACCGGAGAGAATGGTATTGACATATGTTTTCGACCCGAGGGGGGAGACATGCTAGTTAAGAAACAAGCTCCAACTGTCCTATTGCTCCTAATCTTGACGGTGGTGTCTGCCTTTGTCCCGACGGTGGGTTATGGCGAACCAATTTGCTACGACACGGTCGATGCGTTTGATTACGTTGTACAGGACAGTGACGGCTCGGATGTCTCCGATGCCATGGCGGCTTCGGTTGATGGCGAGTCCATTTCCAAGGCAGCTTCCGAGATTGTCGTTCGTATTACTGCCGGGTGGGGCAACTGTCTGTCTTCTGTCGATGTGTCCGATGGGGGCTATACCGTTGGCGATTTTTGGGATGCCTTGGGTGTCGTTGCAGTAGATCCTGAATACTATTGGGCCGCATCGCAGTTTGGGTTTGGGTATATCGACTCCAACGGGAATGGCAGTCCGCAGCGCACTGAGCGCTTGACTTCTATTTCGCTGTATTACGTGGTTCCCACCAATACGGTGCCGGATGTTATCAATGTGACTGAGGCTAAGGTTTCGGAGGCGTTGACTTGGATTCCCGACAACGCTACGCGATTCCAGATCGTTCAGGCGCTCCATGACTATCTGGTGCGTAATTGTGTCTATGATAGGTCCGCTGTGAACGAGGTGATATCTCCTTCACGTACGGCGTATGGCGCACTTGCAAACGGTAAAGCAGTCTGCCAAGGTTACTCGCTTGCTTACAAGCTACTTCTGAGACGCGCCGGCGTTCCTGCAATATATGTGGGTAGCGATTCTATGCAGCATGCATGGAATATGGTTCAGATGGAAAATAACGGCTGGTATCACGTCGACGTTACGTGGGACGACCCTATTTTGCATACGTCAACGTATCCTGAAGGAAACGACGGCGGCTATTTCCGCGATGTGAGCCACGAGCTGTTCTTGCGCTGTGACAGCACGATGCGTGATGAGCTTAATCATTATGGCTGGGCCGCTGCTTATACGAGTCCATATACCGACTATGGCAATCGCGAGTATCCGGAATATAAGGGTCCTGCCTGCCCCGTGCCAGGCATGTATCGCGCTGCCGGTGATACGCGCTATGCAACTATGGCCGCTTTGCTTCCCAAGGCCCCTTGGAAGGCCGGACGTACCGTTGTGCTTGCGAGCGGTTCCAACTATCCTGACGCCCTTGCTGCGGCTTCGCTCGCCGGGGCCTACGATGCGCCTATCGTTCTGACCGAACCCAATTCGCTTTCTGTCGATGCTGCCGACATGATCGAGCAGCTAAGCCCCAAGGTTATTTACGTTGTTGGCGGCGAAGCCGCGGTTTCGAAGGCGGCGGTCGATACCGCTGCATATTATGCGGCTGACGGCTGCAAGGTGTTCCGCATCGCAGGCGACACGCGCTTAGAGACGAGTCTTGCAATTGCCAAGCGCGTGCGTCAAAAGAGTAGCGCTTCCGATACCCTAATCGTAGCAACCGGGTTTAACTACGCCGACGCGCTGTCCGTCAGTCCGTTTGCGTTTGCCTATAAGTCTCCCATCTTCTTGTGCGGCTCCAATGGGCTTTCCGCCGATGCAATCTCCTACATTTCTGGAGCTGGCTTTAAGCGTGCGATTCTTGTTGGTGGCACCGCTGCTGTTCCCGAGCGCGTAAAACAGCAGTTAACGAGTGCTGGCATCTCCTCCGGTTCTATTACACGCCTTGCTGGAGCCACGCGTTACGAGACGAGTGCCAAGATTATGTCGTATGCCGTGAACGCCGGCATGAATGTTTCGAACGTATACTTGGCAACGGGAAAGAACTTCCCAGATGCGCTTGCCGCGGGTCCTGTCGCAGGAAAGCTGCGCGCCCCGTTGCTGCTCGTCGATCCTGGCATTGAATACGCCCATACTGTGCTTGCGAATTACCGTGGAAACGTTAATGTCGCAACTGTCGTTGGCGGCACGAGCGCTGTTTCGGAAATCGATGCTCTGTCTCTTGCTCGTACGCTGGGACTCGACTTTTATTAACGTATATTTGCATTGACGCGACCGGCCCATCCGCCGAAAATTGTTAGTTGTTTTCAAGTCGTTACGGATGGTTCCGATGGGGGAGAGATATCTATGTCCGATGTTTCGTGGGTGGCCGATAAGAAGAACAAGTTGCGTCGCGTTCTCTCGCATATGCGCACGAGTGTTTCTGGCGATCGCCGCGTCATCGTAACGCTTACGTCGTATCCTCCCCGAATGAATACCATCTGGATGACACTTAGGTCGATTTTTGGACAGTCTCGGCTTCCCGATAAAATCGTGCTCTACCTTGCCAAGAGCGATTTTCCCAATAGGGAAGCCGATCTGCCTGATTCGCTCAAAGAAATGCTTTGGAACGACTTTGAGATTCGCTGGGTTGATGAGGACCTTAAGCCGCATAAGAAGTATTACTGGGCGTTTCGCGACTTTCCAGATGACCTTGTGGTAACGATCGACGATGACCTTATCTATCGCAGGAACATGATCGAGACGCTTTTGGCGTGCCATGCTTCGCATCCCGATGCTATTGTGGCTTCGCGCACGCATTTGATTATGTTTAATAATGATGGCTCGCTTAAACCGTACGACCAGTGGATTTACGAGGCTCCTCATTATCATGAAGGGCTGGTCGGCCGTCCTTCGATGCGTATGTTCGCAACTACGGGTGCTGGCACGCTGTTCGATCCCAAGCTCTTTCCGCCCATGACCTACGATGCCGATCTTATCAAGAAGCATTGTCTTGTAGCCGATGACGTATGGCTTAAGGTTATTGAGACCATTGCCGGCGTTCCTGTTGTTGCGGCAACGGCCGATCAGCTTTTGGAATATGTGCCCGATACCCAAGAGGTTGCCCTGTGCCACGTTAATACCGAGTCAGGCGGCAATGATGCGATTATGACGAGCCTTCTTGGTGAGCTTGAGGCCAACGGCGTTTTGCCTAAGCCTTTTGCCGAGCTTGTTCGTGATGGCAGCTTGGATGCCTGTCTTGACTAGATTCTAGAGTGTTTGGGTTTTACAGACATAAATGTGCCCCCTTAAAGGAATAATCGATTGGCGATTTCCTTTGAGGGGGCTTTTAATGAACGGCTAGAGAACGTTTAGGCCGAGAGCCTTTGCAAGGGTTTGGACGTCATTCTGGGGAATGACCGCCGTACCTCCCACAATATAGGCATTCGAAATCGAGTCCATGTACTCACCCAGTGTCTTGCATGTGGTTTGCATGCCGGGGTCAACGAGTAAGAGGGAAGTACCCTTTTTGGCGGCAACGGGGCCGGCTGCCAAGGCATCGGGGAAGTTCTTGCCGGTTGCCAGGAACATTCCATCAGTTTTGAGACTGGTGGTACGGGTTTCAAAGTCGAGGATTTCGGCGCTCGTTTCGAACCTTGTCGCACCGGAGAGCCTGATGTGATCGTTAAGTGCAAGCCACTTGAGCTGGGTTTCTACATGCTGGGGTACAGCGCTTGTGCCTCCGACAAGGATTGCGTAGTCGTAGCACATCTCGTGCACAAAGTCGAACTCTTCATTTGTTAAGCCCTTCACGGGATCGCAGAGCAGGATTGGATAGCCTTTCTTATACGCGTAAGGACTTATCGATAGGGCGTCGGCATAATTGGTACCCGTTACGATGATCACCGTCTTGGCCTGTTTAAAGGCCGGGTGGCTTGCGATCTTCATGCACGTCTCGTAACGAGTCTGGCCTGCAATGCGTTCAACCGCGCATTTCTTTCCCGTGATGTTCTGGATCTGCTTATAGGTGGAGGCGCTAATGGCGCTTTCGCCACCCATGACATACACCTTCGTAGGTGCAAGATTTTGGAGTTCAGTCGATGCTTCGGTGCTGAGGCTTGAGCTCTCGGTAAGAATGACCGGAGCATCCAAGAGTCCTGCCAACGAGGATGCGGATAGCGCATCGGGAAAATTGCCACCTGATGCAACGATTGCGGTGCCGCCCTGTTTCCATTCACCCTTTTCGACGAGCGCGGCCATCGTCTGATATCTTGTTTGGCCGAAGATGCGGCGCAGGCCGTTTTGATCGGGGCTGGGCTGCGGTTGACGATTCGGATTGGGATTGGGGTCGGGACTGGGTTCGGGAGTAGGATCGGGAGTGGGGTCGGGCGTCGGATCGGGATTGGGATTGCTGGTCTCAGTTGTGTCGTAGAACCACCATTTGCCGCTCGATTTAACCAACACCTTGGAATCGGAAAGATTCAGGTCGCAGTAATCAGAATACTTAAACGGAACAATTACGGTGCCATCGTCTTTGACCAAGCCCCAGTACCCCCGGGAATCTTGGGCCCACCAGGCCTTGGCGGAAGAGTTGTACGGGGAATTGCTCGTCCTGTACGTTGCGGTCTTCATGGTCGCGACGGAATATGTGCCAATCGTAAGGGGATTAAGTCCGTTTTGGGGATCATAGACGTGGGCGATGACTGCAGAGGTTTCCGTGTCGATGGGGTTTGCGACAAAGTAGGTCTTATTGTTGACCGTGACTGGCGCAAGCGATTCACAGGATTCAACGCTTCCAATGGGTTTTAGAGTGTCGGCGGTAAAAACATATGATGTTGCATATTGCGATCCCGAATCAACGACGGCCACGATATATCCGTCTGCGAGCGTGATGTTTTGGTAGCCTGTCACCAGGACTGCCCCCGTGTTATCGATAAGGGCCGAGTACCAGTAGTAGCCATCAGTATAATCCAGCTGGGCGTAACTGCCACAAGCGGTAAGCTTCGCGCCTTCGATAGGGTCGTACGACACGTCATCGTTCGATACGCTGGCAATCTGTT
The DNA here is from genome assembly GCA_934655965.1 of uncultured Collinsella sp. GTDB lineage: Bacteria > Actinomycetota > Coriobacteriia > Coriobacteriales > Coriobacteriaceae > Collinsella. The sequence continues at coordinate 85,135 of CAKUHK010000001.1, forward strand.
TTCCGTCGTATGACAGTACGAGGAATCGGTGAACGTATCTGCTGTTTACGGGTTCATATATATGACAGAGATACTTTTGGGCTCCGGGGAAGGCTACGACTGACCTGTAGCTCTTGAACAGGGTGACTTTGTCGCCGCTGTAGTCGAAGCATTCCTTGATTAATGTTTGTGCATCTGTAGTGAAAATGTAGTCACCCTGAACGTTGACTTCGCTGTATTTGCTCGGCAGGGTTGTCGTTGTTCCGTTGTAGGTTATCGATGTAAGCTTGGTTGCGGCGCTTGTTGTGACCGTAAAGGATTCGCCCTTGTGGTTCTTGCCCTGCACCATGGTCTTTGCGCTCTCGGGGTCTTTGATCTCCTTGAGCTTGTCGCCATCGATGGTGTAGTAGTGATCTTCGAGATCTTCGTCGGTGTGATCGCCGCCATCTTCGATAAACCTGATGGTTGCCTTGAACTCGTTTGCGCTATTGGTCCACTCTACGGCAGCTTCGGTTGTGCCCATAATTTCGATGGTGTCCAGAAGAGTGGATGAGTGGCCTTTGTAGAGCGAGAGCTTCACGGTGTTTTGAAAGTAGTCTGCGACTACATATCTGCTTCCATCGGGCGAGACCGCGATGTCGGCCGTGGTTTTGTTAAGGGTAATAAGGTCATCGCCCGTCGTCGCATCTGCCAAGCCGCACGTAAATAACCCGCCATTGTCGGTAACGGTGTTGGAAAGTGTAATGTAGCCGTTGCCGAAGGTGGCCAACGCGGATTCCAGTGGGTTGTTCCAGCTCGGCGCGTCGTTAATGTACCAACCGGTGCCGTTCTTTGTTGCTCGTTTAACGGCACCATTAGAGTCGACAAGGTCGATTGAGCCACTGTTGGTTTTCATGATTGCTCTGTCGTTTACAACGCCGTAGACGTCGTCGTACGCAAGACCGGTTGAATTGGTGATGCCCTTGGCGGTGTATGCCGCCGCTTGCGAGGGGGCAACAAATAAGGCAAGCATGGTAATTAAACTGCTTATGAATAAGACGGGCGCGGTTTTCTTCATTTTGGGTCCACCTTTCGATGCGTTGCGTTGGAAAGCGGGCTTTTCGAAATCGGTGTTTAATTCTATGGAACTTCTCCACAGTAGGCCATCGTCGAGGGGCCTGCCGGTCGAGATTCCAATCCTCGACCGGCAGGCCATTTTAAATCTATCTGCTTGTTAACAAGCCTTTGCTCTAATCTGCCGTAAGGGATCCGTGCCCCAATGCGTCGGACCCCTTACTTGTTAGGTCTAACTAAATTCTCATGGCAGATGCCAGGCTTTGGGCGTCCTGGTCGCTAATCGCATTCTCGCCACCAACGATAAGTGCGCCAGAGATGCTATCGGACCTTGACGATAACCATTGCGAGGCGGAAACCGCTCCTTGGTCTACTAAGAGAAGCGGAGAAAGCCTGCGTCCGGCAACAGGGCCGGCGGCGAGGGCGTCTGGGAAGTTTCCTCCTGTCGCCAACGTAATCCCGTCGACACCAAAGCCGAGACCTTGTGAGAGTTCAAACTCAGCAATCTTTTGGCTGGTCTCATAACGTGTTTCGCCAGAAAGACGCGTTATATTGCTAATTCCGCAATCCTGCAGCTTTGGGAGGACTGATTCGGGTACCGCATTGATTCCACCTACGATTACTGCTTTTGAGTAACCGCCGTTTCTGATGGCTTCGAGCGCTTCGTTTGAAAGTCCACTTGTTGGATCGCAGAGGATGATGGGTGAAGCTGATGCGTAGGAGTAGGGACTAATGGACAGGGCGTCTGCAAAATTTGCTCCCGTGGCAATCACAACGGTGTCTGAGTCGTTTGAAAGATCGTTCATGATGTTGAGGGATGTCACGTAGCGGGTTTGCCCCCAAATTCGTCTTACGTTTGCCTTGGGTGCCGCAGATTGGGCACTCCTGAGTACCGAATCATTAATGGCCGCTGGGCCGCCTACGACGACCACCTCTGTGGGCGAGAGCCTCTCAATTTGATTCTTGGTTTGCTCTGTAAGGTTGCCTCCGTCCGTTAAAAGAATGGGTGAGTCCTTGTCACCAGCTAATGCAGCCGCTGCAAGTGCGTCGGGGTAGTTGGCTGCATACGCGAGGATGACGGTTCCGCCTGCGTTCCAACCGCCCTTTTCGCAAAGGGATGCCATGGTGTCAAATCTTGTCTGTCCCGAGATGCGGCTAGTTCCTACTTCGCGGGTGATGTCAAAATTGCCGGTCGCGGTTCCCTCGTAGTTGCCGCGCCCTTCAATCGTTAGCGTTGCCGTTCCAGGCTCGACATTGTTCTCGTAGCCCGTGATAGCGTAGTCCTCTTCGAGAACGAGGTCCTTTGAGCCCATCTTTACCCGCGGCGTCGGATTAATGGAGCCACCCGTGTACGTCTGCGCATCGATGTCGACGGTCGCGTCCGATATGTCAGCTTTTCCGATTTCGAAGGTCTTCTCAACAAGTCCTTCGTACCTGCCGATTCCCTTCACGATTGCCTTTGCAGTGCCTGCATTGACGTTGCTCTCGTAAGTTACTGTGTAATCGGTTCCTTCTAATAGCATCGTCCCATTGAGAGATACGGATACCCCTGGCTTTTGTTCTTTACCGTTGTAGATCGACCCCTCTTCAATGGCTACATCTGCAGAGTTGATTGGGTCTCCTGAAATCCTAAAATCTTTTGAGACTGACCCGATGCAACCGTTGTAAATGCCTTTGCCGTTAAACGTGACCGTTCCCGTTCCGGCTCCAATATTGTTGTCATATGCAACGGCGACGTTTTTGCCTGGTACGAGCTCGAATCCATTGGAAGAAATGCGGGGGAGCGGCCTCTTTTTATTTCCGTCGAACGTCTCAGCCAGGATATCGTCAATTTCGATATTTGACTTGGAAAGGTCGACGACAACGCATACGCCCCCCAGCCATTCTCCTGTGTAAGAGCCGATTCCTTTGCAGGTTATACTTGCTTGACCGGGATATTTGTTTCCCGTGATTTTTATCGTGTAGTCTTTGTTTGCAACAAGCTTTTTATCTCCATCGTATAGGTTAAGGCCAAAATCAATGTTTTTGCCCGTAAATAATGTACTGTAGGTTTCGTAGCCCCATTCGTTCTTTTGAATCGACACGCTGCTATTAAATGACGGGGTGGCAAGCATTATGTCGTTATGCTCCAAGAAGGAAACCATTCCAAAGCCTAACTTGCCCGTGTATTTTGAATTTGTTAGAGCTTTTGCTCGAACATAATAAGCTCCCCCTTTTGCGGGTAGCTTATTTGACCATAATAAATCGTTTGTTTCGAGCTCTTCTCCGGGCGTGCCTTCATCATAAGGGGCGTATTCTAATCTGAAATCGCTTCCTTCCTTTAAGGGGGCTCCATCAAAGTCTGTTAGCGTAATCTTTGGGGCTTCGCCAACTCGATGGAAGAGGCTGCCCCTTCCTTGGTAGAGGTTCAAACCGTCGATTGAGCCGTCGCACATCATCAGGTCATTGCGGTTAAATATTGTTAGTTCGCGAACGAGAGTGCCGTGATATTGGCCCTGTCCCTCAAACGTGAATGTGTAGTTTCCTGGCTCGCTGGGCATTACCGTTCCCAGTGATTTGCCATGCGTATCTTTGATGTCCGTTATGGTGAAGTCTGTTGAAGGATCCAGGCTATGGGTGATGCTTTCCCCATCGTTGTTAATACTATTCATGTTCAAGTTGAACGTAGACTGATCGCCTGTTGCGGCGTATCGCCAGTTGTAGTAATTCGAGATATCGTATGGATCTGCGACAGTCAGTTGAATCGATGCGGTCTGGCCCTTAAGTCCTGAGCCCTCTTTGGGTTTGACCGTGCACGTATATGTGCCAGGTTCTGTTGGGGAATTTACCTGTTTTCCATTGAGATAGTAGGTAAGCTCATAGTCGCTGCATGAATCAAGATATTCGCCAGCCACTGTGCTGAGTCTCAGTCCAAACTTTCCATCATTGCTTGCTGGATCGAACGTGTTTCCATAATACTGAGAGGTATTCTGGACGTCTTCGAGTGAAAGTCGGTCTCCATAGCGTACGCTTACTCGTGCTTCGCCATGCAGCCTGCTGTTCTTTGAAGGTTTTAATACCGCATAATAATTTCCAGATTCTTTAGGTGCTTCTTTACCCAAATCTACTGAAGCAAAGGACTCGTAGTGGTCAATTACGAAGTCGTCGTCTTGGTAATAATATTCGCTGGTTTTTGTGTAGGAGGCTAGTTTTATATGGGGAGTATAGCCTAGAGGAATTCCATCTATGTTGTTCGCTACGCTCAAGCAATTGAGGTCAAACGGGTCCTTAATTTCTAGGGATGTGCTATAGGTTTCTCCTACTTTTGAAGATCCCTCTTTTGCAACGGCCCTAACACTGTAACTTCCAACTGTAGTGGGCACTTCAGTAAGGTCAACTCCGTATTGGGAAAACACGAGAGTGTATTCCGATGGGTCGACGATATTGCCCTTAGAGTCTTTGACTGTAATTGGCTTGACGATATCCTCGTTCAACTCATAGTTATGGTTGGTGTAAATGTTGCAGAAGGCCAAATCGTTGGCGGCTTTAACGGTGAATTGAGCCTTTGTTGTTCCTGAATAATTCCCGATACCACTTAGAATTGCCCAATAGGTGCCTGGTTCAGTTGGGGCTGTTTCTGTTGGATTGCTACTATCGGAAGAAGTTGAATATCCAGATACTTCAAAGTCCCGGTTTTGCTCAAGCTGTACGTTAATCAAGGCACCGTTTTCGTTTACGTATTGCGTGCTTGAGGAAAACATGGGTAGACTTCCAGCGACAACTGCCCCTCCGGTGCTGTAGAAATCAAAGCTGGAGATGTTTGTAGCGTCGACAATTTTAATGTATTGGCTATAGCTGGTCCCCGTGTAACCTTTTCCTTCTATGGCGACTGCACTTACATAGTACTGACCTGGTTCTGTTGGAGCTTCTGTCAGGGATGTCCAATTAGAGTCAACATAGTTTAATCGGTAGCACGACGGATCTATTGTTTTGCCTTCGGCATCTATCAGAGTTATGGATGGCTTAATTTGCTTTCCAGTATAAGCGTAGTTGGAGCAACCGTTTTGCATGGTGGCAAGTGCCAAATCGTTCTTCGCTACAATACTGAAGCTCGTGCCGTAAGTTTGGCCTGAGTATTTGCCGTCTTTTGTCGCAACCGCATAAATAATGTAGCTTCCCTTTTTGGTGGGAAAACTCTCGCCTGCTTCTTCCCAATATCCCTCTTCAGACAGTTTTTGGAAGGTGAATTTATATTGTGATTTATCGACTTCCCTGTTCGTATTTCTGTCAACGACAACAAAGGTGTCTTTGTCGGGACCGTTGCCTTCGATAAAGTTGCTTCTATAATTTCTTTGCCTTAAATCGCAATTGCTCAAATCGCACTGCGTCTCTTGCTTTTCGCTCGCCGTCCTTGCTGCTGGAGTTTTTGCTTGGGCAATGGCCGGAACACCTGTAAAAGACGTCGCCATTAATGCACTCATTACTAGCGGTATTGCTTTTTTCATTAGTCCCCCTTCGTTTGAGGTTGCAGCATATCTACTAAATACCATTAATCTTGCAGCTTTAGTTAGCTAAACTAGCAGAAGATGCCAGCCTTTCGGTGAGCGGGACTTCTTTTCTGTTGGTTAGATGTCATTTGAAGCTACTTCGTCTGACATTCCTTGAGCTGCAGATAAGAAGAATAAACTTGCCGCATCTTGTCCTTCGTGCACAGCCGTGCTGTCGACGGGCGCAAAGTTGCCGTTGCGTTAACATCTTTTAGGGAATTCCCTAACGATTTTGTTCTTACAATCGATGATATTTTGATTTGTCGTTGCAACATGATTGAGTCATTGCACGCCTGCACTTTTCGTATCCAGATGCTGCCGGTCTGAATGGAACTCTCTTGTAAGGCGAACTATCTTCCGGTTGTCGATTATATTTATAGCTGTTTATAAAGTTTTATTTACGTATATAATTATTTATAAATATTTATTAGCGACTTTTGCTCGAGGTTGATGCTAATGGACAAAGCCAAGTTCTACAATCCGTTTCGTCCGACCGCCGGTGCGGAGCCTCCTCGAATCATCGGTCGTGATGATATCTCTCTCGAGTTCGTGGAAGGTCTCATGGCCGGCGTTGGCGCCCCCGCACGTCTTATGCGAATTACAGGTCCGCGCGGGTCGGGAAAAACGGTTCTTCTTTGCGATCTGCGCGACCGAGCGATTGAACTGGGCTGGAAGGCCGTTGTTGTTTCGGCCGGTCCGCGTTTGTCGCACGATCTTATGGAGCAGATTCAAGACCAACTTACTTTTTCCTCCGCTTCGCTTGGCGTTAACGTTGGTATTGCTTCTGCCAAGTTGGACATTTCTTCAAGCGAAATGAGCCTTCGTGCAAAACTAAAGCAGATTGCACAGGGCTCAAAGGGTCTGTTTATCGCTGTTGATGAAGTCCAAGATGCCCCAGTTGAGGAAATGCGCATCATTGCCTCAACAGTTCAATTACTCATCGGGGAGAAAGTCAACATCGCTCTTGCCTTTGCCGGATTGCCATCGGGCGTTATGGATCTCATTAACGGTAAGGCCCTTACTTTTCTTCGTCGCGCGGTTCCTGAAGACCTGGCTCCTATCAACCAAATCGAGATTGCACTTTCTTTGAGTGATAGCTTTAACGTGACCGGTCTTTCTCTCGACGGGGATTTGCTATCACGAGCGGCGAGAGCAACAAAAGGTTATGCGTATTTAGTTCAACTTGTTGGGTATTCAATCTGGCAGCGCGCCAACCTTCATCGGGAGAAATCAACTCTCGTTACTGGGCGCGATGTTGATGAAGGTATCCTGCTCGCCGAAGCGCGTTTCCACGACGTGGTTCACGAGCCTGCAATTTCGGGTCTTTCCCGTAATGAAATCAACTACCTGTATGCCATGTGCGAGGATAGTAGGCAATCCAAGACCTCGGATTTAGCTAAACGCCTTGGCAAAAAGACGAGCGAGCTGAGTTCTGTTAGGGCCAAGCTGCTTTCGCGAGAAGTAATCCAGGCGCCTCAGAGGGGCTATGTTCAATTTGCTGTGCCGGATTTGGATGAGTATCTCAAAGATAATAGAGACGAGATTCTATCGAGGTATTAGACTCCAGATGAATCCTCGAAATTAAATGAACAACGAATAAGGGCGACTCACGGTAAGGTGCCGTGAGTCGCCCTGTTCGATTTGCTTCGGTTTGCGACGGTCCGCCCTGTCTACGCCTCCGTCGGCTCCACGCCAAGCTCGTTGCGGACGAGCTCGAAGGCCGCGGCGATGGCCTTGTCCATGTCGTAGTACTTGTAGCCGCCCAGGCGACCGGCGAAGATCACGTCGCCCTCCTGCGCCGCCAGCTCCTCGTACTGCTTGTACAGAGCCTCGTTCTTGGCGTCGTTGATGGGGTAGTAGGGCTCGTCGCCGGGCTTCCAGTCGGCCGGGTACTCGCGCGTGATGACGGTTTTGTCCTGCGTGCCGAACTCGAAGTGCTTGTGCTCGATGATGCGCGTGTAGGGGATCTCGCGCTCGGTGTAGTTGACCACGGCGACGCCCTGGTGGTCCTGCTCGTCGAGCGTCTCGGTCTCGAAGCGCAGGCTGCGGTACTCCAGCGTGCCCAGCTTAAAGTCGTAGAACGCGTCGATGGGGCCGCAGTAGATCGTCTTGGCGGCGATGTCGGGCTCGGCGGCGGCCAGCTCCTTGTACTCCACGCCGCAGCGGACCTCGACGCCCTCGAGCATGTTGGCGACCATCTTGGTGTAGCCGCCCATGGGGATGCCCTGGTAGCGGTCGTTGAAGTAGTTGTTGTCGTAGGTGAAGCGGCAGGGGAGGCGCTTGATGATGCTCGCGGGCAGGTCCTTGCAGTCGCGGCCCCACTGCTTCTCGGTGTAGCCCTTCACGAGCGTCTCGAAGATGTCACGGCCGACGAGGGACAGAGCCTGCTCCTCCAGGTTTGCCGGCTCGCCGATGTTCTCGGCGGCCACCTGCTCGGCGATCTTGGCCTTGGCATCGGCCGGTGTGACGACGCCCGGCCACATCTTGGCGAAGGTGTTCATGTTGAAGGGCATGTTGTACATGTTGCCATGGAAGTTGGCGACCGGCGAGTTGACGTAGTTGTTGAACTCGGCGAAGCGGTTGACGTAGTCCCAGACGTCCTTCATGGAGGTGTGGAAGATGTGCGCGCCGTAGCGGTGGACCTGGATGCCCTCGACGTCCTCGGTGTAGATGTTGCCGGCGATGTGGTCGCGGCGGTCGATGACCAGGACCGACTTGCCGGCGCGCTTGGCGGCGTTGGCAAAGACGGCGCCCGAAAGGCCGGCACCGACGACGAGGTAATCGTACTGGGACATGGATATGCTCCTTTGTATGTCAATCGAACAGTTGCTTAAGATTTGGGACAAACAAACCTGATGGCTTTGTCCCAAGGATTAGTGTAGCAGATGCTCTTTCAGCAGCTCCAGCGCGTGGGCGTAGCCTTGGGGTTCGAATAGTTTCAAGAGGCGTATCTATTCTGCCCTCAAGCACTCTGGTAAGACTTTCGATACGGCACTTATCGCCTGCGGCTTGAGGTACTGCTCATTGAGCTTTGCTTTTCTGTAGGCGTAGCGAGTGTCTGCCGAGTACTTGATCAATACATCGGTGAAGAATCGCTCCCAGCTCAGGTAGTCACGGCTTTCGATGTAGCTCGAGGGGTCCTCGAGGATCTTTGGGATATCGTTGCTGGGGATAAGCCCGGAGCGCAGAAGTGTCCACTCGAATGATTCGGGGAGGAACAAGCGAACATTCTTGTAAACGCGCTGCCCCAACGCCTTATCGATATAAGGACCGAATGCTGCTCCGTCTCCAATAGCCAGCACATTTTGTTCATGGCATTCATGAATTGTTCGTTTTAGATTCGCTACGCCGGTGGCGGTATAGCAGGGGATTCCCAGCCGGTTGCAAAGGGCACTGTAGAATTGATACCCAGACTTGCTATCCTCGACAATCACGGCGTCGGGATTGTCGAACCCCACGTTAAGGTCCTGGTAGAGCATGTTTGCCGTGTGATCATATACTGGTTTGGTCACCGAGTAAAAGCGCTTATCGCTTTTGCGTCCATTGATTACCTTGCTCGTTGTGTTGACCAGCTTTAGGATCTCGTCGACGCTGTAGGGGAGTTCGTTGGCATCGCGTCGGGATATCAGAACAAAATAGTTCGATGACCCGTTGACCGCTCTGGCGAAGTCTTTCGAGTAGATAAACTCGTTGCCTTCATCCAGAAAGACGATAGAGTCCTCGATCATCGAAAGCTCGCGCTCCCAACGCCTACCGGAAAGCGTTTCGCAGGGTACGTCACAGCTAAGCTTGACGCCGCTTTCTTGTCCTCGGTCGTTGTAGTCGCGAATCATTGATATGAGTGTCGTTTTGCCGGTTCCGCTGTTGCCGCGGATGAAGGAAATGTTGCGTTTAAAGGTGAGCGTGTACTTTACTTTTGCGCGCTCGACGACAACGGCATGCGTTCCCCTCATTATTCATCAACATCCAAGAAGTCATTGGTGGCACCGACAAACTCCTGCATGTTCCTGACGATGCGGCCATCGTTATCGATGCGGATCTCAAAACGCTTCCAAGGGAATTTCATGATGTGGTAAAGGGTTACAAGGACGTCTTGCTCTTTGCCAATTTTAAGCAACCAGCGAGCGCAGTTGTCGCCGCAGGTGGAGGCGTTGAACACCATGCTTGGGAGATTGCGTACCAGCAACAGCGTCTTAACGCCGCCGGACAGTTCGAGCGGGGTGATCGAACCGAGCTGTTTGCTGATGATGTTGTGGGGGCCGATGAGCTCTGAACCGTCAACACCTTTAATCATCTGCGCCGCCAGGGGGTCCTCGAACCAGGAATCCAGGTACGAGTTCCTAAAGTAGGTCTCGGTATCGTAGATAGAACCGGGGTAATCTCCCAGGTGAATGCTCAGCATGCGGGTCTCCAAGCGTTGTTTGACTGCAACGATTATATGCCAGTAAGAAAACGCCGGCAGCAGCGAGGTTGCTACTGCCGGCGTTGGCTTTGCGGTCACATGAATCAGCGTTCGTGAATTGGCACCGCTCGATTACTTCTGGAGATGCTCTTTCAGCAGCTCCAGGGCGTGGGCGTAGCCTTGTAACCCCTCGCCGGTGATGGTGGCGAAGCAGGCTAGACGCGCGTAGCTCACCTGGCGGAAGTCCTCGCGCGTTTCGACGGCGCTGATGTGGACCTCGACGGCGGGGATGGCGACGGCCTTGAGGGCGTCCAGGATCGCCACACTCGTGTGCGTGTAAGCGGCCGGGTTGATGACGATGCCGTCGACCTTGCCGTAGGCCTCCTGGATCTTGTCGACGATGCTACCCTCGTGGTTGGACTGGAACAACTCGACCTCGTCAAAGCCCTGCGCGGTGCCGGCTTCCTTGCAGATCTGGACCAGGCGGTCATAGTTGTCGCTGCCGTAGATGCCCGGCTCGCGAATGCCGAGCATGTTGAGGTTGGGGCCGTTGATGACGAGTGCTTTCATGGTTGCTTCCTTTGCAGTTGGGAAAACCACCACAAAGGTGTCTGTCCCCTTTGTGGTGGTTTTTGGTTAGAGGGTGTCGAGGAGGGCCTGGGCGGTGTTGGCGGCGCTGTCGCGCGAGTCGATGATGCAGTCGGCCCAAGCGCGGTAGCGTGGCATGCGCTGCTCGGCCAGCTTGTCGATGCCGTCGCGGGCGGTGATGGGGCGGCCTTTGTGGGCGAGCTCTTCGAGCTTGCGGTTGAGCATCACGATCTGGCTGTTCTGATGCAGCAGCGGATAATTCTCGTCGCGCGTTACCACGCCGCCGCCGGTGGAGAGCACCAGGCCGCTGCGCTTAGAAATGTCGGCCAAGGCCGCCGTCTCCTGCTCGCGGAAGGCCGCCTCGCCGCGCTCAACGATAAAGTCGGCGCAGGGCATGCCGAGGCGCTCCTCGAGGGCGCGGTCCAGGTCGATGTGCTCTCGGCCGGTGAGTAGGGCGATTTGCTCGCCTACACGGGTCTTGCCTGAGCCTGGCATGCCGATCAGGGCGATGTTCTGCTCATGGCGGGACAGGCGCTCCGTGACGTCCAGGATGCGCTCGCGCGGGGTGACCTGGCCGGTGTAGCGCTCAACGGCCTGTGCCGCCTGGGCCACAAGCATGAGCAGGCCGCCGATGCAGGGGATGCCGCGGCGCTCGGCCTCGAGCATGAGTCCCGTGCGGGCGGGGTTGTAGACAATGTCGATGATGCCCTCGAGCGCATCGAGGCCCTCGAGCGTGCAGGGTGCGTCGGGGCAGTGGGGGAACATGCCGGCGGGCGTGCAGTTGACGAGCAGCGCGGCGTCGGATTGCTGCGCGATGTTGCCGTAGTTGACCTCGCTCGTGCGGCCCACGGGCACGACGATGGCGCCTAGGTCGCCGAGCACCATGCTTGCCGTGGTGCCGGCACCGCCGGTGGCCCCGAGCACGAGGGCCTTCTTGCCGGAAACCTCGACACCCAGCTCTTCGACCAGACACTGGAAACCGAAGTAGTCGGTGTTGTCGCCGCGCAGGCGGCCGTCGGGCAGGCGCGTGATGGTGTTGACGTTGCCCATGCGCTCGGCGAGCGGGCTCAGCTCGTCTAGGTACGCCATGACGGCGCGCTTGTAGGGGATGGTCACGTTGGTACCCTCCCACTCGTCGCCGGTCATAAAGGCCCCGAGGTCCTCGGGCTCGCGCTCAAAACGCACGTACTCCAGGCCCGCGAGCTCCTTGTAGATGGTCGGGGTGTAGCTGTGGCCCAGCACGCGGCCCAGCACGCCGTAGGGGCGGGTTGCGGCAGTATCGGTCATCTAGAGCACCTCCGTGTAGCTGCCAAAGTAGGTTAAGCTCTCGCACACGTCGTCGATGGAATCGAGCAGGTCGTCGAGGGCCTTGCTGCCGAAGGGGCAGTCCAGGTCAAAGTAGAACATAAACTCAAAGTCGTGCCCGGGGATGGGGCGGCTCTCGAGCTTGATGAGGTTGATGTTGAGCGCGTAGAAGCGCTCGAGCACGCGGTAGAGAGCGCCCGGCTCGTTGGCCGTGGTGATCATGAGCGAGGTGCGGTTGGCGCCGGGGTAGACGCGCGGCTCGCGGCTAATGACGACGAACCGCGTGTAGTTGTTGTCCGAGTCCTGGATGTTGGGCTCCAGCACCTCCAGGCCATAGAGTGCCGCGCAGCTGCGCGATGCGATGGCGGCAACATCGGTACGGTCGGAGTTGGCGACCATCTCGGCCGACATGGCCGTGTTGGGGTACTTGGTGGCGTGCAGGTCGTGGGCCTCGATAAAGCCGACACACTGGGCGATGGCCTGACCGTGGCTGTAGACCTCGCACACGTCCTGCAGCTTGGTGCCGGGCTTGACGAGCAGGTTGTGGTCGATCTTGAGGCGTAGCGAGCGCACGATGTGGAAGTCGAACTGGGCAAGCAGGTCGTAGACGGCGTTGACCGAGCCGGCGGTGGAGTTTTCGATGGGCAGCACGCCAAACTCGCAGAAGCCGTCGCGCACGGCGCGCATGACGCCCTCGAAGGTCTCGAAGAACGCGATATCGGGCACGTCGAAGAGCTTGCACGCGGCGATTTGGCTGTAGGCGCCTTCGACGCCCTGGCAGGCGACGCTGGCCGTCTGGGGGAAGGGCGTGTCGAGGGGCGCTGCCGTGGCGTGCGCCTTCTGCGAGACCGTCATGCCCTTGAGCTCGTTGATATGGCGCTGCTGCTCGGCCTTGCTCATGCTCATGAGGAGGCGGAACAGGGTGATGGTCTGGGCCTCGTAGCGCTCGGGCGCGCGGCTGGCGAGGTTGTTGAGCTTGGAGCGCTCGCGGGCGGGGTCGAAGACGGCCTTGCCCATCTCGATTTTAGATTTGGCGACTTCGGTGGCAATGTCCATGCGCTCGATAAAGCTGTTGAGAAGCGTGGTGTCGATGCCATCGATGGCCTGGCGAATGTCAGCAAGGTCCATAGGGACCCCTTTCACGTGTCGGTGATTTTTCTGGGACGGGGATTAAATAATCATTGTGTACCTAATGATTATTTAATCCCCGTCCCAGAAAAATCACTGGGTGGGCATGGGGGCCGGAGTTGGCCCCCATGGGGATTACTAGCGCTGGGCGGCGTCCTCGAGGAGGGCGTCCCAGATGGCCAGCGCGGCGGCTGCTTCGGCAACGGGGACGGCACGCGGGACGATGCAGGGATCGTGGCGGCCGTGGACCGAGAGCTCGGCATTTTCCATGGCGTCCATATCCACCGTCTGCTGCTCGCGGCCAATGGAGGGCGTCGGCTTCACGGCCATGCGCCACATGACGGGTG
>CAKUHK010000002.1:0-76865 GCA_934655965.1 uncultured Collinsella sp.
GCGGGAGCTTCTTGCGTTCTGCGGAGTGCGGCGGAAAGTTAACCTATGCCGGACCCTGCGGGAATCCAGTTGCATTGGAGCAAGCAACACTACATATATATCTGAATTTGGATGTGATGGGCACTTTGTTGCTAGGCGCCTTGGGATGCGAGCTGCACTTTGGGATGCATGGCGCCTTGGGTTGGGGCGGGGCTTTGAGATGCGAGTGTCACTTTGGGATGAGGGGCTTGCTTAGTTGAAGAGGGGTTGTATGGCTGATAGGTAGTCTTTGGCTACGTCGGCTTTGTTTGCTTCGAAATTGTGCCAGGCCCACCATTGGACTGTTCCTACGAAGCTTGAGGCTATGTGGTGGAGTAAGAAGCTGCGATCCATCGTGGCTGCTGGGCCGGTTGGGGTGAGGGGGACGGTTTCGGCTGCTCGTGACATGATGGTCTTGCGTAAGCAGTCGGCGAAGACGCGTGAGCCGGCTCCTGCTACCAGGGCTCGGACGCCCTGGCGACGTTCCCAGAGATTGTTGAGGATATGCTCGACCTGCACGAGTGGATCGTTGAGCGGCGCGCCATCGTCGTCGAGGGCGTGGGCGCAGATGTCGCTCACGAGCTCGGCGAGTAGGTCGTCTTTGCTCTTGAAAAGGCCGTAGAACGTCGCGCGGCCTACGTTGGCACGCGCGATGATGTCGCCGACGGTGATCTTGCCGTAGTCTTCCTCGCGCAGGAGCTCGGAGAAGGCCGTAACGATGGCCGCGCGGCTTTTGGTTTTGCGGGCATCCATTCTTATGCGTCCACGTGGACGAGCAGGCAGCGGAGCGTGCCGGAGCAGCCCTCGTAGGGGCGCTTACCAGCGCCGTAGCCGACGGCTTCGATGTGGTAACGGGCCGGCAGGTGCTCGGACGTGCGCAGTGCGGCGACGATGGCGGCACCCGTAGGTGTCACAAGCTCGCCGGCGACTGGTGCAGGCGTGAGGGCGATATTGCCCGCCTGGCACAGGTTGACGACGGCGGGCACCGGGATGGGCATAAGGCCGTGGGCGCAGCGGATGGTGCCGTGGCCCTCGGAGAGTGACTCGACCACAATATCCTCGATGCCCAGGTCATCGAGGCAGATGGCGACCGAGCAGACGTCGACGATGGAATCGACGGCGCCTACCTCGTGGAACATGACGGTTTCGGGCGTTTTGCCGTGGGCTTTAGCCTCGGCGGCGGCGAGTACAGTAAAGATAGCGAGCGCGCGACGCTTGGCGCCATCGCTTAGCTGCGAGCCGTCGATGATCTCGGTGATGTCGGCCAGGGAGCGGTGATGATGGGCGTGGTGGTGGCCGTCGTGGTCGTGGGCGTGCTCGTGGCAGTGAATATGCTCATGCTCATGCTCGTGATGATGCTCGTGCTCGCCATGGTCGTGATGGTGGTGATGAGCGTGCTCGTGCATGTGCTCGGCAGTAGCTTCATTGCCATAGAGCCAGACCATGTCGTGATCGTGATTCTCGAGCTCCTCTGCCAGCTGAACATCGAAGTCGAAGGCGTCGATGCCGTGCTTGTTCACGCGCGTCACGGCAATCTCAAAGCCGTCGACTGGCAGCGTGGCGAGCTGCTCGCGCAGATGCTGCTCGCTGGCACCCAGGTCGAGCAGAGCCGCGACGGTCATGTCGCCGCTGATGCCCGAGGTGCCGTCGATGATAAGCGTGTGCTGATGGTTGGACATGAAATGCTCCTTAGCGGGCGCAGGGCGTGCCGGCGCTCAGATGATTGATAAGACTTGCCTGGTAGGCGGCGCCAAAACCGTTGTCGATATTGACGACCGAAACGCCGCTCGCGCAGGAATTGAGCATGGCGAGCAGTGCGGCCACGCCGCCAAAGCTCGCGCCGTAGCCCACGCTGGTGGGGACGGCGATGACCGGACAGCTCACCAGACCGCCGATGACGCTCGCCAGGGCACCCTCCATGCCGGCGATGGCGATGACCACCTGTGCCTGGGCAAGTTCCTCGGCATGAGCGAGCAGACGGTGCAGACCGGCGACGCCCACGTCGTAAAGGCGATCGACCTCGTTGCCATAGAATTCGGCCGTCAGTGCGGCCTCTTCGGCGACGGGCAGGTCGCTCGTGCCGGCGCAAGCGACGACGATGCGTCCGTTGCCGGTGGGGGAGGGCATGCCACCCACGAGAGCGAGCTGAGCGTCCGGGGCATATCCCAGGTCGATGTTATCGGCAAGAAGCTCCGCGGTGCGTGCTGCCTTATCGGCATCGAGTCGCGTGACCAGGACGTGCTCCTGGCCTGCATCGAGTAGCGCTTCGATAATGGCGGCAATCTGCTCGGCGGTTTTACCGGCGCCGTAGATAACCTCACCGGCTCCCTGGCGCACCCCGCGTGAAAGATCGAGCTGAGCAAAGCCCAGATCGGCGGTCGGCGCCGTCTGGATGTGCGTGAGGGCATCGGCCGGTGCAACATTTCCATCTGCCACGTCACTTAGCAATTGCTCAAGATCGCGTTTGTCCATATAAGTTCCCTTCGACGCTTAAAAGTTTAGCACGCGGAGGGTTATTTCCGAACATTAGAGCAAAATCGTTCGGAAATCTAATATGTCAGATTTGATGGAGTTGTGAGGTTAACTCGCTAGTCGCGCAGGATGATGTCCATGGCGAGCATCAGGTTGCGCTCATCGATGGCAAACGGTGCCGCCTCGCGCGTCTTGGGCTTGGCGCAAAACGCGATACCGGTGCCCGCGGCCTGGATCATGGGGATGTCGTTTGCCCCGTCGCCGATCGCGACCGTGTGAGCCATATCGACACCGCACTCAACTGCCCAATCCAGCAGCTGGATGAGCTTGGACTCCTTGGTCACAATGTCGGCCGCCAGCTTGCCGGTGAGCTTGCCGTCCGCGACCTCCAAGCGGTTGGCCAGACAAAAGTCGATGCCCGCGGCGGCAACGATCTTATCGGCGACCTCGTGAAAGCCGCCGCTCACCACGCCGACCTTCCAGCCCTTGCTGTGTGCCGAGCGCACAAGCTCCAACGCGCCGGGGGTAAATGTCACGCGCTCAAAGGTGCGCTCGAACACGTTCTCGTCCAGGCCGGCGAGCAGCCCCACGCGCTCCTCGAGCGCCTGCTTAAAGTCCAACTCGCCGCGCATGGCGCGCTCGGTGATTTGCGCCACCTGCTCGCCCACGCCGGCTTCCTCGCCCAACAGGTCGATGACCTCCTGGTTGATGAGGGTGGAGTCGATATCCATAACAATGAGGCGTGCAGTCATGACGGGCCTTTCCAAGTGCTGTTTTATTGGGGCATATTGTCGCACGTGACGAGCGCGGGCGGGTGCCGCAGTGCGTCAATTGTTTCGTCTCCGTCAAGTCTTTGGGCAGGAGCCACTTTTTCGCGGTACATCGGCACAGGTGCGATAAGATAGAACGCCATGTCTGGCTGCGCGGTTTACGCAGGCTGGGCAAATCTGTACGACGCCGCCCGGAACGACACGGGGCGGCACAGATCCATAAAGGAGGATCACTGGTATGAGCCAGACCCGTCCCATCGACGAGCATTCCATGCACACCCGTACCTGCGGCGAGCTTCGCCGCGAGAACGTGGGCGAAGAGGTTACCCTCACCGGTTGGGTGAGCCGTCGCCGCGATCACGGCGGCCTCATTTTCTGCGACCTTCGCGACCGCGAGGGCATTACGCAGCTCACCTTCGACCCCGAGCACTCCGACGGCGATGCCTTTAAGATTGCCGAGACCATGCGTCCCGAGTGGCCCATCAAGATTCACGGCGTCGTGCGCGCCCGTGGCGAGGAGACCACCAACGCCAAGCTCGCGACCGGCGAGATTGAGGTCCTGACCGACCACGCCGAGGTGCTCAACA
Source organism: uncultured Collinsella sp. (assembly GCA_934655965.1). GTDB lineage: Bacteria > Actinomycetota > Coriobacteriia > Coriobacteriales > Coriobacteriaceae > Collinsella. The sequence goes on from CAKUHK010000002.1 coordinate 3,848, forward strand.
CTTCCGTCACCCCGCCGTTCCAGATTGAGGATGGCATCGAGACCAGCGAGGACACCCGTCTGCGCTATCGCTATCTGGACCTCCGTCGTCCCGAGATGATGGCCAACCTCAAGCTGCGCTCCGACTTTACCTTCGCCATTCGCGAGGCGCTGCACAACCGTGAGTTCATGGAGGTCGAGACGCCCTCCCTGTTTAAGTCCACGCCCGAGGGCGCTCGCGACTTCATCGTCCCCAGCCGCATCCAACCGGGCAACTTCTACGCCCTGCCGCAGTCCCCGCAGCTCCTGAAGCAGTTGCTCATGGTCGGCGGCGTCGAGCGCTACTACCAGGTCGCCAAGTGCTTCCGCGACGAGGACCTGCGCGCCGACCGTCAGCCCGAGTTCACCCAGGTCGATATCGAGATGTCCTTCGTGGACCAGAACGACGTCATGAGCGCGCTCGAGGAGGTCCTGTCCGATGCCTTCGGCCGCATGGGTGTCGAGATGCCCACGCCGCTGCGTCGCATGGACTACTGGGAGGCCATGGACACCTATGGCTCCGACAAGCCCGATACCCGCTACGGCATGCATCTCGTCGACCTGACCGACGTGTTTGCCAACTCCAAGTTTAAGGTCTTCGCGACTGCTGCGAACGAGGAGGGCTCCGTCGTTAAGGCCATCAACGCCAAGGGCGCCGGCGCCTGGGCCCGTGCCAAGATCGATAAGCTCGCCGGCGTGGCTTCCACGTTTGGCGCCAAGGGCCTGGCCTGGATCGCCTTCCGCGAGGACGGCTCCATCAACAGCCCCATCGTCAAGTTCTTCTCGGACGAGGAGATGGCCGCTCTGCGCGAGCGCATGGACGTCGAGCCCGGCGACCTTGTGATGTTCGCCGCCGGCCCGCGCCTGCTCTCCGACGAGATCCTGGGCGGCATGCGCTCCCACATGGCCAACGCGCTCGAGATCAAGCGCGAGGGGCACGACTTCCTGTGGGTCGTCAACTTCCCGCTGTTCCACTGGGACGAGGATCGCAAGGCTTACGCCGCCGAGCACCAGCCCTTCACCCTGCCGACCGAGACCGACATCGCCAAGATCGAGGCCGATCCGCTGGCAGCCGGTTCGTGCACCTACGACTTTGTCATGGACGGCTTTGAGGCCGGCGGCGGTGGTATGCGTATCCACAACGCCGAGATGCAGATGTCCATGCTCAAGCTTCTGGGCTTTACCGAGGAGCGCGCCGAGTCGCAGTTCGGCTTCCTCATGGAGGCCCTCAAGTTTGGTGCGCCCCCGATGGGCGGCTTTGCCCTGGGCCTGGACCGCGTGTGCATGCTGCTCACCGGCTCCGACTCCATCCGCGACGTCATGGCGTTCCCCAAGACGGCCAGCGGCTCCGACCTCATGTCGGGCGCTCCGAGTGCCGTTTCCGGCGCCCAGCTCAAGGACGTCAGCCTGCGCCTGATGTAGGCGAACGGCTTACATATTGCCCGCAACGAGGGAAGGACACGCGCCTTCCCTCGTTTTTTGTGCGCCAGGGCGCGCCTTGTTGACCCCGTGGGCAAAAAATGCCAAATATGAGTACTGTTGCAACGGGAGTAGCACATCTTTTGGCCCATTTCGGACCAAAATGAGGTGAAAATCAATTTATCTAACACCCTATAGGCATTGAATAGGGCTGTGCAGGGCGCCGAAATTGCTCAAAATGGGCATTTCGGGCTCGATTTTGCTGCTACTAAATTGGTGACAGTACTCATATTTGCCACTTTTTGCCCACGGGGTATCCGAAATGTCTCTCGACAGGCATCTAACGGTACAATGACTACCACGTGGCTGGGTTTGCCGGCCGAATGAGCGATGCCGTGGGAGGGGACATGGTCGAGTTTACAAAGACGATTAAAGATCCGTTGGGACTGCATGCCCGCCCGGTTGCGCTGCTCTACGACATCATTGCCAGGCACCGCAGCGACGTGTCGGTCAGCATCGGCGACCGCCATACCGACGGTCGCGACGTTATGGGACTCATGGCCCTCTACGGTGAGTGCGGCGAGGACATCATCTTCCGCGTTTCGGGCGTAGACGAGGCTTCCTGCGTCACGTCGATCAGAAATCTCTCGCTCTAAGCCTGGCGTGTGACAAAGGGACAGTCCCTTTGTCACATTCATTGGTACCAAAAGTCGCCGCAAAGGGATAACCTTTGCGGCGCCTTCTTTGTTTCACATAGGAAACTTTTTCGAAAAAGTGAATAGGGACCCTTTTCAAAAAGTTAACCACGTGCTAGTTTACTAAGGCGAACATAGACGTGGTTAACTTTTACTGCGCCGATGTTGAGGACGATTCGATGTTAGGAGCCCAGTCATGTTTAGCGGACCGCAGATGCCGGCCATGCCGCTTTCGATGGTGAAGGCGGGCGAAACCGTGCGCGTGTCTCGTGTAAAGGGCAACGAGGACATGAAGCACCACCTCAAGGACCTCGGCTTTGTCGAGGGTAGCGAGATTCACGTGGTGAGCTCGAGTGGCGCCAACATCATCGTTACCGTGCTGGGCGCCCGCTTTGGCATCGATTCCAAAGTGGCCATGCACATCATGACCGTCGGTTAGACGACGGTATTTTTGCAAGTACTGAAAGGGGGACAAGTAAATGAAGACGTTGGGTGACGTTAAGGTGGGCGAGAGCTCTACCATCGTCAAGCTTCACGGTGAGGGCGCACTTCGCCGTCACCTTATGGACCTGGGGCTCATCAAGGGCACGTCGTTTAAGGTCGTGAAGGTCGCACCGCTCGGAGATCCGGTCGAGATCAACGTGCGCGGCTACGAGCTTTCCATCCGCAAGGAGGAGGCCGCCGTCGTCGAGGTCCAGTAAGGGCCTGCGGTGTACATTTCTGCAGATAAAGTTAGGTTTTTCTAACTTAACGCAGCATCTTTGAAGCACATTATCCAGCCCGTGCGGAGAAAGCAGCGCGGGCAAACAAGGAAGAAGGATTGAATGGCGGATTCTCAGATCCATGTCGCACTGGCGGGTAACCCCAACTGCGGCAAGACCACGCTTTTCAACCTGATCACCGGCGCCAACGGTTATGTTGGCAACTGGCCCGGTGTCACGGTTGAGAAAAAGGAGGCCAAGCTCCTGAGTGACAAGAGCGTCACGATTACGGACCTTCCCGGCATCTACTCGCTTTCCCCCTACAGCCCCGAGGAGCAGTGCTCGCGCGATTACCTCATGAGCGGCGAGCCCGATGTCGTCGTCCAGGTAGTCGACGCCACCAACCTCGAGCGCAACCTGTACCTGGCGCTTCAGGTCATCGAGACCGGTCTTCCCGTGGTCGTAGCCCTCAACATGGCCGACCTGGTCGAGAAGAACGGCGATAAGATCGACACCGACAAGCTTTCCAAGAAGCTCGGCTGCCCGGTCATGATGATTTCGGCTCTTAAGAACAAGGGCATCACGGAACTGTTCGATCAGGTCAAGAAATCTGCTGCCACCAAGGGCCAGGTGCCGGAGCATAAGTTCGACTCTTCCATCGAGGACGTTCTGACCCACATCGAGAACAACCTGCCGGATAGCGTCCCTGCCAACAAGCGCCGCTACTACGCCGTCAAGCTGTTCGAGCGCGATGCGGACGCCTGCAAGCTCATCAACCTTACCAAGGAGAAGGCCGCTCGCGTTGAGCAGCTGGTTGCCCAGTGCGAGCAGGACTGCGACGACGATGCCGAGTCCATCATCACCGGTGAGCGCTACGGCGTCATCGCCCACATCATCGACGAATGCATGACCAAGGCTCCTGCCAAGATGAGCACCTCCGAGAAGATCGACCGCGTGGTTACCAACCGTATCCTGGGCCTGCCGATCTTTGTGGTCATCATGTTCTGCGTGTACTACATTGCCGTTTCCACCCTGGGCGGCACGGTGACCGACTTTACCAATGACCAGCTCTTCGGTACCGATGGCTGGTACGTGCTCGGCCAGGGCCGCGACGCCTACGATGAGGCAGTCGAGGCTGCGGGCGACGACGCCGATTCGGTCGACCCGGCGGAGTACGGCCCCTATGTCCCCGGTATTACCACTGTGGTGCACGATGCCCTCGTGGCGGGCGGTACTGAGGACGGCGGTCTGGTCGACTCGCTCGTCTGTGACGGTATCGTCGGCGGCCTGGGTGCCATCTTCGGCTTCGTGCCGCAGATGTTCCTGCTCTTTGTGATGCTGTCCTTCCTGGAGGACTGCGGCTACATGGCCCGCGTCGCCTTCATCATGGACCGCGTGTTCCGCCGCTTTGGCCTGTCCGGTAAGTCCTTCATCCCCATGCTCGTGTCCTCGGGCTGCGGCGTCCCCGGCGTCATGGCTACTAAGACCATCGAGAACGAGAAGGACCGCCGCATGACGGTCATGACCACCACGTTCATCCCCTGTGGCGCCAAGCTGCCGATCATCGCCCTGCTCATGGGTTCCATCATCGGCGACTCTTCCACCACCGCCGCGTGGATCAGCCCGCTCTTCTACTTCCTGGGCGTCTTTGCCGTCATCGGTTCGGGCCTGATGCTCAAGAAGACCAAGCTCTTCGCCGGCCGTCCCACGCCGTTTGTCATGGAGCTGCCTGCCTACCACTTCCCGGCGATCCGTTCTTGGGCGCTGCATGTGTGGGAGCGCTGCTGGGCCTTTATCAAGAAGGCCGGCACGGTTATCTTCGCTTCTACCGTCGTGGTTTGGTTCCTGTCCAACTTCGGCAGCTACAATGGTGCCTTCGGCTTCCTGCCCGCGATGGAGGGTATCCCCGAGGAGTTCATGGACTACTCCGTGCTCGCTATGCTCGGCAACCTGGTCGCTTGGATCTTCGCCCCGCTCGGCTTTAGCACCTGGCAGGCCACCGCACTGACCGTCTCGGGCCTCGTTGCCAAGGAGAACGTTGTCGCTACCGCCGGCTCGCTGCTGTCCGTTGCCGACGCTGCCGAGACCGACCCGAGCCTGTGGACCGCGTTCGCCGGCATGTTCCCGACCATGGGTGCCTGCGTCGCCTTTGGTGCCTTCAACCTGCTGTGCGCTCCGTGCTTTGCCGCTATGGGCACCATCCGCAACCAGATGGACTCCGGCAAGTGGACTGCAATCGCTATTGGCTACGAGTGCGCCTTCGCTTGGGTGATTGGTCTGTTCATCAACCAGTTCTACAACCTGCTTGTTCTGGGTCAGTTTGGTGTCTGGACGGTTGTCGCCATCGTGCTGCTGGTTGCGATGCTCTTCCAGATCTTCCGTCCCATGCCCAAGCATGTCTGGACCGATGAGGATGAGACCAACACCGCCTCCGCCGCTGTTTCCGCCTAAGTCCAGATAAGGACGAGCCCCTTTCCGCGAAGTCCGGGTATCCCGACGATACCCGGGCTTTTTTGGTGCATCGGGGTCAGGTTACTTTGCATCAAAAGTTGAGATGTGGCGTTTCCGCAGATAAAACCGACCAAAATAAACCTGTCCCTTTTTGGCAGGTGGGGGATGGTGTAAAGTAAGTGGTGGTTAACTAGAGGAGGCTTGCTATGGCACCTATCGATATTGTTGTTCTGGCTGTGATCGGTATTGCGTTTGTCGCCGTGTGCGTGCGCATCTACCGTAAGGGCACTTGCGCCGACTGCGCCCAGGGCGGCGTTTGCACGGGGCATTGCTCCAACAAGAAGACCTGCGCGGCGCTTAAAGGCGTGGATAAGATTGCCGAGGATCTGGGTCGCGGCGTTCAGTGACAAAACCCAGCCTCTAACGCCCCGCGAGCATCCGTTCGCGGGGCGTTTTTCGCATTTGAGGGTAGGTACGGGGAGTAAGCAGGTGATTTTGGGGTATCGTTAACCGTATTGTTAATTAGCAACTTACCAACACCGGAGTAACTCTATGAGCGCTCGCGTAACCATGAAGGACATAGCCGCCGAGCTCGGCGTTTCCATCAATACCGTGCACAAAGCCCTGACGGGCAAGGCCGGCGTGAGCGAGTCCGTGCGCGCCAAAGTTAACGATAAGGCCGAGGAGATGGGTTATCACCGCAACACGAGCGCTTCGAGCCTGCGTCGCAAGGACATCAACCTGACCTTTTGCCTGCCGTGCGCATCGCGCGAGGGTGCTTACTTCTATCGCTACCTGTGGGAAGGCTGCAATCGCTTTGAGCAGGAGGTTATCGACCAGGGCATTAGCGTCGAGCGCGTCGAGTTTGGCGTCGGCGGCTATGCCGATGCACTCGAGCAAATCGATGAGCGTCTGCAGGTGGGCGAGAAGATCGACGGCCTGCTCGCCTACGTTCCGGGCGACGACCGCGCGACCCATCTGCTGGAGCAGATCGCCGAGGCAGGCGTGGCGATTGAGCTCGTCGATGGCGACCGTCCGCATCTCGACCGCCTGGGGGCCAGCTTGGCCGATTATTCGACAGCGGGTAGCCTAATGGCCGAGCAGGCGGCCAACCTGGTTCATGCCGCTGGTGCCGATGCCCGCGTGCTGCTCTTGGCGGGCGATCCCTATACCGATTCGCACTACCTGACCGCCCGCGCCTTCCATACGTACCTGCGCGAGCATAATGTTCCTTGGCAGGTCGAGGATCTTACCGGTGCGCACGCCCAGGTCAAGCAGCTCGAGCGCGAGCTCAAGAACCGTCTCAATGGTCCGGATGCACCCGAGCTTATCTGCAGTGTGTTCGCGGTGGGCTCCGAGCTGGTGGCCGATGCGCTCATTTCGGCGGGCAAAGCGGGCGAGGTCATGGTAATCGGCAACGACCTGTTCCCCGAGAGCGCGCTTGCCCTGCGTCGCGGTATCTTTACCAATATCGTCTACAAGGACCCGGTGGGTTTGGCCTACCGCGGTGCCAAGACGCTGGGCAATTACTTGCTGTGGGGTAAAGCGCCTGCGGACCCCGTGCAAAAGGGTGCCGTGGAGATGGTGTTTGCCAGCAACGTCGATCGTTACTGCAAGCTCGCGGGCATCTAGCCAGTCTGGGCGGGTACCCCCGCAAGCGACGTGCATTTTTGAGAGAATTCAGCAGCGGTGAGTCCCACAGAGGGGCATAACGACTGTTTTGAGGGCCTTTGGTGGCGAGTTTCGCCATCAAAGGCCCTTATTTGTGCCGATCAGGGATCGCGCGTTTGGGAAACTGTGTCCCGGAATCGGGGCTCAGAACGGGATACAGTTTCCCGAAGACAACCGTTAAACCCCCAAAATCTACCGTTCACCCCGTGATGGTTAGGTGAACGTTCACCTAACGTGCCATTTTGCACTACTATAGTGAACGTTCACCTAGAGGATAACGGGCGCACGGTGCACCCGCTCCGCCAACAGAGGGGTTGTTTGATGAAAAACTTCATGGACGATCAGGATTTCCTGCTGAGCACCAAGACCGGCGAGGAGCTGTTCCACAACTTTGCCGAGGGCATGCCCATCGTCGACTACCACTGCCACATTTCTCCCAAGGAGATCTGGGATGACAAGCGCTTCGAGAACATCACCGAGGTCTGGCTGGGCGGCGACCACTACAAGTGGCGCCTGATGCGCGCCAACGGCGTTGACGAGCGCTTCATCACCGGCGATGCCCCCGCTCGCGAGAAGTTCCAGAAGTGGGCCGAGACCCTGGGTCGTTGCGTGGGCAACCCCGTCTTTGAGTGGAGCCACCTGGAGCTCAAGCGTTTCTTTGGCTACGAGGGCGTCCTCAACGGCAATACCGCCCAGGAGGTCTGGGACCTCGCTAACGCAAAGCTCGCCGAGGCCAGCTTTACCTGCCGCAACCTGATCAAGCAGTCCAACGTCCGCATGATCTGCACCACCGACGACCCCGCCGACAGCTTTGAATGGCACAAGAAGATTGCCGCCGACGAGAGCTTCGATGTCCAGGTCGTTCCGGCCATGCGTCCCGACGCCGCCCTGCGCATCGAGCGCGGCCAGGAGTTCGCCGACTACTGCAAGCACCTCTCCGAGGCCGGCGTTAAGGTCAACGACTTCGAGGGCATGAAGGCTGCTATCTCCAAGCGCTACGACGTCGCCCACGAGCTTGGTTGCCGCGCCTCCGACCACGCGCTCGACTACGTCATGTATGTCCCGGCTTCTGCCGACGAGATCGAGGCCATCTTTGCCAAGGGCCTGGCCGCCGAGCCGCTCACCGAGGAAGAGGTCCTCAAGTACAAGACCGCCTTTATGCAGTTTGTCGCCGGCGAGTATGTCCGCCTGGGTTGGGCCATGCAGCTGCACTTTGGCTGCAAGCGCGACAACAACCGTGCCATGTTCGCCAAGCTCGGTCCCGATACCGGTTACGACTGCATCTCCAACTACACGCCGTCTGACCAGCTCGCCGATTTCCTCAACTCCATCCAGGAGACCTGCGGCCTGCCCAAGACCATCCTGTACAGCCTGAACCCCATCGATAACACCATGATCGATACCGTCATGGGCTGCTTCCAGGAGGCCCCGACTGCCGGCAAGATCCAGAACGGTTCCGCTTGGTGGTTCAACGACAACGAGGTCGGCATGCGCGAGCAGCTCACGGCCCTTGCCAACGAGGGCGTTCTGGGCAACTTTGTCGGCATGCTCACCGACTCCCGTTCCTTCCTGTCCTATCCGCGCCACGAGTACTTCCGCCGCGTGCTGTGCAGCGTGATCGGCGAGTGGGTCGAGCAGGGCAAGTATCCGGCCGACATGGAGCTGCTGGGCACCATCGTGCGCGACATCAGCTACAACAACTCCGTCCGCTACTTCGGTTTTGACCTGGACACCGTCGAGGCCTAAGTTCGCACCGAATCACATTGAACTCGGGAGCGCCGTCGCCACACGCGGCGCCCCCGGCAAGCTTGCACGCTAACAAACGCCTAAGGAGAAACATAGATGGAGAACATCAGCTACGAGACGCTCGAGAAGATCGGTTATAAGGGTTACGTGCTGCCCAAGGACGCCCCCGAGAAGGTCCTGCAGTTTGGCGAGGGCAACTTCCTGCGCGCTTTCGTGGACCGCTTCTTTGACATGGGCAACGAGGCCACCGGCTGGAACGGCAAGGTCGTCATGGTGCAGCCCATCAGCGGTGCCTTTGGCTTTGCCGACGGCATCAATGCCCAGGACGACCTGTACACCGTGCTGGTTCGCGGTAAGGAGAACGGCAACACGGTCGATGAGTCCCGCGTGATCAGCGCTTGCAGCCGCTGCCTCAACCCGTACCGCGAGGACGACTACCGCGCCATGATGGAGGTCGCCGTCTCCGATGACCTGGAGATCATTGTCTCCAACACCACCGAGGCCGGCATCGCCTACGACCCGTCCTGCAAGGCCGACGACATGCCGCCCGCGAGCTTCCCTGCCAAGCTTGCCCAGGTACTCCACACCCGCTGGGCTGCCGGCAAGCCGGGCGTCATCGTGCTCGCCTGCGAGCTCATCGACCACAACGGCGAGGAGCTGCTGCGCATCATGAACCAGTACGTGAGCGACTGGGGCTGGGAGGACGAGTTCTCGCAGTGGATGGCCAATGACTGCACCATCTGCACCACGCTCGTCGACACCATCGTCCCCGGCCGCATCCGCGACCCCAAGGAGGCCGCCGCGGTTGCCGAGCGTCTGGGCTACGAGGATCCCTTCCTGGCCGTGCGCGAGCCCTTCCAGATGTGGGGCATCCAGGGCGACGAGTCGCTCAAGGAGCGTCTGCCCTTCGTGAAGGCCGGTCTGCCGGGCGTCTTTGTGACCCCTGATGTCACCCCGTACAAGAAGCGCAAGGTCCGCATCCTCAACGGCGCCCACACCGCCTTTGTCCCGGGTTCCTGGGTTGCCGGCTTTGATATCGTGCGTGACTGCATGCACGACGAGACCATCCGCGGCTTTATGAACACCATGCTCTACGACGAGGTCATCCCGACGCTTGCCGCCGATCTGGATGTCGAGGACTGCAAGGCCTTTGCCGCCGCCGTCGAGAACCGTTTCGATAACCCGTTTATCGACCACGCGCTGCTCTCCATCTGCCTCAACTCTACCGCCAAGTGGCGCGCCCGCGACCTACCCACGCTCAAGGACTACGTTGCCGAGACCGGTAACCTGCCCAAGTGCCTGTCCACGAGCCTGGCCACGCTCATCGCGTTCTACACGCAGGAGCTCGTTGCCCGCGAGGGCGACGGCCTGCACCTGCGTCGCGCCGACGGCACCGAGTACACCGCTCAGGACGACGCCTTCGTGCTCGACTTCTACGCCGCCCACGCCGGTGTCGACGATGCTGAGCTCGTGCACGACGTGCTCGCCAACGAGCAGATGTGGGGCGAGGACCTGACGCAGATCGCCGGCCTTGAGGAGTTTGTCGTCAACGCGCTCGCCGTCGTGCGTGCCGAGGGCGTCAAGCAGGCATTCGCCAACGCCCAGGCCTAAATCCTTTTGTGCGCCCGCCGGCCAACCGGTGGGCGCCACTCGATTTTTGCTCAACCTGTAGGGTTAGGACTCTTTGTAATGAACACTATCCAGATCAATCCGGCCGATAACGTGATCGTTGCGCTGTCGCCGCTCGCCAAGGGTACCGCCGTCGCGGTTCCCGGCGTGGGCGAGGTCGTGGCCGTGGAGGATATCCCGCAGGGCCACAAGATGGCCGTGCGCGCGATTGCCGCGGGGGAGGACGTCATCAAGTACGGCCTGCCCATCGGACACGTGACGGGCGACATCCAACCCGGTCAGTGGCTTCACACACACAATGTGAAGACCAACCTTTCGGGTGAGGTCGAGTACGCCTACAACCCCACGCATCCGGTCGTGGATCCCGTTGAGCCCGAGACCTTTATGGGCTTCCGCCGTGCCGATGGTCGCGCCGCCACGCGCAACGAGCTGTGGATTATCCCCACGGTCGGCTGCGTCAACGAGGTCGCGCGTGCCATGTGCGAGCAGGCTCAGGACCTGGTCGAGGGTTCGCTCGAGGGCGTCTACTACTTCCCGCACCCCTTCGGCTGCTCGCAGACCGGCGCCGATCACGCCCAGACGCGTCGTCTGCTGGTGGCGCTCTCGCGTCACCCCAATGCGGCGGGCGTGCTGTTCCTGTCGCTCGGTTGCGAAAACTGCACGCATCAGCAGGTGCTCGACGAGCTCGGTGACTTCGATCACGAGCGCGTCCGTTTCCTCACCTGCCAGGACGTTGCCGACGAGCAGGTCGAGGGCCACAAGATCCTGGCCGAGCTGGCCGACCTCGCCAAGCAGGCCAAGCGTGAGCCCATCCCGGCTTCCGAGCTGGTCATCGGTCTTAAGTGCGGCGGCTCCGACGGTCTTTCGGGCATTACCGCCAACCCCACGATCGGTCGCGTGAGCGATATGGTCGTCGCGCGCGGCGGCACGTCGGTGCTTACCGAGGTACCCGAGATGTTTGGCGCCGAGAGCATCCTGCTCGATCGCTGTGAGAACGAGCAGGTCTTTAACGCAGCCTCCGACATGCTTAACGGCTTTAAGGACTACTTCATCAGCCACGGCGAGGTAGTCTACGAAAACCCGAGCCCCGGCAACAAGGACGGTGGCATCACCACGCTCGAGGACAAGAGCTGCGGTTGCGTGCAAAAGGGCGGCTCTGCGCCCATCGTCGACGTGCTGCCGTACGCCGGCCAGGCCACCAAACATGGCCTGAACATGCTGTGCGGCCCGGGCAACGACATGGTGTCGACCACGGCGCTCACCGCTGCCGGCTGCCATGTGATCTTGTTCTCCACTGGCCGCGGTACGCCGTTTGGCGCGCCGGCGCCCACCCTCAAGGTATTCACCAACCAGCGCCTGTGCGACCACAAGGCCAACTGGATGGACTTTAACGCCGGTGTGGTGGCTACGGGCGAGCGTACGCTCGACGAGGCTGCCGGCGACCTGTATCAGTTGGTGTTGGAGACGGCGAGCGGCAAGCTCACAAGTGCCGAGCGTCGCGGCTGTCACGAGATCAGCATCTGGAAGGACGGCGTCTGCCTGTAGGGGCAAGCGCATCCGAGCATCGTGCCCATGTAACGGTCCCGTCGGGAATGATCCCGACGGGACCGTTTTTCGTTCCGGGGTTAAGTGAATTAGTCGACAAATACGATAAACGTTCACCTTTTTCTATTTGTCCAATATGACACCTTTACCAGCAAAAAATAGGGCCATGGGCCTCAATTGTGTCCGTTCAGCGGTAAAAATCGACCGTTTAAGGATAATATGCAAGTGAACGTTCACCTGATGCAAGTAATCGCGCATAATCTAGCTAAACGTTCACCCTGAACGACATGCAGACAAACGTCGGTATGGACTCCAACGTCTTGTTCCAAGACAATCGAGAAAAGAGAGGGAGCTCGATGACTAACAAGATCGGTAAAAAGCGCAAGATCACATTCTGGACGCGCCTGGGCTTTGGTATGGGCGGCATGCTCAATTCCGGTGCCCTGAGCTTTACGCACAGCTACATGGTGCTGTTTCTGTCCACGGAGTGCGGTCTGTCCGCAGGCGAGGCGGCCCTGATCAGCTCGTTCGCCATCTACCTTAACGCCATCCTTTGCCCGCTGATGGGCTTCGTGGCCGATAACTTCTACGCCACCAAGGTCGGCCGCATCTTTGGCCGCCGCCGTTTCTGGATTTTGCTGGCTATCCCGATGATGGTTGCCGAGCCGCTCATCTTCGTTGCCACGCCGTTTGGCTTCCCGTACTACTTCGCCCTGTACCTGATCTATAACGTCGCGTACACGTTCTGCACTTCCAACCTGTCGCCGCTTACCATCGAGATGACCGACGACTTCAAGGAGCGCACGTACCTCACCGGCTACAAGCACCTCTTTGGTAACGCCGCTGGCTTCCTGATGGCTGCGCTCGTCGGCTTTGGCTTCGGTACCTTTGGCGAGACCAACCCGTTCAGCTACTTCATCATCGCCACGATTAACGCTTCGGTCATGGCAATCTCGCTGCTCTGCGTCTATCTATCCACCTGGGAGCACACTCCCGAGGAGGTCGCTCAGGAGAAGATCGAGAGCGTTGGTGAGGGCATCAAGAAGTTCTTTATCGACGTCATTTCCACCTTCCGTAACAAGTCCTTCCGCAAGGTCCTGTACGCACAGGTTTCCACGAAGCTCGCCGCTGCCTGCTGGTCTGCCTGCCTGTCCTTCTTTATCGTCTACTGCCTGCAGATTCCTAAGTCCTACGAGTCTGTGATGGAGATGCCCGGCAAGGTCGTTGCTATCGTCTGCACCGCTGCATGGGTTGCCCTCATGGCTAAGAAGGGCTTCCACAAGTCTTGGTACCTGGCCAACGTCGGTTGCGCTGCGTGCATCTTCGCCTATAACTACTTCGCTTTCGGTCAGATCAACGGCACCTCTACGGTCGCCATCGCTATGATCGCCTACCCCATCATCTTTGCCATCTGGAAGTTCTTCTATGTTGGCTTCCAGTACCTGCCCGACGTCCTGCTCAACTACATCCCCGATGTCGATGAGCTCATCACCCTGCGTCGTCGCGAGGGCATCTACAGCTCCGCTCAGCAGCTCTGCCAGCAGGTCGCCCAGGCTATCGCCGTCAACGCTTGGGCCATCGTCCTCGCCGCCTCCGGCTTCATTCAGACTGCCGGCAACAGCGACGCCGTGACCCAGCCCGCTACCGTGCCCCTGTACATCTGCGGCTACATGCTCATCGGCTGCGCCGGCTTCTTCCTGCTCGCAGCTGTCCTCGCCCGCGGCATCAAGATCGACAAGGAGCAGTGCGACATCCTCTGCGACGAGATCAAGCGCGTCAAGGAGGGCGGCAAGATGGCCGACGTCAAGCCCGAGGTCAAGGCGCTTTGCGAGGAGCTCTCCGGCTTTAAGTATGAGGAGTGCTTCGCCCACAACAACGTTGGCTTCCAGGACGGCAGCGTGATCCCCGCCGAGTAGGCGAGTCCGCATCGTCCCAACCACAGGGCCGTGCCACCGGATATCCGCCGGCAGGTACGGCCCTTTTTTACAAATGCGTACAATTAACTCTTAGAGAACTTTTATAGGGAGAGACCCATGGATACGAACGTTATCTGGCGCAACGCCCGCGCGGCCGTTATCGAGCTCGATGATGGAGGTTACTTTACTTGCGCCGATACGTGGGAGATCTTTGTTAACGACGAGCCCGCCGGCACCACGAATAAGGTCGAGACCTATGTCGACGGGCTGGTTCCCGGCAAACGCAACCTGGTTCGCTTTGTCTGCGGCGAGCGCGAGCTGAGCGTTGGCGTCACCACGCCTGCCGAGCCCTTTACCATCGACGTTCGCGATTGCGGCGCCAAGGGCGATGCCGAGCACGACGACACCACCAACATCCAGGCCGCTATCATGGCCTGCCCCAAGGGCGGCCGCGTGCTGATTCCCGCCGGTAACTACCGCATCAAGTCCCTCTTCCTTAAGAGCGATATCAATATTGAGCTTGCCGAGGGTGCGGTGCTGTTGGCCCGCCACGATCGCGCTGCGCTGGCCTACATCCCGGGCACGGTCAAGGGCGAGGAAGGCGCCGGTTATGCCGGTACCGACATGACGCCGCTGGGCCGCTGGGAGGGCGAGAGTTTCTCGACCTATTGCTCGACCTTTACGGGCTTAAGCGTGAGCAACGTGTGCATCTACGGTCGCGGCGCTATCGATGGTCAGACCGATTTTGCCGAGGACAACTGGTGGAACATGGACTTCAAGAACATCTTCCGCCCCGAGGAGGGCCGCGAGGTCGCCCGTCCGCGCATGATCTTCCTGTCCGAGTGCGAGAACGTGAGCCTGGCCGGCTTCACCGTCCGCAACAGCCCGGCATGGAACATCCACCCCATTCTGTGCGAGCACGTCGATGCGCTCTGCCTGTCCATCGAGGGCCCCAAAAATTCCCACAACACCGACGGCTTCGATCCCGAGAGCTGCGGTTTTGTTCGCATCTTGGGCTGCCAGTTCTCGGTGGGCGACGACTGTATCGCCATCAAGAGCGGCAAGCTGGGCATTGAGCCCGAGCTTCGCCCCGCAACGCACGACGTGCTGATCTCGCACTGCTACATGCACGATGGCCACGGCGCCGTGGTCCTGGGCTCCGAGGCCGCCGGCGGCATCAAGGACCTCACCGTGAGCAAGTGCCTGTTCGAGCGCACCGATCGCGGCCTGCGCGTTAAGACCCGTCGCGGTCGCGGCAAGGACGCCGTCAACGAGGGCATCACCTTTGAGCACATCCGCATGGACGAGGTGCTCACGCCCTTCGTGGTCAACTCCTTCTACTTCTGCGACAAGGACGGCAAGACCGACTACGTCCAGAGCCGCGAGGCGCTGCCCGTCGATGACCGTACGCCCGGCTTTGGCGCCACGACGTTCCGCGACATCGAGGCCACCAACTGCCACGCAGCCGCTGCCTACATCACGGGTCTTCCCGAGAGCAAGGTGACGCACCTGACGTTCGAGGACGTCCACGTGACCTTCTCGCCCAACGCCGAGCCTTTTGTGCCGGCTATGGCCTGCGGTGTTGATCCCATGGTTCGCCAGGGCATCATCGCGCAGAACGTCGCCGTGCTCGACTTGCAAAACGTTTGCATCGAGGGCCATGACGGCGAGGAGCTGCAGCTGCAGAACGTCGACAAGGTTATCCGCGCTTAAAACAAGTTCGTAAGAAGTTGCGCCGGCGTCTATGTTGACGCCGGCATTTTTATATCGCTATCACCGATGAAAGAAGTCCTCATGCCACAAGAAACTACGAAGCGCTTTGCGGGTGCCTCCTTTTTTGCCAACCCCGTTCTGCCGGGGTTTCATCCCGATCCGTGCCTGTGCCGCGCAGGCGATGACTACTATATGGTTACCTCGACGTTTACCTGGTTGCCGGGCGTGAGCCTGTATCACTCGCGTGACCTGGTGCACTGGGAGAGTCTGGGCGGTATTCTCGATAAGCTCGATTTGAGGGGAATTCCCGAGTCCGGTGGCGTCTGGGCACCGGATCTTACCTATGCCAAGGGCGAGTTCTACCTGGTCTACTCTGTGGCAAAAACCGTGAGCGGAGCCTTTAAAGACGTTGATAACTATCTGGTGCGCGCGCGGAACATCGAAGGTCCTTGGAGCGAGCCCGTCAAGTTGGGTGCCAAGGGGTTCGATCCCTGCTTGGTTCATGCGCAGGATGGCTGTCGCCTGGTGGTTCCGCAGTGGGATTGGCGTCCATTAGAGGGCCATTACAAGTTTAACGGCGTTCTTATGTACGAGCTCAATACATATACCGGTGGCGTCGGTGACCCTAAGCGCATCTTTGACCACACCGGCGATGTTCCATGTGTGTGCGAAGGGCCGCATGTGTTAGAGCACGATGGCTGGTTCTATCTGCTTGCTGCCGAGGGCGGCACTGGCGTCAATCACCGAACGATTGTCGCGCGCTCTCGAACTGTCGACGGCTATTACGAACCCATGTCGAACAATCCGTTGGTTTCGGCGGCCGGCACGTCTTCGATTCTTCTAAAGAGCGGGCACGGCAATCTTGTCGAGGCTCCCGATGGCTCTTGGTACGCCTGCCATCTTTGTGCTCGTCATCTTCCGGGGGCGTCGACGTCTCCTTTGGGGCGCGAGTCGGCTTTGCAGCGTGTTGATTGGATTGACGGTTGGCCGCGCCTTTCCGCTGGCGGCAGCGAACCCCAGTTGGCGGTTCCGGCTCCTGCTGGTATCGCAGCCGGCACCGAGAGCGAACCGTACCGCCGCGACACCACCTACGCAACGTCGTTTGAGCCTGATTGCGATCTGTGGCGTGAAGAATGGTTGACCCCACGCGTTATAGACGATCTGCGTGTGCGAATCGACGAGACGGACGGGTTGGTCCTTACGGGAAACGACTCTCTGAGCTCGTTGTTTGACCAAACGCTTGTCGTCCGCCGAATCCAAGATTTTTCTTTTGAGGCCGTGACCCATGTGGACGTGGCGCCGGGTAACTATAACCAGGCGGCGGGCATGGTCGCAATGTACGATTCGCGTTGCTATGTTGCCCTGTTGGTGGGGTTTGACGAGAAGAATGGAGAGCGCGTCGCAGATGTGCTCGTCTGCGATAACGGTTCGTATTCGATGCCCCTGGGCACCGATGGACGCAAGACGCTTTCCCCTGCGGGAAAGATCGGCCTTCGTATCGTCGCCCGCGCGGGCAAACTGTGCTTCGCTGTCGATGACGGCGATGGATGGGAAGACCTCGGTTGCTCATTTGCCGAGGAAAACTTGGGCGATGAGCACATTTTGGGGCCACATTTTACTGGCGGCATGTTGGGGCTCGGCGCGATCGATCTCGCATACGGCAAACTCAAAGCAACCTTTAGCGATTTTTCGTATCGAGCGCTCGAATAGGTCAATGCAACAATCGCGGCAGGTCGCAAGGGCGATTGACGGGCGACGCCCGCGATTGTTCTGCAATAGAAAGCATGGTGACAAATGAGTGACAAAGAGCGGCTCTTTGAGGTATCGCTCGTGCGCGAAGGCGCGTATCGCAGCGTTTCGGCAGCTCTAGAGGCGGTGGAACGGTGCGTGCCCGATAAGACTGTGCCGGTGCGCGTGCTGGTGGCGCCGGGCGAGTACCGAGAGCGGGTCGAGATTCGCCGTCCGCATGTGACGATTGAGGGCGAGACGGCCGATAGCGTACGCATCGTGGGCGGCCTGGGCGCCAAGATGCCCTCTGGGGACGGTAGCGGCCAGGACGGAAAGCTCGGCACCTTCCGTACGTATACGGTACTGGTCGATGCCGATGACGTGACGCTTGCAAACCTTACGATCAAAAACGATGCGGGCGACGGGCGCGAGGTCGGTCAGGCAATTGCCCTGTATGCCGATGGCGACCGCCTGGTTGTCGACGCCTGCCGCATTTTGGGACATCAGGACACGCTGTTTGCGGGTCCGTTGCCGCCGCGCGAGGTTAAGCCGGGCGGGTTCATTGGTCCCAAGCAGTTTGCACCTCGTCGTGTGGGTCGGCAGTACTATCGCCGCTGCCTTATTGCCGGCGATGTCGACTTTATCTTTGGTGGGGCGTGTGCCTACTTTGAGGGCTGTGAGATTCGGTCGCTCAATCGCGATATGGACGTAAACGGATACGTAACGGCGGCATCCACGCCCGAGGGCGAGCCGTATGGATTCGTGTTCCATGGTTGTTCCTTTACGGCAGACGAAGGCACTGCTCCAGGGTCGGTCTACCTGGGTCGTCCGTGGCGCGAGTGGGCCCAGACCGTGTTGATTGATTGCTGGCTTGGCGCCCATATTTCACCCGAGGGCTGGTGGGATTGGAACAAGCCGGCCGCACACGATATCGCTTTGTATGGCGGCGGCGCCTTGTTTGGCCCGGCAGGGGATACGAGCGCCTGGGCGTCGTGGGCACATCGCCTGGGCGATCGGGATGCAGAGCGCTATGCACGTGGGCACGTGCTTGCCGGTGCGGATGACTGGGATCCCGAGGGCGGCGACGGCGATGCGGTGGAGACAGCCGACCTGTCTGCCAACGGTCGTACGGTGCATATCGAGACTTACTACGAAGACGAGCCTGCTCTGCGCGCCCGACTGAAGCGCGAGGGGCGCAAAGCCGCCTTTGCGGGCAAGACGCCTGCGGATTTTGAGGCGTGGAGAGTTGCGACCAGAGCCCGTCTGTACGATGTCTTGGGTCTTTCGCTTATGGATCGTGCCTCGATTGAGGTTCGTGAACTCGGCCGCGTACAGATTGCCGGCGGCATTGTGCGCACCCATGCATTGCTGCAGGTCGAGCGCGATGTGTGGATGCCGTTCTACCTGTTGGAACCGTCTCGCCCAAAGCTTGACGAGCAGGGACTCAAGCACTGCTATATCTGTCCACATGGCCACCAGGGCGCGGGCGCCGCAAGTATTGCCGGCGTTACGGGCGTGCCGGCGGTTGATGATGCGGTCCGTAAGTTTAACTACGACTACGGCCTGCGCTTGGCGCGTATGGGCTATGTGGCCGTCTGCCCCGATGCCCGCGGCTGGGGATACCGCCGCGACTGGAAGGGTCAGGGCGACGATGAGGCGAGCTGCCTGCGCGGCACGTGTCTTAACCAGGCTCGCATGGCGGAGCCGCTGGGCCTGTCGGTCGCAGGTCTCAACGCCTGGGACAACATACGACTGATCGATTATCTAGAAGCGCGTGGCGACATTGCGATGGACGACCTGGGCTGTTTTGGCTTTTCGGGAGGCGGCTATATGACGCTGTATCTTGCTGCGCTCGACCCACGCGTGCGCAAGGCGTTTGTCTCGGGCTATCTGTATGGTGTCGACGATTCGCTGTTGCACCTTAACGGTAATTGCAGCTGCAATTACACGCCCGGACTCTGGCGTTTGCTCGACCTGGGCGATATCGCCTCGCTTATCGCGCCCCGTCCGCTGCTGGTGCAAAGTTGCGAGGAAGACCATCTAAACGGCGTTCGCGGTCTAGCAAATGTCGATGAGCAGCTCGATATCGTGCGCAATGCATACGAGCTGCTGGGTTGTGGCGAGGGATTGCGTCATGAGGTTTGTCCGGGTGGACACCATCTGGGCGTGACGCACCTTGCCGAGGATATCGAGTGGCTTGATTGTCATGCTGCGGTGGGCGCCCGTGCATAGGCCCTCGGCATGCCGCGGATGAACGATAGATACCTATACGACCGCTAACGGGCGGGTGAGGAGAAGATTATGGAAACGAAGGGCTTGAGCGAGTCGACCATTTGCTGTTTTGGCGACTCGACGACTTGGGGCGACAACGGTTGTGGCGGGGGAGGCAACGCTATTTCGTGGACCTCGCACCTGGGCGCGCTGCTGGGGGGCGCTACGGTCGAGAACTTTGGCATCAAGGGCTCGCGCATTGCCATCAAGGCCGACCGCACCGATTCGTTTGTCGAGCGCCTGGACGGCATCGATGACGCGGCCGATGTCTACATTGTCTTTGGCGGCGTTAACGACTTTAGCCGCAACGTGCCGTTGGGACAGCTGGGCAGCACGGACGTGCACGAGTTCTACGGTGCACTCGACTACCTGATCCGCACCATCACCGCGCGCTCGCCCCAGGCGAAGCTGGTGTTTATGACCCCGTGCAAGACGAGTGGCAAGCACGAGAAGGATATCCCGGCAAGCGGTGAGCTCAACCACCTGGGCCTGACGCAGATCGCCTACGTAAAGGCGATGCTCGAGGTCTGCGATCACTACTCGGTGCCGGTGATCGACCTGTACGCGCAAAGCGGCATCAGCCCGTTTTTGCCCGAGCACCGCGAGCTCTACATGCCGGACGGATTGCACTACAGCCCGGCCGGCTATGAGCGTCTAGCGCATCGAATTGCCGCGGGGCTTGTTGCCGTTTGCCGCTAAAAGCCTGCCGTTCGCGGGGAATGTAGGGTTAACGTTCACCCTACATTCCCCGTTCGCGTTACACTAAGGTTAACGTTCACCCATCATCAACGTCAGAGGGGACAGCAATGGGTTGCAATCAGATTCTGGATAGCTACATCGAGCAGCTGATCGAGACGTCTACGCCGCAGGCACCCGCTTGGAACATCGAAAAGCTCCGTGCCGGCAAGGAGAACACCTGGAACTACATCGATGGCTGCATGATCAAGGCACTCATCGAGCTGTACGAGATCACGGGTGAGCAGCGCTATCTGACGTTTGCCGATGACTACATCGACTTCTTTGTCCAGGAAGACGGCACCATCAAGCATTACAAGCCCGAGGAGTACAACCTCGACAACGTCAATGCGGGCAAGACCCTCTACAAGCTGTACGACCTGGTGGGCAAGCCCAAGTACCGCGCCGCCATGGACACGATCTATCGCCAGCTCGAGACCCAGCCGCGCACCAAAGAGGGCGTGTTTTGGCACAAGGCCGTCTATCCCAACCAGATCTGGCTCGACGGCATGTACATGGCCCAGCCGTTCTACATGCAGTACGAGTTGAGTTTCCACAACCGCCGCGCCTGCTCGGACAGCTTCCATATGTTCCAGGTCGTGCACGATCTTATGCGCAACCCGCTCAACGGCCTGTACTATCACGCCTACGACGCAAGCCGCAAGCAGTTCTGGTGCGATCCGGTCACCGGCCTTTCGGCCAACTTCTGGCTGCGCGCCGAGGGCTGGTTTGCCATGGCGCTTATCGATACGTGGGAGCTCATGCCGCCTTCGATGTCGGCCGAGAAGGACGAGATCCGCAAGATGTTCCACGACCTGATCGACGCCATGCTGCCGTATCAGGACGAAAAGACCGGCATGTGGCACCAGGTCATCAACCTGCCCAACATCGCCCCCAACTACCTGGAGGAGAGTGGCAGCGCCATCTTCGCCAACGCCATCATGAAGGGCGTGCGCCTGGGCGTGCTGGGCGAGCGCTACTACCAGCATGGCCGCCGCGCCTTCGACGGCATCTGCGAGACCTGCCTGTCCGAGCATGATGGTCAGCTGGCGCTCGAGAACATCTGCTTGGTCGCCGGCCTGGGCAACACCGCGCACCGCGAGGGCACGTTTGGCTACTACATGAGCGAGCCCATCGTCAAAAACGACGCAAAGGGCGTGGCACCGCTCGTACTCGCCTATATCGAGACCATGCATCACGATAAACTTGCCGGCAAGCGCGACCCGCTCGCTCCTTCGGGCGTCTGCTCCATCGAGGATCCGTTCGGTGGCTATACGCCGGGCATCAATGCGCGCAAGGGATGTGAATAGCGTGGGGGCCATCACTCCGGGCGTGCGCCTGCACGACCTTCCGCAGGGGACGGTCGAAGAGCGCATTCGCATGGCTGGTGAGCTGGGCTTTTCGTGCATCCAGCTGCCGAGCAAGGTGCTCTATAAGTCGATGGGCATCAACCGTTTGGGCCTGACGCGCGAGCTTGCCGACCACCTGCGTGCGGTGCTCGACGAGGCAGGCGTTTCGGTCGCCGTGTTCGGCTGCTATAAAAACCTGGCGACGCCCGATCGCCAACAGCTCATGGATAACTATGCCGAGTACGAGGCATGCCTGAACTTTGCCAAGATGCTCGGCGGCTGCCCGGTGGGTACCGAGACCGGTCGTCCCAACGTGCAGAACGCTGTGGCGGACGATCGCATGACCGACGAGGCACTCGACGCATTTGTGGAGGGTCTCAAGTATGTCTGTGGTCGTGCCGAGGCAATGGGCGGTCAGATTTTGATCGAGCCTGGCTGGAATGAGACGGTCAACACGCCACAGCGTTGCCGCGAGGTGCTCGAGCGTGTGCCGAGCTCGGCGCTCGGTGTGATTTACGACCCGGTGTCGCTGCTGCATCCCAGCGTTGTCGGTGAGGCGCAGGAGATTACCTCGCGCATGCTCTTCCTGTGCGGCAGCAAGATTCGCGTGCTGCATGCCAAGGATTTTGAGGTCGTGGATAACGAGGACGAGGCCGGTTGGTGCGACGGCACGGGTTCGCGCCTGGTGTGCCACGGTGTGGGGGAGACGGGCCGTTATGACTTTGAGCCCGTCGTTGCCTGGGCCGCCGCTGCCTGCCCGGGTATTCCGTGTGTGGTCGAGAACAGCGTGCCGGCGACGGCGTTGGGCTGTTTGACCACGTTGCAGAGCATGTCTGCGCGCTGCGAGGGCGCGCATCGCGAGCTGTAATGTTGCCGACGGCCATGGTGGCCGATCGGACTACTGGTGTTAGGCGACGGCGAGGTGTTTTCGCCGTCGCCCTATTGGGTTAGATAAGAGGGGAATCGCGTGGCTATCCATATTGTCGAGGAAGCAAATCGTTGTCTGGGTTGTAAAAGGGCGTTCTGCCAGATCAAGGGCTGTCCGGTGCAGACGCCTATCCCGCAGGTCATTGATCTGTTTAAGCAGCGTCGTTTGGAGGAAGCAGGCGAGCTGCTGTTCCAGAACAACCCCATGAGCGCGGTCTGCTCCATGGTGTGCAACCATTCGGGCCAGTGCGAGGGCTCGTGCGTTCAGGGTCGCAAGGGCACGCCGGTGCATTTTTCGAGCATCGAGAACTATATCTCCACGGCGTACCTCGACCGCAAGGAGTGGAAGCCGGCGCCGTCGTGCGGCAAGAAGGTCGCTGTGGTCGGCTCCGGTCCCGCCGGCATTACCGTTGCCATTAAGATGGCCCAGCTGGGCTGCGCTGTCACCGTGTTTGAGCAGCGCCCCGAGATCGGCGGCGTGCTGGAGTACGGCATCCCCGAGTTCCGTCTGCCGCGCTCGCTGGTGCAAAAGTACCGCCACGTGATGTGCTCACTCGGCGTGCGCGTGCGCCCCTCGACCACCATCGGCGGCGCGCTGCATATCGACGATCTGCTGCGCGACGGTTATGACGCGGTCTTTGTGGGCACGGGTACCTGGCGTGCCCGCAAGCTGGGGATTCCCGGCGAGTCGCGCGGTAACGTGCTGTTTGGTATCGACTATCTGGTCGACCCCACAAGTGTGGCGATCGGGCAGAACGTGGCGGTTATCGGCGCCGGTAACGTCGCTATGGATGTTGCCCGTACCGCGCTGCGCTCGGGCGCTCGCAAGGTCACCGTGTATGCCCGCTCGCGCCACATCTCTGCCATCGATGACGAGGTCGAGCTGACCGAGCTCGACGGTGCCGAGATCGTGTGCGGCAAGGCCATCTGCGCCATCGACGATAACGGCCCGGTGTTCGAGACGGCTATCTTTGACGAGGACAACAACGTGGTGGGCTACGAGGAAGAGCTCGACCACGCCGCGGCCGACACCATCGTTATTGCGGCCTCGCAGGTGCCCAAGGACAAGCTCGTGCTTACGACGGGCGGCCTGGAGACCGACCATCGCGGTCTGCTTTCGGTCGATGAGCACGGCATGACCACCGTGCCCGGCGTCTTTGCCGCCGGCGACGTGGTCAACGGCCCGCTCACCGTGGTCCATGCCGTGGCCGGCGCCAAGCTCGCCGTCGAAGGCATGACATCCTACCTGGGCCTCTAACCCATCCCGCCCTTATCGGTTGCGGTGAAATACGGACTGTTTTGGCTGTCAAACGCCTCAATTGCTCCGTATTCCACCGCAACTTTTTTGTAGGTCGGGCAAAAGGTCGGGGAGTGCGTGCGGCTGTGCGCCGGGCGGTTGCTGGTACGATAGGGGAATCAGCAAGTGCCGCCACGCGGCTCAAACGAAAGGAAGCCTGTATGGAGTCCTCCGCCTATCCGATGCTCTTTAGCCCGATCAAGGTCGGTACGACCGAGGTCAAGAACCGTGTCTTTATGCCGCCGGTGTCCACCAACCTGGCCGACCACGGCTATGTGACCGACGACCTGGTCGATCACTACCGCGCTCGTGCCAAGGGCGGCGTGGGCCTCATCATCACCGAGGTCGTGACCGTCGAGCCCACCTATACCTATCTGCCGGGCGACATGTGCTGCTACGATGACACGTTCATCCCCGGTTGGGAAAAGCTCGCCGCCGCCGTGCACGAGTACGGCTGCAAGATCATGCCGCAGCTCTTCCACCCCGCCTATATGGCCTTTAACATCCCGGGCACGCCGCGCCTGATCGCCCCGTCCTTCGTGGGCCCGTCCTATGCTCGCGAGGCACCGCGCCCCATTACGGTTGACGAGATCCATGAGCTCACGCACCAGTTTGGCGACGCTGCCGTGCGTATGCAGAAGGCTGGCGTCGATGGCGTTGAGGTCCATGCGGCGCACGCCCACGGCATGCTCGGTGGCTTCTTGACCCCGCTCTACAACAAGCGCACCGACGAATACGGCGGTTCGCTCGATGCCCGTATGCGCTTCTTGCTCGAGGTCATCGCCGAAATTCGCGAGCGCTGCGGCAAGGACTTTATCATCGACGTCCGTATTTCGGGCGACGAGTACACCGATGGCGGCCTGACCCTCAACGACATGATCTATGTCTCGCGTCGCCTGGAGAAGGCCGGCGTCGATATGATCCACGTGTCGGGCGGCACCACCATCAAGCGCGGTTCCGCGATTCCCGCCGCCGGCACCCAGCAGGCTTCGCACGCCGCCTGCTCGCGCGAGATCAAAAAGCACGTCAACATTCCCGTCGCCACGGTCGGCCGCATTAACGAGGCATGGATTGCCGAGGAGCTGATCGAGGACGGCGCCGCCGACATCTGCATGATGGGCCGCGCCAACCTGTGCGATGCCGAGTTCTGCAACAAGGCAGCTGCCGGCAACGCCGACGAGATTCGCCCCTGCATCGGCTGCCTGCGCTGCCTGAACGGCATCATGTTTGGCAAGCGTATCTCCTGCACCGTTAACCCCGATGTCGAGCGCGACGAGGCCGGCTACGAGCCTGCCGCCGAGGCCAAGAACGTGCTCGTCGTGGGCGCCGGTCCCGCGGGCATGGAGGCGGCCTTCATTGCCGCCAGGCGTGGCCACCACGTGGTGCTCGTGGACAAGCAGGACGAGCCGGGCGGCGAGATGCGCATCGCGGCTGTTCCGCCGGCAAAGCAGGAGCTCACCCGCGTGATCAAGTATCAGTATCGCCGTCTTGCCGAGGCCGGCGTGAAGTGCATCTTTGGTACCGAACTTTCGGCCGAGGACATTCAGCGTGACTACGCCGGGTACGAGGTCGTCCTGGCCTATGGTGCCGAGCCCATCGCTCCGGCCTTTATGCAGAACTTTAAGCAGGTCATGACGGCTGACGACCTGCTGGGCGGCAACGCATTCCCGGGCAAGAAGATCGTCATCGTGGGCGGCGGTACCGTCGGCTGCGAGACGGCTGACTACCTGGCCCCGCTGGTCAACGACCTGTCGCCGGCCAACCGCGACGTCACCGTCATCGAGATGACCAAGACGCTCGCCGCCAACGAGGGCGGCGCTGGCCGCGCGGTGCTCATCACGCGCATGCTCTCTAAGGGCGTCCACGTGCTGACCGAGGCCAAGGTGACCGAGATCACCGAGGACACCATCAGCTACGAGAAGGACGGCGAGATCCACACCATCACGGGTGCCGATACGCTGGTGCTGGCGATGGGCTACCGCCCCAACACCAAGCTGGCCGACGACCTGGCTGCTGCCGGCGTTACCGCCCACGTGCTGGGCGACGCCAACAAGTGCGGCAACATCCGCGACGCCATCGGCGACGGCTACAAAGTGGCCTGCGCCCTCTAGTCAACCTCTTGGTGCAAAGGGGACAGGTTACTTTGCACCAAGTTGGTGCATGTAAACCTGACCCCTTTGCACCATCTGTTGCGCGTTGGAGAAGCCCCGCCTGCGTTCATTTAGCGGGCGGGGCTTTTCTGCGCTCATTCTGCTTCACTTGGATGCCCTGTATGATATTGTATAGATAACGTCATACAGGAGGCAATAATGAGCGCGTCAGTTTTGAGTGTTCGAGTGGATGCGGCAATTAAAGAATCATTTGCCGAACTCTGCGAAGAGCTAGGCATGACGTCTTCCGTGGCGGTCAACATGTTCATGCGCCAGATGCTGCGTGAGCGTTCGCTTCCGTTCGTCCCTTCGCTTTCAACCGACAAGGAAGAAGGGAAGTCTGGCATTTTGACCATTGAGGAAATCAAAACCGCTGTAGTCTCGGCCGCGAGTAGCCGGAAGGCGATTCGGTCGGTTACGTTGTTCGGTTCGTATGCCAGGCACGACGCGCGTGTCGACAGCGATATTGACCTGCGTATAGAGCTTGATCCAACAATGACGTTCGGGCTGTTTGCCCTCTCTTCTTTTGGAGAGGAAATCAAAGAGGCTACGGGTAAAAACGTCGATGTAGTTTCGAGCGAGCAGCTACGCGAAGATATCGCGCTGGCAATCGCAGAGGAGGGCGTGGTGCTCTATGCTCGCTCGTAAATCATGGTGCATTGGGGACAGGTTTCTTTGCACCAAGTTGGTGCAGATAAACCTGACACCTTTGCACCATCCGATAGATAGCAAAAAGCGGCGGCTGTCCCGTAATGGGGGCAGCCGCCGCTTGTGTTCGATGGGGAACGACCGTGGGTCGATTACAGCCCCAGGAGCTCCTTGACCTTGGCGATGATGGCCTCGTCGGTGGCGTTGGCGAAGAAGTACTCCTGGAAGTGCTCGCCAGCCAGGGCGCCCTTGACCAGGTCCTGGTCGATCTCGCCCAGGACGTCGACGAGCGGACGCATGGTCACAGCGCGGACGCCGTCGAGGATCTTCTTGTTGCGCTGCTCGGGCTCGACGCGCTCGGCAGGATAGCCGTTGCCCGAACCAAAGCCAAAGAGCTTCTCAAAGGTGTACTCGAGGTTGAGCTCCTGGCCCCAGCCGTTCTTGAGGGCGAAGGGCATGGCGACGGCGTTACCGTCGTTGACCTGGGCGAAGGTGTAGGCATCCAGAGGGTCGGCAACATGGCCGCACAGCACGCCCGGGAAGGAGTTGCAGGCGAGCATGGCGCCCTCGCCGGTGCCGCAGCCGGTCACGACGTAGTCTGCAGCGCCAGAGTTGAGCAGCACGGCGGCAAGGATGCCGTTCTGGACGTAGGTGAGGGGAGCGGAGCCCTCCTCGGCATACATGCCATAGTTAAAGACGGTGTGACCCATGGGCTCGACAACCTTCTTAAGGGCAGCCTCGATCATGGGATTCTTGGAGTTCTGAGAGTTCTCGTTGATCAGAGCGATCTTCATTGCGAAATACCTTCCTATTTCTAACTTGCGGTGAAATACGGACTGTTTTGCCTGATAGAAGCCAAAATCAATCCCTATTTCACCGCAACTACTGAATGAACCTAAATGTGGGAGCGCGGTGAGCGAGCGGGCTTGAGACGGAGCAGGTTGCCTTGAAAGAGGAGGGAAGCGTACTTGGGTACGCGACCGACGAATGAAAGGCAAGATGCCCGTCTCAAGCCCGCGCAGCGCCTACTGCGGTTGTTTGCCGATGTAAGCTAGGATGCCGCCATCGACGTAGAGGATGTGGCCGTTGACGAAGTTCGAGGCGTCGGAAGCCAGGAACACGGCGGGGCCCTTCAGATCCTCGGGCGTGCCCCAACGGGCGGCCGGGGTCTTGGCGATGATGAACTGGTCAAACGGGTGACGGCTGCCGTCGGGCTGCGTCTCGCGCAGCGGCGCGGTCTGCGGCGTGGCGATATAGCCAGGCCCAATGCCGTTGCACTGGATGTTGGCCTCGCCAAACTCGGAGCAGATGTTCTTGGTGAGCATCTTCAGACCGCCCTTGGCGGCGGCGTAGCCGGCGATGGTCTCGCGGCCAAGCTCGCTCATCATCGAGCAGATGTTGATGATCTTGCCATGACCCTTGGCGATCATGCCGGGCAGGCAGGCCTTGGACACAATGAACGGCGCGTTGAGGTCGATATCGACGACGCGGCGGAAGTCCTCGGCGCTCATCTCGAGCATGGGGGTGCGCTGGATAACGCCGGCGTTGTTGACCAGAATATCGGGCGTCGTGCCAAAGTCGGCCTCGATCTTGGCAATAAGCTCGGCGACGACGGCCTCGTCGGTAACGTCGGCCACGTAGCCGTGAGCCTCAAAGCCCAGCTCGCGGTAGTGTTTCTCGGCCTCGGCGACCTTGTCGGCGTGACGCGCGTTAAAGGCGATTTTGGCGCCGGCCTCGCCGAGCGCCTCGGCCATGGCCATGCCGATGCCATAGGTGGCGCCGGTCACCAGAGCGACCTTGCCATCCAGGCGGAAGCTGTCCATAAGGTTAGACATACCGGTCCTTTCAAAAGAAACGTTTATCTATAAAAAACCTGCTTCTAATACAAGGTCAGTATAGGAGAAGCCGCCAAATAATACTTGGAGCTTATCCAAAAATAGGTGAACGTTCACTTCTGACAGCTAAACGGTATGTGAGAATGAGGATAGGCCCTTAGGCGTTCTGCCCCTGCTTTCCCTCCGCAATCATGTTGCGGTTGTAGACCAGGTGCAGATACATCGCGTCGTGCGCGGCGGTGGGGTTGCGTGCGGCGATGGCATCGGCCACGCCGCGGTGTGTGCGGATGGTCTCCTCGACGAGCTGTTTGCCCGTAACGTCGATAAAGAGGGGAACGGATGCCTTGAGCACGCCCATCAGGCGGGGAACGACGAGGTTGCCGCAGCTCTCGGCAATGGCGTTGTGGAATGCGGTGTCGGCGGCGGAGTAATCCTCGCCGGCCTCTGCCAGGCGCTGGGACTCGTCGCAGAGCTCGCGGATGCACATAATCTGATCTTCGGTCGCGTGCTCGGCGGCCATGCTTGCCATCTGCGGCTCGATCATAAAGCGCACCTCGAGCAGGTCGCGCGCCAGGCGCTGCTTGTCGCCGATAAAGGTAAAGCCCAGCGGGTCGTCGGCAACGCCGGGGTTCGATGCCACATACGTGCCCGAGCCCTGCTTAATGCGCACGATATTGCGCGATTGCAGTAGCTTCATGGCTTCGCGAACAGTGCTCCGACCGGCTCCTAGGCGCTCAACCAGCACGGCTTCCTTGGGCAAGCGATCGCCCTGGCCAAGGTTCTCGTCCAGGATGAGTTGAATGATTTTGTCAGCAATCTGCTCGGGGAGTCCCGACTCGGCTCGTGCCACGTTTCACCTCACGTCTAAGAATTCATCAGAGCTATTCTAGCCCATCAACGGAGGAGTGCCGGTCGCTGCTCCCACGATCGATGAACAATATCTACCGTTCACCGTCAAAAATCGACCGTTCGCGAAAATACATCAGATGTATTTCGAAAAAGTTTCCCTTTGAAACATCAGACCTATTTGAAAACCGCTATAGTCGTAGGCGAATTCAAAAGGTCTGATGAATTGGAGGAAAGATGTCAGACCCAACGTTTATGGCAGACCCCACCAGGCTCGTCATCGCCGCCATCGTGGGCATCGCGCTGCTGCTTGCGCTCATCATTAAGTTCAAGCTGCACCCCGTGCTGTCGATGATGGTCTCGGCGCTCGCGATCGGCATCGGCGCGGGCATGCCGCTCGACCTGGTGGCAGACACCGTCACCAAGGGCGTGGGCACTACGCTGCAAAACATTGCCCTGCTTATTGGCCTGGGGTCGATGTTTGGTCAGATCCTGGAGGAGAGCGGCGGCGCCAAGAAGATCGCCCAGACCTTTATCGATACCTTCGGTCAGGGTCACTCCAGCTGGGCGCTGGGCATCACCGGCCTGGTCATCGGCACCACGGTGTTCTTTGAGGCCGGCGTGGTCGTTTTGATCCCGCTCGCGTTTAGCGTGGCATCGCAGACCAAGAAGTCGACCCTCTACTACGGCATCGCCCTGCTCGCGGGACTGGCAGCTGGCTATGCGTTCGTGCCGCCTTCGGCCGGTTCGGTTCTGGTTGCCGGCACACTCGGCGTCGACCTGGGCACCATGATCCTCGTCGGCATTCCCACCGCTTTTGTCGCCATGGCTGTCGCCGGCGTCGTCTGGGGCCGCAACGTGGGCGGCCGCATCTTTACGGAGGTCCCCGAGCACTTCACCTCCGCCGAGGGCGCGAGCGACGACAAGGAGCTTCCCTCCTTTGGCATGGTGCTCGCGATCGTGCTCACGCCGCTTTGCCTGATTCTGCTGGGCACGCTGTCCTCGTACATTCCCATGCCCGAGCAGGTCGCCTCGATCCTCGCCTTCCTGGGCAAGCCGTTTGTCGCCCTCACCATCGCCACGCTCATCGCCATGTATCTGCTGGGCGCCCGCCGTGGCTACTCCGGCACCGAGCTCAAGGCCCTGCTCGACCGCTCGCTCAAGCCCGTCGGCATGATCTTGCTGGTCATCGCCTGCGGAGGCGTCATCCGCTGGATGCTGCAGGACTGCGGCCTGGGTCAGGTCATCGGCCCCGTGCTCGAGAGCTGCCCGCTTCCGCTCGTGGTCGTCGGCTTCCTCATCGCCGCGCTCGTCCGCGCTTCGGTCGGTAGCTCCATCGTGTCCATGACCATGGCTTCGGGCATTATGGCCGCCATGCCTGCGGTCGCTGGCGCCTCGGTGCTCATGCGCGCCGCCATCTGCCTTGCCATCTGCGGTGGCGCCACGGCACTCTCGCACGTCAACGATGCCGGCTTCTGGATGTGCTCTTCGTTCCTGGAGATTGACGAGAAGACCACCCTCAAGTCCTGGACCATCATGGAGACGATCATCGGTCTTTCGGGCCTCGCCTGCGCCCTGGTGATCTCGTTCTTCGCCTAATCGCAAGCCAGCGCTTTACATCAGCACGTCACATCAATCGATACCAAACCAAGCAAGCCTTAAACCAAAGGAGTACACCATGGATGAGAAGACCAAGGCACAGATTCAGCAGGAGGCCGCCGAGCTGGTTGCCAAGCTGCAGCCGCGTTCCGGCAAGTTCCGTACCATCAGCCCCGAGATGGACCCGCTGCGTCTGGGCTCTGGCTGGACCATCGAGGACCTGGACAAGCCGCAGGTCATCATCGAGTCGACCTTTGGCGATTCGCATCCCGGTTCCGCCGGCCTGTTCGAGCTCGTCGAGGAGGTTCGCGCCGGTGTCGCTGAGGCTGGTGGCCACGGCGCTCGTTACTTCTGCACCGATATCTGCGACGGCGAAGCCCAGGGCCACGACGGCATCAACTACTCGCTGCCTAGCCGCGACATGATCGCCAACATGATTGAGATTCACGCCAAGGCTACCCCGTTCGACGCCGGCGTCTTTGTCGCCAGCTGCGATAAGGGCCTGCCTGCGAACCTCATGGCCATGGGCCGCGTCAACATTCCCTCTATCGTCGTCACCGGCGGCGTCATGGATGCCGGTCCCGACCTGCTGACTCTGGAGCAGCTCGGCGCTATCTCCGCCCGTTACGAGCGCGGCGAGATCTCCCGCGAGGAACTCGAGTTTGCCAAGCATAACGCCTGTCCCAGCTGCGGCGCCTGCTCCTTTATGGGTACCGCCTCGACCATGCAGGTTACCGCCGAGGCCCTGGGCCTTATGCTCCCCGGCACGGCGCTGCTGCCCGCCACCAGCTCCGACCTGCGTGAGTTCGCCCGCGAGGCCGGCCGTCAGTCCGTGTGGCTCTCCGAGCACAACCTGTGCCCGCGCGATATCGTGACCAAGGAGTCCTTCGAGAACCTCATCATGGTCCACGGCGCCATCTCCGGCTCCACCAACTCGCTGCTGCACATCCCTGCGATCGCCCGCGAGTTTGGTATCGAGATGTCTGCCGACGACTTCGACCGTCTGCACCGTGGTGCCCACTACCTGCTCAACGTTCGTCCCGCAGGCGAGTGGCCGGCGCAGTTCTTCTACTATGCGGGCGGCGTGCCGCGCATCATGGAGGAGATCAAGTCGATGCTCCACCTTAACGTTATGACCGTCACGGGCAAGACCCTCGGCGAGAATCTCGAGGACCTCAAGAACAACGGTTACTACGAGAAGTGCGGCCGCTACCTGGAGAAGTGGAACCTCAAGCGCGAGGACATCATTCGCCCGTTCGACCAGGCCTTCGGCACCGACGGCTCCATCGCCATCCTCCACGGCAACCTTGCCCCCGAGGGTGCGGTCGTCAAGCACACTGTCGTTCCGCGCGAGATGTTCCAGGCTACGCTTAAGGCTCGTCCGTTCGATTGCGAGGAGGACGCCATCCACGCCGTCCTGACGCACGAGGTCAAGCCCGGCGACGCCGTCATCATTCGCTACGAGGGCCCCAAGGGTTCCGGCATGCCCGAGATGTTCTACACCACCGAGGCTATCGCCAGCGACCCCGAGCTGGGCGCGAGCATTGCCCTGATCACCGACGGCCGCTTCTCCGGCGCTTCCAAGGGCCCGGCTATCGGCCACGTTTCGCCCGAGGCTGCCGTGGGCGGCCCAATTGCCCTGATCGAGGAGGGCGACCTCATTCAGATCAATATCCCCGAGCGCTCTCTGTCCATCGTGGGCATCGCCGGCAAGGAGATGGAGCCGGCCGAGGTCGACGCCGTCCTGGCCGAGCGCCGCGCTGCTTGGAAGCCCAAGGCCAACCGCTATACCTCCGGCACGCTCAAGTTCTTTACCGAGCATGCAGTTTCCGCCATTCAGGGTGGCTACATGGAGTAGCGCCCGTGCGCATCGAATTCCTCCTCTCATAGATGCGTGGCACAAAGGCCCCGAGTTCATACGAGCTCGGGGCCTTTTTCGTTTGGGTTGAGGACGCATTGCCGGACGATAAGCGTTTGCGTCTGGAGTTGAGCCGGACGAAAGCTAAATTTGCGTCTCATTTCCGTACGCAAATAAGACGAAAACCGCTTGCGTCTGGTTAAAAACCGTACGCAAACGGTTTTCGTCTTGCAGGACAGTTGCCGCTTCTACAGTTCAACTTCCAGTTCGGCTTTGTGTTCGTTGAGGTAGTCGCGCATGTAGGGGATGGCAAATGAGACCTTGCCGTATGAGGGCGCCTCGATGATTGACTCTCTCAGCAGGCGACTGCGGATGGAACTTACCTGTTGAGGTGTCTTGTTTAAGGCATCGGCAACCATGCTGGTCGAGCTCGTCTGCCCCAAAGATGCCATGCTCAGCAGATAAGCGATGCACGTGGGTGGAATGCGCTGCAGCGCGGGCTCAATCACCATGGCGCAGAAGCGTTCGCGCGCTGTTGCGATGCCTCGCCTTGCCTCTTCCTCTCCAATAACAGTTGTATGGGCGCGTCTTGCCAGCTGCCATGCGTAATATCCAACGAGTTGGATCATGAAAGGATAGCCCTGCGTTGCCTCGGCAAGTTGCCCGGCAATACCTGGCTGTAGCTCCATGCCAGACGCTTCGATGGTTTCCTCGAGGGAGTACGACACTTCGGTTACTGCCACAGCCTTCAGGTCAAAGGGGAGGGCGCGGCGCAAAAACGTAAGTGTCTTTCCGTTGATGACGCTCTCTATCATCGAAGGCAGCCCCGCAAAAACAAAGGCGATATCAAGGTCTTCGCCGATAACCTGCTGAATCGCAATGGAGAGTGTTCGGACCTCATCGAGCTCTGCGTCTTGAACCTCGTCGAGGGTGATGAGCAGGCCATTTCCATTCTTGGATATAGCCTGCCTCATGGCGTCGCGTAGCGATGGGCCGATTCGCTCAATGTCTATGCTGCCGATGGATATGCCGGCTACGGTGGGCTCAAATCTGGCGTGTTTGGCCTGGAATTTGGGCTGCAGCTGTTCGAGAATGCGCTGGCAAAGCCCCTCAGTTGCGACCTCTTTTATGACCGTCCAACCATGGCTTTGCGCCAAACGTGAGCACTCGTCAAGGAGGACTGTCTTGCCCGTTCCACGGACGCCGGCTATGCGCATAAGGCGCCCCGGGGCGCCAGGCCCGTTGACGAGGCCTTCATTGAATTCCTCGAGTACATCTTCGCGGCCGATAATCGTGGGAGGTGTTTTGCCTGCCGTGGGCTTAAAAGGGTTTGTTTGCATGTGAGCCACCTTTGCTCAAGATATAGCAAGATATAGCAAGATATAGCAAAGTATAGCAAGATATAGCAACGTATAGTGAGATATAGCAACGTATAGCGCTGCTCGCGGGTTCTTGCGGCGGTGCTATTTTCCAAATGCCGCGCGAATAAAGCGCTGGGCGAACAGCTTGTTGGCGACGTTGATGACATGGCCCAGGAACAGTGCGGAGATGGCGGTCGTGACGCCAAAGCCGCCTAGGTTGTGCATAAAAACCAGCGACAGCGCGAGCGAGGCGGCGACATGCGAGCAATCGAATACGACCTTCACATCGCCAAAGCGGCGTTTGAGTTTTTCGGCAATGACCTGCACCAGACCGTCGGGCGCGTTGGGAACGACTCCCATGTTGACGACGAGGCTTACACCAGACGCAGTGATGGCAAGCGAGAGCGGCATGGTCGCAACCTGTGCCGGC
Source organism: uncultured Collinsella sp. (assembly GCA_934655965.1). Classification (GTDB taxonomy): domain Bacteria; phylum Actinomycetota; class Coriobacteriia; order Coriobacteriales; family Coriobacteriaceae; genus Collinsella. The sequence goes on from CAKUHK010000002.1 coordinate 38,385, forward strand.
AACGCGGTGGGGTGCAGAGGGTTGACGTCCATAAAGAAGTCGGTAAAGCCACCGATCAGAGTTGAGAAAAAGAGCTCGAGCAAAATACGTGGCTGAAACTCGCGGCGCAAGATGGCTGCCTGTGCGGCGATGTAGGCGACATAGGTCGCGGCGATCCAAAAGCCGAGTGTCTTGCCAGTGAGCATGGACAGCGTCGTGGCAAAACAGGTAAGCGCGGCGACGCCCAGGCCCGATGCGGTCTGAATGCTCATGCCGAGGGCGAGCGTCGCAACACCTGCCAGATACATCAGCATTCTGATGACGGTATGGCACCAGTCGATCTTCTCGCCATTCATGATGATGAGCGGTCGCATGTTGCTACCCGTCCTTTCGGTTGCGAATAAAAAGGCTGACCCGGGCCGGCAAAAAGAGGGTTATCGGAGGCACTGCTGTAAAAGCAGAAAAGCCGGCCCCACGGTCAGTCGTCTAGGAAATGTCTCGCTGTGCCGGAATGGGACTGAAGGGCCAACGAGACGGGAGGAAAGCAAAAGACAACGTGTGGGCAATAAGATGCCAAGATGGTAGGGTGCGTCTTAGCATCCTATTGCCCACGCTTAACGAAATCGGTTTCGTTTGAGCCTTAGTATACGCACGGGATTCTTTTTGCAACGTGAAAATAAATAAAAAGGTGAACGTTCACCTAATTGCAACAACTCGTTGGCGGTATCATGGCAAGGACATACTCGAAACCGATTTCGCAACGGTTGGAGAGCGCATCGTGTGTTCGTCGTGGACTGCCGGGCAGCTTGGTTGCGCCCGTCGGTCGCATTGCGGCGAACGCTTTCACCCGGATCGAAAGGATCACCATGGAACAGCACACCGATTGCTCGTACTGCATGTGCGGGACCGACAACACGCTCGTCGATGCCTTTGGCATCCCCATGCTCGACCTGCCCGCCAGCAAGCTCATCTTGTTTAAGGAGCAGAGCCACAAGGGTCGCGTGATCGTGGCCTCCAAGCAGCACGTCGACGACATCTCCTGCATGTCCGAGGAGGACGCTGCCGCCTTTATGGCCGATGTACGTCACGTCGCAGCTGCGCTGCACAAGGCGTTCAACCCCGACAAGATCAACTTTGGTGCTTATGGCGACACCATGCATCACCTGCACGTGCATATCGTCCCCAAGTACAAGGATGACCCGTTTGAGTTTGGCGATGTGTTTGCCATGAACCCCGGCCGCGTCACGCTCGAGCCGGCTCAGTACGACGAGGTCGCCCAGGCAATCATCGCCAACCTGTAAGAAGCCTTAATCCCTCTTGTAAGTTGCGGTGAAATGCGGACTGTTTTACTGCCCAGGCGGCGTAAACAGGCCGCATTTCACCGCAACTGCGGAGGCGGGGGATGCGATAGTATTGCATGGTGGTATTCGACTAACCGAGGGTTTCTTCCGAGGGCTTTATGGAACAGCACCAGCATTATCAGAGTCTGCAAGACCAGGCATACAACGCATTGCGCTCCAAGATCATTTATGCCGAGCTCAAGCCCGGTACGCGCCTTTCGGCGATTGGTTTGGAAAAGGAGACGGGGATCGGCCGCACACCCATTCGCGAGTCCTTTGTGCGCCTGCGCGAGCAGGAGCTGGTGGAAACGCGCCCCAAGAGCGGCACCTATGTCTCAAAAATTAGCATGGAGCGTGCCGAGAACGCCTGCTTTTTGCGCGAAAAGCTCGAGAGAAGCGTGCTGATCAAATGCTGCTCGGCTGCCACGCCCGAGCAAAAGCACCGGCTTGAGCAGATTCTTGCCGAGTCAGAGTCGCTCGACCACAGCGAGACGCGTCGCTTCTTTGACCTGGACAACCTGTTCCACGAGACGTGCTTTGAGATTGCCGGTCGCCATATGCTGTGGGATTGGATGAAGAGCATCAACACGCATTTTGAGCGGTATAACTGGCTGCGTGCGGTGTCGCAGGATCTGGATTGGGAGCCGATTCGTCGGCAACACCGCCGAATCCTCGAGGCCATTAAGGAAGGCGACACCGATGCGGCGAGCTATCTGGCGCAGACGCATCTGCATCTGATGCCCGAAGAGCAGGGCCCAGTTATCGCCCTGCATCCCGATTACTTCGAGCTGCCCAAAGGCTCGTCCATCTAATCTATCCCCTCATAAGTTGCGGTGGAATAGGGACTGTTTTGCGGCCCAGACGGCGCAAACAGTCCCTATTTCACCGCAACTGCGTTGAGGCGTGGCCGGGGTACAAAGATGCGGTGCCGTTTGGAGGAACAGACCGGAAGCAGGGGGTCGATTCCTCCAGACGGCACCGCATTTGTTTTGGCGCTCTGGGCTATGTTGAAGAGTTTAATCGGTCAAGAAAAAGCGGCTCGGGGGCGTGTCGCTTCCGTCACGTTCTATCAGCATACAAGACAGTTTCGGTTCTTGTCCGTGACGGAAACGGCACGCTTCCGAGCCGCTTCAAAAATGGGGGCGCGGTCTGGGCGCCCCCAACGATAGAGTGCTAGGCCTAGGCGCGGACCTTCTTGACTACGTCCATGGCCTCGCGGGCGATCTGCTCGACCTTGGAGAAGTCGCCGTCGGCGAACAGGGCCGGCTTGACCATCCAAGTGCCACCGCAGGCGATGATGGCGGAGGAGCTCAGGTACTCCTCGACGTTTGCGGTGCTCACGCCGCCGGTGGGCATAAAGCGGTGACCGACAAACGGAGCGGCGAGGGCCTTGATGGTGTTGAGGCCGCCGTACTGGGCTGCCGGGAAGAACTTGGTGACCTTGAGGCCCAGGTTGACGGCAGCGGTGACCTCGGAGGGGGTCACGGTGCCGGGCAGCACGGGCAGGTCGATGTCGATGCAGTGCTTGACGACGTCCTCGTTGTAACCCGGGGAGACGATGAACTTGGCGCCGGCGGCGCGGGCCTGCTCAACCTGCTCGACGGTCAGGACGGTACCGGCGCCCACGCACATCTCGGGCTCGGCGTCGGCCATGGCGGCGATGCACTCGGCGGCGCAAGCGGTGCGGAAGGTGACCTCGGCGGACTTCATGCCGGCGGCCATCAGGGCGTGGGCGAGCGGGGCGGCGTCCTCGACCTTGTCGAGCACGACGACCGGCACGATGCCCAGGGACTCAAGCGTGGTGTAGAACTGATCGAACATGATGTTCCTTTCGATGTGCGGCGCGCGCGGGCGCGAAATTGCTAAGGGTGGATTGGCCTTAGCCGGCTTTGGGATGGTTATCGGAGGCACTGCTTGGGGTCACAAGCAATTCCAAAGCCGGCTACTCGGCCAGTCGTGAAGGAATGCCAGGCAAAACCGGAATGGGACTGGTGGTTTTGCCCGACCGGAGGAATCGGGGAGCGGGCTGCAGGGGTATGGGTATGGGAAACTGCAGCCCGCGGAATGGGGAACGAATTAACGGGCGACGCGGGTGCCACCGTCGGCGGCGTTGGCCACGGCGGCGATCTCGTCGGCAGTCACCAGGTTGGAATCGCCCTTGATGGTGAGCTTGAGGATCGAGGCCGCGATGGCGTAGCTGACGGCATCCTGCGGATCGAAGTCATTGATGAGCGCGTGGACCAGGCCGGCGTTGAAAGCGTCGCCGGCGGCAACGCCCTCGAGCACGTGGACGTCGTGAGCAGGGGAGAACCAGCGCTCGCCGCTCTCGGCGTCGTAGAGCATGCCCATCCAGATGGAGCGCTCGACGCAGGAGATGTTGCGGACGACCGAGGCGACCTTCTTGCAGCCGTACTCGGCGCAGATCTGACGGGCCATCTCGACGTAGGTGTCGCGCTCTTCGATGCCGTGGGCAAGGGAGCCGGAGACGCAGGTCATGCCGAGGCCGGCGGGTGCGTCCTCGTCGTTGGCGATGCAGATGTCGACGAGCGGCAGGAGCTCCTTCATGGTTGCCTGCGACTTCTCGGGCGACCACATCTTGCCGCGATAGTTAACGTCGCACACGGTGGTGATGCCCTTGGCGCGGCAAGCGGTGAGGGCATCCTTGCAAGCAGCGGCCATCTCGTCGGAGACAGCGGGCGTCACGCCAGAGAAGTAGAAGACGTCGATGCCCTTGAGGATCTCGTCCCAGTCAAAGACGTCGCGCTTGGCCATGTTGATGGCGGAATACTTGCGGTCGTAGACGCAACCGTTGCCGCGCTGCGAGGCGCCGACCTCAAACACATAGGAACCAAGACGGTCGCCCTGGCGCACGACGCGCGTGGTGTCGACGTCGTAGACCTTCAGCGAGCGCAGGGCGCACTCGCCCAGGCGGTTGGCCGGAACGACGGAAACGTAAGCGGCCTTGTCGCCCTGGTAGGCCAGGGAAAGTGCGGTGTTGGCCTCGGCGCCGCCGTAGCGGACATCAAACTCGGTCGCCTGCTCAATACGCAGGTGATCTTTGGGCGAGAGCCTCATCATGATCTCGCCGAAGGTAAGAACCGTTTTACCCATGGTCGCGTAGCTCCTTCTTGCTCGTGCGTACACCTTTGATATGGCGTTGGCACGGAGGTGCCAAGACGGTAGGGTGCATCTTTGCACCTCCGTGCCAACGCTTACCGAAATCGGTTTACGAAATCGGTTTCGTTTCGAGTTGTAGTATACTCACCTACAGCGTTTTGCAACCGAGATTTTTAAAAATGCCTAAAATGGCGAAGATTGCCGACAAATGGGAAACGGGGTGCGCCATGGCGCAGATGAGAATCAAAGACATTGCCGCCGAGGCGGGCGTGAGCCCGGCCACCGTTTCGCGCTACCTTAACAACCGCCCTGGGCAGATGACCGAGGAGACCCGTGCCCGCATCGCCGAGGTCATCGAGCGCACGGGCTATCGTCCCCGCGCCGCCGCGCGCAACCTGCGCAGCTCGCGCACCAACCTCATCGGCGTGATCCTGGCCGATATCGCCAACCCGTTCTCGAGCGCCATGCTCGAGGGCCTTTCCGCCAGCGCCGCCGCACGCGGCTGCTCGCTCATGACGGCCATCAGCGGCAACGACCCCGCCAAGGAGGCCGAGTCGCTCACCAGGCTCATCGATGCGGGCGTGGACGGCTTGGTCGTCAACACCTGCGGCGGCAACGACGCAGCGATCGCCGCGGCTGCGGGGCGCCTGCCGGTCGTGCTGCTCGACCGTGACATCGAGGACGGCGGCATCGACTTGGTGACGTCTAACAATCGCGAGCTGGTCGCCGGCCTGGTCGACGCCCTGGCTGCTGCGGGCAGCGAGCGCCTGTGCCTGCTCACTGAGGCAAGTGACGACAGCCCCGTCCGCCGCGAGCGTGCCGAGGCCTTTATTAGCGAGCTCTCGCGCCGCGGTCTTGCCGGCGAGGTTGTCACTCTGGCCGACGGTGGCGCCGAGGGCATCAGTCGCCTGGACGAGACCATCCGCGATTACGCAGGTAAAAAGCTCGGCCTTATCGCCGTCAACGGTCTGGTCTTCTTGCGCCTGACCGAGGCGCTGGCCCAGCTTGGCCCCTCGCTGCCGGCGGGCCTCAAGATTGCGACGTTCGACGACTACCCTTGGAACCATGTGCTCTTTGGCGGCGTCACCACGGCCGCGCAGGACACCCTGGCGATCGCCGAGCGCGTCGTCGAGCGCCTGTCCGAGCGCATCGACGTCGTCACCACCACGGTGGGCGAGGCAGCAAAGCTCGCGCCCAAGCGCATCGAGATCCCCGGCCACATCGAGTCCCGAGCCTCCACTTCGCGCTAAGCCATCGAGCCGCACTTGCCAGCTCGCGCACGTTTTTTGAGCGCCTGACACGCTTTAACCCTGCGGAAACATTTTTCTGCGATAGTATCTGCGATATAGAACAGTCGAAACCCGCCCGAAAGAAAGGGGAGCGACATGAACCAGCAGAACATCGATTACGTACTCCGCTCTGTAGAGCAGCGTGACATCCGCTTTGTGCGTCTGTGGTTTGTCGACATTCTCGGTCGCCTCAAGAACTTTGCCATCAGCCCCGAGGACCTCGAGGTCGCTTTTGAGGAGGGCATTGGCTTTGACGGCTCGGCCATCGAGGGCTTTGCCACGCCCGAGGAAGCCGACATGCTCGCGTTCCCCGATGCCTCGACCTTCCAGATTTTGCCGTGGCGCCCGAGCCACAACGGCGTCGCCCGCGTGTTCTGCGACGTGTGCACTCCCGATCGCAAACCTTTCGCCGGCGACCCGCGCGATGCCCTGCGCCGCATGTTCCACAAGGCCGAGAAGGCCGGCTACCTGCTCAACGTGGGCGCCGAGCTGGAGTATTACTACTTCCCCGACGAGCATACGCCCGAGCCGCTCGACAACGTGGGCTACTTTGACCTTTCGGTGAGCGACGCCGCCCGCGACCTGCGCCGCAACACGGTCCTCACGCTCGAGAAGATGTCCGTGCCCGTGGAGTACACCTTCCACGCCGCCGGCCGCTCGCAGCACGGCATGAGCCTGCGCCACGCCGAGGCCCTGAGCATGTCCGACGCCATCACCACGGCCAAGCTCATCATTAAGCAGCAGGCCTACGAGAGCGGCTGCCACGCCTCCTTTATGCCTAAGCCGCTGGCGGGCGAGGACGGCAGCGCCATGTTCCTGCACCAGTCGCTGTTCGATCACGACGGCAACAACGTCTTTTGGGGCGAGGACGACGAGAAGTACCATCTCTCCGACGTCGCCAAGCACTACATGGCCGGCATTCTGGCGCACGCGCGCGAGATCAGCGCCATCACCAACCCCACCGTCAACTCGTACAAGCGCATCACCACCGGTGGCGACTCCGTGCCGCAGTACGCCACGTGGGGCCTGCGCAACCGCGCGAGCATGGTCCGCATCCCGGTCTACAAGCCCGGCAAGCAGCTGTCCACGCGCATCGAGCTGCGCAGTCCCGATCCCATGGCCAACCCCTACCTGGTCAACACCGTTACGCTGGCTGCTGGTCTCGACGGCATCGAGCGCAAGCTGGAGCTTCCGCCCGAGGCCACGGCCGAGACGCTCAAGCTCACCGACCGTCAGATGCTCGAGGCCGGCTACGCACCGCTGCCGCGCTCGCTCAAAGAGGCGCTCGACGTGTTTGAGGATTCGCAGTTTATGAAGGATGCCCTCGGCGAGCACATCCACAGCTTCTTCCTCAAAAAGAAGCGCGACGAGTGGCATAAGTTTGAGTCCACGATTACCGAGTGGGAGATCAAGCACTACCTGGCGAACTCCTAATCGCGCTGGCTTGTTCCAGTACGATTGAGCTTATTTCTTTGGAGGCCGATATGTCCGAAAAGAGTGCCCTGTTCATGGCGCGCACGACGCGCTTCCACGAGTTTGCCCGCAGCCTGACGACCACCCTGGGTGTCGAGGTGAGCCTGGCCACTCCCGATTCGCCGACTGCGGCGCACGACTTTGACCTGCTGATCCTCGATTCTGACGGCATCCGCAGCGACCGCATCGATCAGATTGCCAAGTGGCTCGACGATCGCGGCGGCGTTCCCATGCTGGTGATCGTCGACGATGAGGCGCTCGGCACCCTGCGCCTGCCGAATCACGCGCATGCCGACTTCGTATGCCCCACGGCGACGCCCAATGAGCTCAAGGCTCGTGCGCAGCGCCTCATGGGCGAGGAGGAGACCGTCACCGCCGATGACGTGCTCAACATCGACAACCTCGAGATCAACCTGGCTACCTACCAGGTGACGCTCGACGATGAGCCCATCGATCTGACGCTGATGGAGTACTCGCTGCTGAGCTTTTTGGCGACGCATCCCAACCGTGCCTACAGCCGCGAAGTGCTGCTGCACCGCGTGTGGGGCTTTGAGTACTGCGGCGGTACGCGTACCGTTGACGTGCACATCCGACGCATCCGCTCCAAGGTGGGCCCGCAGATCGCGGCGCACATCACCACCGTCCGCGGCGTGGGCTATCTGTTTAAGGACTAGATTTCCACCACAAAGGGGACAGGCACCTTTGTGGTGGTTTTACCGCAGGTGCGGGTGCCTTTCGGGTTTGAAACAGAACTTAAGCCTTCCTAAAAGATTGCGTTCTCATACACGTGCGCCCGCATATTGGGGTACAACTCAACGTGAACAATGATGGCCCGCCACATGTTTGGCGGGCCTTTGGTTATTTGACGAAAGGATCGCAGCTATGAGCGAGTACGATTCCCAGCGTCCCCAGGATGTGGGCAACGTCGGTGAGACCCAGCAGCAGCCGCGCGTGCAGGTGGAGTCGACGCCTGCCGGTGGCAACAACATTCCCTATGTGCAGGCCTACGACACGCAGACCGGCCAACCGCTGGGCAGCCAGCAGGTCGTGAACAAGCACACGGTGGTCAAGACCAAGACCAAAAAGCTGCCGATCTTCATCACAGCGCTCGCCGGCTGCGCCTGCGGCGCCCTGCTGGTCATCGCGCTCATTATGAGTGGCACGCTCGATATCGGCGGCGGCAAGAACGCCGTGACGGCGGGCGCTTCGGGCTCGTCGACGCAAAAGATCACGATCGACTCCGAGGACACCACGCTGGCCGAGGCCGTTTCTGCCAAGGCGCTGCCCTCCGTTGTTTCCATTACCGCCACTTCAAGCGGCAGCCAGAGTGGTTCGCTTTCGCAGTCCGCTGACGAGTCGGACAGCTCGGGCAGCGTTGGCTCGGGCGTGGTGCTCGACACCGAGGGCCATATCCTCACCAACAACCACGTGGTCGACGGTTACGACCAGTACGTGGTGACCATGGACGACGGCACCACCTACGAGGCCGAGTTCGTGGGCAACGATGCCTCGAGCGACCTCGCCGTCATTAAGCTCAAGGATGCCGACTCCTCCAAGCTCACCCCGATTGAGATCGGTGACTCCTCCAAGCTCAACGTGGGCGAGTGGGTCATGGCTATCGGCTCGCCGTTCGGCAATGAGCAGTCCGTCTCCACCGGTATCGTGTCGGCGCTCTATCGCTCCACGGCCATGAGCTCCACCGGCGGCAACACCATTTATGCCAACATGATCCAGACCGATGCCGCCATCAACCCGGGCAACTCCGGCGGTGCACTCGTCAACGACAACGGCGAGCTCGTGGGTATCAACTCACTCATCGAGAGCTACTCGGGTTCCAGCTCGGGCGTTGGCTTTGCCATTCCGGTCAACTATGCCAAGAACATCGCCGACCAGATCATCGACGGCAAGACGCCGGTCCATCCGTACCTGGGCGCCACGCTCTCGAGCGTCAATGCGCTCAACGCCCGCACCAACAAGCTGAGCACCGATAGCGGCGCGTATGTGGCGAGCGTTGTGGAGGACGGCCCCGCCGCCAAGGCCGGCATCCAGGAGGGCGACGTCATCACCAAGCTGGGCGATGACGAGATCACGAGTGCCGATGGCCTGATCATCGCACTGCGTAGCCACGAGGTGGGCGAGAAGGTCGAGATCACGCTCGTGCGCGGCAAGGAAGAGAAGAAGGTCACCGTCGAGCTGGGCTCCGACGAGGAGCTGCAGAACCAGCAGCAGGACGACAGCTCGACTGACACCGGCAACGGCGGCATTACCGACGAGCAGCTGCGTCAGTACCTGGAGGAGCTGCTGGGCCAGCAGGGCCAGGGTCAAGGCTACGGCCAGGGCTACTAACGAGCCACGTCACACATATCGAAGCCAGAGGGGCTGTCCCGCCAAGCGCGGGGCAGCCCCTCTTTCCATAATGATCCCCCGGGGACGGAGGAAACGGATCACTTTGAGCTGGCGAGGAGCTCGGTTCGGAATGGTCTGGACAGTTAGTTCAGATACGTATAAATCTGGGGCAGTCCGGGATGCGTTTTGAGCTGTTTTGGGATGGAAATGGGGCTCTGATGGGTGCTCGGAAGGAGAAATAAGCCGATCGTGCCGCTCTGGGACGACCAAATGGGGTGAAATGGCGCCATTTGAGCTCGATTCGGTTCGCAGATTTATACGTATCTGAACTAACTGTCCACCCCGGTCCGACGGCTGCCGATTCGGTGCGGTTTGAGACCACTATTCGGCCCCATCGCGACCGGTGGTACTCTTGTATCCGTTTGAAATCGAGCGAAGGAGTGCCGCTATGGAGCAATCGAGCCTGTTTGGTGACGGCGTGGACATCGATACCGAAACGCCCACGAGCGCGGATGCCACCGCGTCGACCGATGCCCGTGCCCAGGCGGCCGCACGCGCGGCCGAGCTGCGCCACGAGCTCGACTACCACGCTTACCGCTACTACATGCTCGACGCGCCCGAGATCACGGATGCCGCTTTCGACAAAATGCTCGTTGAGCTGCAGGAAATCGAGGCTACCTACCCTGACCTTGTGACGCCCGACAGCTATACCCAGCGCGTGGGCGGCTACGTGAGCGAGCAGTTTACGCCGGTCACGCACATGGCGCGTATGTATTCCATGGACGACGCCATGGACCTGGACGAACTCGACGCATGGCTCCAGCGCACCGAGGATGCGCTCGGTGCCGGCAGCGTTACCTATACCTGTGAGCTCAAGATCGACGGCTTAGGCGTGGCGCTTACCTACCAGAACGGCGCCTTCGTGCGCGCGGCCACGCGCGGCGATGGCACCACGGGCGAGGACGTGTCGCTCAACGTGCGCACCATCAAGGATGTGCCCATGCACCTGTCCGAACCGGCGCTCGCCCACATGGGCGCCGACCGCGAGCGCGCCATCGAGGTCCGCGGCGAGGTCTACATGCCCAAGGGCAGCTTTGTACGCCTGAACGATGAGGCCGATGCCGAGGGCCGCGATCCCTTCGCCAACCCGCGCAACGCCGCCGCTGGATCTTTACGCCAAAAGGATCCCAAGGTCACGGCACGTCGCGACTTGGCCACCTTTATCTACGCCATCGCCGATACCGACCCGTTGCACGTCCATAGCCAGCGTGAGTTCCTCGACTGGCTGCGCAGCGCCGGCTTTAGCGTCAACCCCAACGTGGCCCGCTGTGCCACGCCAGCTGAGGTCCACGAGTTCTGCGCCCAGGCGCTCGAGCATCGCGGTGACCTGGACTACGACATCGACGGCGTGGTCGTGAAGGTCGACAGCTTCCAACAACAGCTCGACCTGGGCTTTACCGCCCGCGCGCCGCGTTGGGCTATCGCCTTTAAGTTTCCGCCCGAGGAAAAGCAGACCATCCTGCGTGAGATCCGCATCCAGGTGGGCCGCACTGGCGTGCTGACGCCGGTCGCGGAGTTCGATCCGGTGACGGTCGCCGGTTCCACCATCGCGCGCGCCACGCTGCACAACATCGACGAGATCCGCCGCAAAAACGTGCGCGAGGGCGACACCATCATCGTGCACAAGGCGGGCGACGTGATTCCCGAGGTCGTGGGCCCGGTGCTCGACAAGCGCCCGGCCGACAGCGTTGACTGGCAGATGCCCGAGGTCTGCCCCGTGTGCGGTAGCCCCGTTGTCCACGAGGATGGCGAGGTTGCCTACCGCTGCGTGTCCATCGACTGCCCAGCACAGCTCAAGGAGCGCCTGCTCCACTGGGTGAGCCGCGGCTGCATGGACGTCGACGGCCTGGGTGACGAGATCGTCGACAAGATGATCGCCGCCGGGCTGATCCACGATGTCGCGGACTTCTACCAGCTCACGGTTGACGACATTGCCGGCCTGGATACGGGCCGCGTGTACGCGAGCTCCAACAGCAAAAAGGGCGTTAAGAAGGGCGATCCCATTCCAGTTGGTCTTAAGACGGCCGAGAAGATCATCGCCGAGCTTAACAAGTCCAAGAGCCAGCCGCTCGGGCGCGTGCTGTTTGCCCTGGGTATCCGCCATGTGGGCAAAAGTGTGGGCGAGGTCATCGCCGAGCGATTCTTATCGATTGACAAGCTCATCTTGGCGAGCGAAGAGGACATCGCCGAGTGTGAGGGCATCGGTCCCAAGATCGCGGCGAGCGTCAAGCAGTTCTTGGCCGTGCCCGAGAATCTCGCCGTGCTGGAGCGCCTGCGTCAGGCGGGCCTGTCGCTCGAGGTTGACTTGGGGGCCGCGCATGCGCAGGCTGCAGCCGATGCCGGCGTAGCGGGCGAACTCGCCGACGCGCAGCCGCTCGCGGGCCTGACGTTTGTCCTGACCGGCACGCTCGTAAACCGCACGCGCGACGAGGCGGGTGCCGCGCTCAAGGTGCTCGGCGCTAAGGTTTCGGGCAGCGTGTCGAAGAAGACGAGCTACCTGGTCGCCGGTCCCAAGGCGGGCTCCAAGCTCACCAAGGCCGAGCAGCTGGGTGTGCCCGTGCTGGATGAGGACGCGCTCGAGCAGATCCTCGCTACTGGCGAGGTGCCCCAGGTTTAAGGCGTTGATAGGCAAATAGAAGAACCGCCCGGAGAGCTTAACGCTTTCCGAGCGGTTCTTATTTGGACGGGGTAACTGGTACCGTGATCTGCGTCACGTAGGTCGCCGGGTCGTCGCTGATAATGTCGTCGATGAGGGCGATCTCGCGCGAGGGGCCGGCGGGGGCCAGGTTGTGCTCGTGCATGTAATCGAGTAAGCGCTCATAGCGCGGGGCAGCCTGCCCGTGCGTGCCGCGGAAGCTTACGGTCAGGCAGCGCGCGGCGGGACGTACCTCGACATCCCCCAGGTAATCGTCCGTGTCATCGAGCAGCAGAAAGACCTCGTCGTAGCCATCAAAGTCACCGGTGGCAATGCGCTCAGGCGCGATGCCCACACCCAGATTGCCAAGGAAGACGAAGGTCTCGTGCTGTCCTTTTTGCAGCTGGCGAATCTGCCACTCCAGCGCATAGGCGTCGGTGGGGTTGACGCGTTCACGCAGCACGGCGCAACGAAGTTCGGGCGCGTTGACCTCGTAGATGGTATCGAGCTCAGCATCCAATGCGCCCCGCAACAAGGCAAGCCGGTTGTCGATCTTGCGTGAGACGCGTTCCAGCTCACTGCGTTTACGTTCGATAAGCTCCTGCTGCTGGGCGAGTTGGCGCTGCATGAGGTCCACGTCGCGCGTGGTCACAAATTCGCGAATCTGAGCCAACGGCAAATCGAGAACGCGCAGGTGGCTGATGGTGTTGAGGGTGGAGAGCTGTCGTGCTCCGTAGTAGCGGTAGCCGCTCGCGGGGTCGATGCGTGCCGGTTCCAGCAGGCCCATCTGCTCGTAATGGCGCAGCGTGCCAACGCTTAGGTTAAACAGACGCGCGACCTCGCCAATGCGGAGCAGGCCGTCGGAATGTTCGCTGGATGTATCGGTCACGGGATTGCTCCTTTCGGCAGAAAATGGGACAGGGTCGCCAGACTCGTGCCGCCCCGCTACGCCACCAACTTGTCAAAAGCACCGCGGCGGTTGAGCACCGTAAACGCCACCACGCAAATGGCTGCCGACAGAATCGACCCGCACGGCGAGGCGATGCCCATGGGAAACAGCGTGTCGGAATAGGCGTTCGACAGCAGCCATGCGCCCGGCACGCGAATGAGCGCCACGGCCAGCACGTTGTGTGCAAAGCCGATGTAGCTCTTGCCGTACGCGGCGAAAAAGCCGCTAAAGCAAATATGAATGCCGGCGAAGATCGCGTCGAAAATATAGCTGCGCATATAGCCGGTGCCGGCCGCGACTACCGCGGCGTCCTTGGCAAAAAAGCCGAGAAACGCCGGTGCCACCAGCCACATGAGGGCCGTGATCAGGCAGCCGTACACCACCGAGATGGTCATGGCGTCCTTGAGCACCTGACGCGCGCGGTCGCCCTTGCCCGCGCCGGCGTTTTGCGCCGTGAGCGCGCTGACGGTGGCGCCCATGGAACTCGGCACGATGAACAAAAAGCTGATCATCTTCTCGACCAGGCCAACGGCGGCGGCGTCGACCAGCCCACGGTGGTTGGCGATAACGGTAATGAACATAAACGCCACCTGGATGCAGCCGTCCTGCACGGCCACGGGCACGCCAATCTTGAGGATGCTGCCGAGCACCTCGGGCTGGGGGCGCAGGTCGCTACGCTTAACGTGTATGTTCGTACGGCGGCTCTTGAGCCATACGAGCGCGAGGGCAACGCTTGCGGTCTGCGCGATCACCGTGCCGAGTGCCGCGCCCACGGGGCCGAGTCCCATGTGGCCAATGAACAGAAAGTCGAGTGCGATGTTGATAGCGCACGCCACGCCGATCACGTACATGGGCGAGCGCGAATCGCCCAGGCCGCGAAAGATAGCCGAAAGGATGTTGTATGCGGCGATGCACGGAATGCCGATAAAGCAAATGCGCAGGTAGGCGGCAGTACCCTCGACCGCTTCGGCCGGCGTGCCGATGAGCGCCACGATTTGCGGGCACAACGTGAGCAAGAGTGCGGCCAACACCACCGAGACGCCCATAAAGAGCGTGATGGTGTTGCCGATGGCGGCCTCGGCGCGATCGAAGCGTCGCGAGCCCACGGCGTGGCCGACGATGACCGTTGTTCCCATGGCCAGGCCCACGAGCGTCACGGTAATGATATAGAGCGTCTGCGCGCCATTGCCCACGGCGGTGATGCCGGCGGCGCCGCTAAACTGCCCGATAAAGTACAGGTCGGCCATGCCGTAGAGCATCTGCAAAAAGTACGAGAGCATATAGGGCAGGGCGAAGACCGCGATGGTCTTGAGGACGTTGCCGCGTGTGAGGTCGTGTTCCATGGGCAGGGCACTTTCTGGCTTGGTTCATTTACGTACCAGTGTAGTGAAAACCCTACAACGATTGTAGAGTCAAGGTTCATGTTGCCGGTGGGGCGAAAAAATCGCGTCCGCAATCATTTCCATTTGAATACGGTTGCGCGCCGCGCGGAGTTGGCGCCAACGCTAGCCTTGCAGAAATCGATTTCGCATCACTTGACACCGTCGCTCGGCGCGTAATAATACGTGCGTTTGCGAACAACGTTTGATGGGGGATGAACCTGCGTGCGCAATCTCAAAATCTTGTTTTCCTATTTGGGGGCATACCGTCGCGATGCCATTCTCGGCGTGATGTTCGTCTCGGTCGAGACTGCGCTCGAGTTGTTTATCCCGGTCATCATGGCCAACATCATCGACGTGGGCGTGCCCGCGGGCGACGTCAACTACATGCTGCGGCAGGGCGCGTGCATGCTGGTGTGCGCGGCGTTTTCGCTGGTGCTGGGTCTGGGGTATGCCCGCACGTCCGCCCGTGTGGCCTCGGGCCTGGGTGCCAACCTGCGCGAGGCCGAGTATCGCAAGATCCAGACGCTCGCCTTTGGCAACCTGGACAACTACGACGCCAGCTCGCTTGTCACCCGCATGACCACCGACATCACCGTCATCCAAAACGCCATCGGCAACGGCTTTCGTCCCATGGTGCGCGGACCGGTGACCCTCATCGTCGGTCTGGTCTATGCCCTGGTTCTGTCGCGCCCGCTCGCCACGGTCTTCGCGATTATCCTGCCCGTGCTGGCAATAGTGCTGGGCGTCATCACCTACCGCGTGAGCCCGCTCTACCGTCAACTGCAGACCTCGATGGACCACCTCAATGGCGTGGTGCAGGAGGACCTCACCGCCGTGCGCGCCGTCAAGGCGTATGTGCGCGCCGAGCACGAGGAGGCCAAGTTCGACACCGTCAATACCGAGCTCGCGCACACGGCGACGAAGACCTTCGGTAAC
Organism: uncultured Collinsella sp.; assembly: GCA_934655965.1. Taxonomy (GTDB): domain Bacteria; phylum Actinomycetota; class Coriobacteriia; order Coriobacteriales; family Coriobacteriaceae; genus Collinsella. Next base: position 53,891 of record CAKUHK010000002.1, read on the forward strand.
GCCGTGCTCAACCTGCCGGTGTTTCAACTGTCGATGTATGTGGCCGCCATCTCTATCCTGTGGATCGGCGGGCGCATGATTATCGCCGGCGAGCTGGGCGTGGGCTCGCTCACGGGCTTTATGAGCTACGTGCTGCTGATTATGAACTCGCTCATGATGATTTCCAACGTGTTTTTGCTGCTCACGCGCGCGCTCGCCAGCGTGGAGCGCATTTCGCGAGTGATTGACGAGCAATCGCTCATCCAGGCACCTGCGGCAGACGCGGCCGTGCGCGAGGTTGCCGACGGAAGCGTCGAGTTCCGCGACGTGTCGTTTAAGTACCGCGCGGATGCTGCCGAGGACGTGCTCGAGCATATCGACCTTCGTATTGAGCCGGGCTCCACGGTGGGCGTGCTCGGCGGCACGGGCTCGGGCAAGAGCTCGCTCGTGCAGCTCATCGCGCGCCTGTACGACGCGACCGAGGGTGCCGTGCTTGTGGGTGGGCGTGACGTGCGCGACTACGACCTGGTTACCCTGCGCGACGCCGTGGGCATTGTGCTGCAAAAGAACGTACTGTTTACGGGCACCGTGCGCGAGAACCTGCAGTGGGGCGCGCCCGATGCCACCGACGAGGAACTGCTGCGTGCCTGCCGCGCGGCGTGCGTTGACGAGTTCCTGGACCGCATCGGCGGACTGGACGGCGAGTTGGGCCAAGGCGGCGCCGGTGTTTCGGGCGGGCAGAAACAGCGCCTGTGCATCGCGCGCACGCTGCTCAAACATCCGCGCGTGCTCATTTTTGACGACTCCACCAGCGCGGTCGATATGGCGACCGACGCCAAGATCCGCGAGCACATCGCGCAGATTCCCGACACGACCGTGATCATCATCGCCCAGCGCGTCGCGAGCGTGATGGATGCAGATCGCATTGTGGTGCTGGACGACGGGCGTGTCCACGGCGTGGGCACGCACGAGGGGCTGCTAGCGGGTGACAACATCTACCAGGAGATTTACGCCTCGCAGATGGAGTTTGCGGGGGATGCGGGCGAAGGCGATGCCGACGGCGCGGATGATCCGTTTTCCTCCGTCGCGTGCGGATCGCTTCAGGCTCAGAAAGGAGGTGAGCGCCATGCCTAAGACATCCGCTCAGGCCCGTCCGGCCAATCTGGGGCAGACGCTCCGCCGTCTGCTCAGCTACATGGGCCACGCCAAGTTCTCGTTGCTGGCGGTGGGCGTGCTCGCCTCTATCGCCGCTATCGCGAGCCTTGCCGGCACCTATATGGTGCGCCCCATCGTCAACGGCCTGTCTACGGGCGGGGAGGAGCTGCTCACCAAGCAGGTTCTCTTTACGGCCGCCATCTACGCCGCAGGCGTGCTCTCGGCCCTGGGTTACTCGCAGATTATGGTGCGCGCAGCCCAGCGCGTGGTGTCCGACATTCGCCGCGACCTGTTCGCGCATATCCAGACGCTGCCGCTCAGCTATTTCGACAGCACGCGCTCGGGCGACATCATGAGCTTCTTCACCAACGACGTCGACACGGTCTCCGAGGCACTCAACAACAGCTTTGCCAACGTGATTCAGGCGACCATTCAGGTGATCGGCACCACGGCCATGCTCATCATCCTCAACTGGCAGCTCACGATTATCACGCTTGTGTGCGACGTGGCCATTGTGCTGTACGCGCGCTATTCGGGTATTCGCTCCAAGCGTTTCTTTGCCGCCCAGCAGGCATCGCTCGGCGACTTGGACGGATATGTCGAGGAGATGGTCTCGGGCCAAAAGGTCATCAAGGTCTTTAACCACGAGCAGGCCAACGTGGCCGGTTTTGACGTGCGCAACCAGGAGCTGCGCCGCACCGGTGGCGCCGCGCAGGCCTATGCCAACTCCATGGTGCCCATGACCGTGGTGATCGGGTATGCCAACTACGCGATCGTTGCGGTGGCGGGCGGCATGCTCTGTATCAACGGCTTGGCCGACGTGGGTGCGCTCGCGAGCTACCTGGTCTTTGTGCGCCAGGCGGCCATGCCCATCAACCAGTTTACGCAGCTGGGCAACTTCTTGCTTAACGCGCTGGCCGGTGCCGAGCGCCTGTTTGCCGCGATGGACCTTGAGCCCGAGGTGGACGAGGGCTGCGTGGAGCTGGTGCAGACGGGCGAGTCCGCGTGGGCGTGGAAGATTCCCGAGGGCCGCGGTGCGGGCACGTACGGGCATCTGCACGACGTGGCCTCGGTCGACGACGCGGGCCGTGCGGTGGCCGCCGACGGCACCGAGCTCGTCACCGGCCTGGTGCCGCTTGCCGGCGACGTGCGCTTTCATGCCGTGGACTTTTCCTACGTGCCGGGCACGCGCGTGCTTACGGATCTCAACCTGTTTGCTAAGCCAGGGCAAAAGATCGCTTTCGTGGGTTCGACGGGCGCCGGAAAGACGACCATCACCAATCTCATCAACCGCTTCTACGAGGTCGATGACGGCGAGATTACGTACGATGGCATTGACGTCAAGCACATCGCCAAGGCCAGTCTGCGCGGGTCGCTCGGCATTGTGCTGCAGGATACGCATCTGTTTAGCGGCACCATTGCGCAGAATATCCGCTTTGGCAAGCTCGACGCGACCGACGAGGAAGTGCGCGCCGCCGCAGAGGCCGCCTGCGCTGACTCGTTTATCCGCCGCCTGCCGCAAGGCTACGACACGCCGGTCACAGCTGACGGTGCCAACCTGTCGCAGGGCCAGCGCCAACTGCTCGCCATCGCGCGCGTGGCCGTGGCCGATCCGCCGGTGCTCATCCTGGACGAGGCGACAAGCTCCATCGACACACGCACCGAAAAGCTCATCGAGCGCGGCATGGACCGCATCATGCGCGGGCGCACCACGTTTATGATCGCGCACCGCCTGTCCACCGTCCGCGACGCCGACGCGATCATGGTCCTCGAACACGGCCGCATCATTGAACGCGGCACCCATGAGGAGCTCCTTGCGTTGCACGGGGAGTACTGGCAGTTAGCACATGGCTTGAAAGAGCTGGATTAACCCGTTCGGGCACGGTGCTTCGGCTCTCTATGCTCCTCACCTCGCCTCAAACCGTCCCAACATTCGACGTTTTTTGCCAATATCGGGAAAAGCATCGAATGTTGGGACGGTTTTTCTGTCGTCCGATCAGGTGGAATCTCTAACTTGCATGTAAAGGTGTGCGAATCCGCGAGCAGGGGAATAAGGTTGGTTATCCGACTTCATTGGAGGGCTCATGGACCTGCCGATCGTCCTGTCCCATAAGACTGCCTGGCTGTACCACAACGTGGCGCGCCCGTCTGAGCCGCTCTCGCGAGCAAGCAGTCTATACGATGAGGACTCGCTTGCCAACGAGGCGCAGTCGACCGCGGACCTGACCAAACTGGGGTTAGATGCCAAGGGGCTGAGAATATCTACGGCGGTCGAGATCGTTGCCGACTATCTGGCCTCACTTGGCATCCCGCATGAGGAGCTCGATCGTATCGACACACTGGTCAGCTTCGATTTTGAACGCTCTCGGCCGGTGGGTCTTCGACGCCATGTGTTTGGGGCGCCCATACCTTCGGACCATCTTATCGAGGTAGCAGAGGGTCTCTTGGTGGTTGATGAGGCCATGTGCTTCGTCCAGGCGGGTTCGTGGATGAGTGAGCCCGAGCAGCTGGAATATGGGTATGAAATCTGCGCCCGATACCATTTGAATCATTTGTCGTCAGGCGATTATATCGAGATGGGGACGAGGTATACCGTTGCCGACTTGATCGCTTATTGCGATGAGAACCGATCTCGTCAGGGGGCTACACGTGCGGCTGCCGTGCTCAAACGCGTGCACGATGGTGCGCGGTCACCCATGGAGACGGCCACCGCGATCATGGTCGTCGCTAAGCGTTCCCAAGGCGGGCTAGGGTACACCAGGGTTGAGCTCAACCATCGGGTCGATGTTCCCAACGAGTTCAAATATCTCGCTAAGGCTGGGTATTTCGAGATCGATGTATATGCACCTGCGAGCGGTATGGGGATTGAATACAACGGTTCGGACCATCTCGATAAACAGCGCAGTGCGTCTGACGCGGAGCGCATGACCGTGCTAAGCGCGCTGGGCTTTAGGATGATCGTCCTCACCGGGACTCAGTTTGCCCATCAGCTGCAATTGCATCGGGCGATGAATGCCATCGCGCTCGCTATGGGTCTCAAATGCGACCGAAGCGAGGCGTTTCAGAAACGGCAGAATGACCTGCGGGAATTCGTGATTCGGCACTGGAATGGTAGTCTCTAGGGGCGGCTAGCTCGTCTTTCGAGTCCTGCGGACACCTAAACCGTCCCAACATTCGACGTTTTTTGCCAATATCGGGAAAAGCATCGAATGTTGGGACGGTTTAAATGCTGAGGATGGGCTCGGGAAGCCCTTCTTGCTCGAATGGCCTGTCCTGTCGTACGCGTGTCGGCACGATTCTCTTGTGGGGTATTATGTTTCCCGAAGAATAAATCGCTGCGCGAGGGGAGGATTGCGTGGACGAGCGCCTGCAACATGACGGTTTTGGCCGCGACATCAATTACCTGCGCATTGCCGTTACTGACAAGTGCAATTTCCGCTGCATTTACTGCATGCCCGCCGACGGCGTGGCGCCGCGCGCGCATGACGAGCTACTCAGCGCCGAGGAAATCGCCCGCTTTGTACGTCTGGTGGCGGGGGAGGGCATTCGCCGCGTACGCCTGACGGGTGGCGAGCCGCTGGTCAGCCGCCGCATTATCCCGCTCATTCGTGACATCCGCGCGATCCCGCAGATCGAGGACATCTCGCTCACCACCAACGGCGCGCTGCTGCCCAAGCTGGCGCCGCAGCTCAAAGACGCCGGGCTCGACCGAGTTAACATTTCACTCGACACACTCGACCCTACGCTTTTTGGAAAGATCACGCGCCTGGGCCGGCTCGAGCAAACTATGGCCGGCATCGATGCGGCGCTGACCTGGGGCTTTGGGCCTGTCAAGGTCAACTGTGTGGTCGTGCGCCGGCTCAACCAAGATGTGGCGGCCCTCGCGCGCCTGACTGTTGACCGTCCCATTCACCTGCGCTTTATCGAATACATGCCCATCGGCGACGAACACACGAGCTCGCATTGCGCCGTGGACCCGCACGCGCCCACGCTCAATCCCGAATTGTGGGACGCGAGTGACACCGTGCCGAGCGATGAACTGCGGGCGCGTATCAATGTCGGCGCCGCTGCGGTTGGCTTGGGTGAGCTAGAGCCGCTCGACATAAGCGACGCTCCTGCCGGCGCGGGCCCTGCGCGCTATTGGCGCTTTCCGGGTGCGGCGGGCACGGTCGGCTTCATTAGCGCCATGTCCAACCATTTTTGCGCGAGCTGCAACCGCCTGCGCCTGACGGCCGACGGCAACGTGCGCCCCTGCCTGTTCAGTGATGCCGAGTATTCGGTTCGCGAGGCGCTACGCCGTGGTGATGATATGCAGGTGCTTTCGATTTGGCGCGATGCCGTGGCCCACAAACCGCAGGAACACGCGATAATTGAGGGCACGCAACGATTTATGTCCCAAATCGGAGGATGATCATATGGCCAAGAGCAGGTACGCCGATGCCACCAAGGCCGCTCGCAGGGCCGCGATGTCTGCCCATAAAGCCACGTCAGCCAGCAAAGACGCCGCGACCGCGGCCGTGCAGCCGCCCGCGAGCGACAACGCCGCGCCCGCCCGCGACGCCCGCCGCGACGAGCTGACGCACGTGGACGCCAAGGGCGAGGTGCGCATGGTCGACGTGTCCGACAAGGCCGAGACGCACCGCATCGCCATCGCCGAGGGCACCATCCTCATGCATCCCGAGACGCAGGCCATGGTGCTGCAAGATCGCGCCAAGAAGGGCGACGTGCTCGCCTGCGCGCGCGTTGCGGGCATCATGGCCATCAAGCGCACGAGCGACATTATCCCCATGTGCCATCCGCTGCTCATCACTAAGAGCAAGTGTGATATCGAGCCCATCGCTTCGGCGGGAACGCCGGCCGACGAGACGCCCGAGGGCTGGGCGCCGGCGCGTCCCGACGGACAGGTCGGCTTTCACGTGCTGGTCACGGCGGGCGTGACGGGCAAGACGGGTATCGAGATGGAGGCGTTGACCGGAGCGAGCGCCGCGTGCCTGACCATCTACGACATGTGCAAGGCCGTCGACCGCGGCATGGAAATCGTCGACGTGCGCCTGCTGCACAAGGAGGGCGGCCGCTCGGGCGTGTGGGATCGCGCAGAGCGTCAAGCTGTTGCTGCCGAGGCCGCCGCTGCCGACGGCACCGCGCCCGCGAGCGCGCCTGTCGCTGTTTCTGCACCCGCAGCCCCCACCCCGGCCGCCCCAGCGATCGCGTTCATCGGCTACCAGAACTCGGGCAAGACCACGCTTGTCGAGAAGGTCATCGCCGAGCTTACCCGCCGTGGCCTGCGCGTGGGTTCGCTCAAGCATCATGGACATCACGGCTTTGATATCGACGTGCCCGCCAAGGACACCTGGCGCCATCACCAGGCCGGATCCAAACACGTGGGCCTCATCTGCGCCACGCGCTGGGCGGAGTACGCCGACACGCGCGAGGAGGACGAGATGCCCGCGCGCGAACTGCTGTCGCGCTACAACGACGTCGATGTGGTGATTATCGAGGGCTACAAGACCGAGGGCTTCGACAATATCGTGGTCGCGCGCTCCGGTGTCGATCGCTTGCGCGGCAAGAGCTCGCTCGACCTGGTCGACGGCCGCACGCTGGCCCTTGCCTGCAACGAGGCCCTGGCGCGCCAGGCTTTTGACGCCGGCTTTGCGACCCGAGCCATCAACATCAACGACGCCCGAGCCATCTGCGATCTGATCCAAGACCATCTTTAGGCTTGACGCTGCGCCGGCCCCAAGCACCCCATCTCGCCCCTCAAGCCGTCGCTCGCGTACCGAAGTACGCGTCGCTCCTCTTTCGAGGCGACCTGGGGCACTTGGAACCGGCTCGCTACGCTGCCATATCATTGAGCCACCACAGACAGGCGCCTTTGTGGTGGTTTTGGCGTGCGCGCCGCATTCGCTTTGACTTGGAGCTACTCCAAGGTGTCATAATCGCGGGCGAAAATCGTCAACCTGGGAGGCCCTATGTCAAAGCTGTACTTTATGCGCCACGGTCAAACGCTCTTCAACCTGCTTCGCCGCAAGCAGGGTTGGTGTGATTCGCCGCTTACCGAGCTGGGTGTCGAGCAGGCCAAAACGGTGGGCGCGGCGCTGCGCGAGCGCGGTCTCGTGTTCGACCATGCCTACAGCTCTACCTCTGAGCGCGCGTGCGACACGCTCGAGCTGGCGTTTCCCGGTCAGGCATACGAGCGTGTCAAGGGCCTTAAGGAATGGAACTTTGGCAAGTTCGAGGGCGCGAGCGAGGATTTGAATCCGCGCCTGCCGTACGGGGACTTTTTTAAGCAGTACAACGGCGAGGGCGAAGTCGAGTTTCGCGAGCGCATGATGGCGACGATTGCCGAGCTTATGCAGCGCCCCGGGCACGAGAGCGTGTTATGCGTGAGCCATGGTGCCGCCGCTGCCCAGGTTATGCGTGGCGCGGGCGTGGATCCCCTCAAGATGAAAAATCGCATCGGCAATTGCTGCGTACTCGAGCTCGATTTTGATCCCGCTGCCAGCACTTTTACGCTCGTGGATCTCTACAATCCTTACGGCACACCGCGCGAGTAACCGCCAAAACCACCACAAAGGTGCCTGTCCCCATTGTGGTGGTTTTGCCGTTCGCGGGCGTTTTCCTACCGTTTGGCGGACTTTCGAGCCGGCGGGGCTTACGCGGCGTGCAAGTTTCGTGCACAATCGCACTCGTGCTCACAAGTTTGTTACTCCTCGGGAGGCATCACTTGCGCATAATAGAAGACGAGGAATAACGCCCCGTCGTCTAGCGCCGATGTCCGAGGAGTTTTTTCATGCTCATTTTAAAGAAGATCAACAACAACGTTGCTCTTGCCGCCAGCGATGACGGTCGAGAGGTTGTTGTCTTTGGCAAGGGCATCGGTTTCCACGACATGCCCTACGAGCTTTCCGACGAGTCGCTTATCCAGCGCAAATTCTATAACGTCCCCGAGAGCCTGCAGGACATGGTCGGCACCCTTCCCGACGACGTGCTGCTCGCGGCAAGCGATATCGCCTGCTTCGCGGCGCAGCAGCTCGGCTGCAAGCTGTCCGGCGGCCTGCCCTTTATCCTGGCAGATCACCTGCAGTTTGCCGTCCAGCGCGATGACGACCAGCTCAGCGCGCCCAACCCGCTCGAGCACGAGGTGGCCTTCATTTACCCGCGCGAGCTCCAGATCGGCCAGGCGGCGCTTGCCATCGTGCAAAAGCACACCGGGACGACGCTGGGCCAAAACGAGGCCACGAGCATCGCGCTTCACATCGTCAACGCCGAGGTCGACGGCATGGGCCGTGCCAAGGACATGGACTTCATCATGAAGAGCACCCGCGTGCTCGACGAGGTGACCCATGCCGTGGAAAAGCAGCTCGGCTGTTCGCTCGACACGGCGTCGTATAGCTACATTCGCTTTCTTGCGCACCTGCGCTTTTTGGTCCGTCGCCTTGTTAAGGGCAGCTGCACGCAGACCGAGAACTCCTCGCTGTTCATGCAGGCCGCCCGCGACTTTCCCGAGGCCTACCAGTGTGCGTACGCCATCAACCGCGTCTTCGAGAAAGAGTTCAACCAGAGCTGCTCGGACGAGGAGCTCCTGTATCTGATGATGCACATCAACCGTCTGCGATCAGCCTCGCAGCCCGAGTAACGCACGCCGCCAGCCCGGCGGCAATCGCAACAATTCATTTTGGTTTCTAACCGCGGGAAGGGTACCGGCCCGCGGTGGGGGATAGCTTTGTCGAAATTTGGAAAAGAGAGGACAAAACATGGCAGGTAAATACGACGATCTTGCTGCCCAGGTAGTTGAGCTGGTCGGCGGCAAGTCCAACGTCAAGTCCGTCGCACACTGCATTACCCGCGTTCGCTTTAAGCTTAAGGACGAGTCGAAGGCCAATGACGAGGCAATTTCTGAGCTGCCCAACGTCATCAAGGTCATGCACGCCAACGGCCAGTATCAGGTCGTTGTGGGCAACATCGTCGAGGATGTCTACGACGCGATCCTCAAGGTCGGCGGTTTTGCCGACGGCGGCTCCGTCGATGCCGACGATGACGATGCCGCTCCCAAGGGCGTCGCCGATGTGGTGATCGACCTCATCTCCGGCATCTTCCAGCCTATGCTCGGTACCTTCTCGGCGGCCGGTATCATGAAGGGCCTGCTGGCGCTCGCGACCTTCCTGGTCCCGAGCTTCGCCAACGACGGCGCCTACACGCTGCTCTACACCGTCGCCGACGGCATGTTCTACTTCCTGCCCGTGGTGCTTGGCTACACCGCGGCCAAGAAGTTCAAGATGAGCGAGTTCAACGGCCTCGCCATCGCCTTTGCCCTGGTGTACCCCACCATGGTTGCCCTGACCTCGGGTGAGGTCGTCGGCTCCGTCCAGCTCGGCTTTGCCGGCACCTTCTCCTGGTACACCACGTTCCTGGGTCTGCCGCTGATCATGCCCGCTTCTGGCTACACCAGCTCCGTTATCCCCATCCTGCTCATGGTTTGGTTTGGTTCCAAGGTTGAGCACTGGGTTAAGAAGTGGATCCCCGCGTCCATGAAGATGTTCTTCGTGCCGCTGCTCACCGTCACCGTCACCGTTGTCCTTGGCTACCTGGTCATTGGCCCCATCGCCACGCTCATCACCAACCTGCTTGGCGAGCTCTTCGCAGTGCTGTTCGGCCTGCCCATGATCGGCTCCATCCTTGGCTGCACCCTCGTCGGCGGTTTCTGGATGTGCCTGGTTATCTTCGGCTTCCACTGGTCGCTCGTGCCCATCGCGCTCGTTAACCTGACGACCCTTGGTCACGACTACATCCTTGGTTCCGTTATTGCTCACTCCTTCTCGCTGGGTGCCGTGCTCTTCGCTATGTACCTCAAGAACAAGGACGAGAAGTTCCGCGGCATCGCGCTGCCTGCTATGATCTCTGCGTTCTTCTTTGGTGTCACCGAGCCCGCAATCTACGGTATCGCCCTGCCCGATAAGAAGGCCTTCATCAACGCCAGTATCGGTTCTGCTGTGGGCGGCCTGATCATCGGTATCACCGGCGCCGTGGTGTATATCTCCGGTGGCCTGGGCGTCTTCAACTGGCTGTCCTTCATCGACCCCTCCGGCGTTAACGGCATCAACCACATGATCTGGGCCATCGTCGCCTCGCTTGTGGGTGCCGCCGTGGGCTTCGCCCTCGAGTTCGTCACCTACAAGCCCGAGGCTGCTAAGTAGCCTAAACGACAAAGACTCGGTACCAAGCCGGCGGGGGGAGCGCCCCGCCGGCTTTTTCAAACCTGCCAAAAAGGGACAGGTTTATTTTGGTCGGTTTTATCTGGGCAAACGTCGCTTTCGTTGTTTCCGCCCGTGCATCTTAGGTAAGGCCCCAGCCAAAACTATGCCGGTTTACTACGATGGATCTTCAGGGGTCGACCACACCGCGTATTTCTGGAAATCGGCAAGTTCTCTACCTGCGGTTTTGATTTTGCGGTTTCCGGTGTGCTCGGGGGTCATCGATTCATCGTAGTAAACCGGCATAGTTTTGGACGATCGGCCTGTCCGCGCGCTCCCAATGGAGGCGTCCCGCCACGAAATCGGGCTATCTACTACGTTTAAGTGGCAGGGGCCAACCATGCGGCGGCTTTTTGAAAACCGCCAAGCCGTCTACCTGCGGTTTTACTTTTTGCAATTCCAGCGTGCTTGGGGGTCCGCGGTTAAACGTAGTAGATAGGCCGGTTTCGTGGCGGCCGATCCTGCGCGGGCCTCGATCCGACCGCAACCAACCCTGCGGGCGCCGCTCCGGCGCCCGGGCAACCCTCCCAACACGTACGAAAGGAGCCAACATGGCTTTTCCCGATGGATTTCTGTGGGGCGGCGCCACTGCCGCCAACCAGTGCGAAGGCGGATACAACGAGGACGGCAAGGGCCTCGGCGTTCCCGACATCATGACCGGCGGCACGGTCTCCGAGCCGCGCCACATCACCGACGGCATTCTGCCCCAGTATCACTATCCCAGCCACGAGGCCGTGGATATGTATCGCCACTACCTCGACGACATCAAGCTTTTTGGCGAGATGGGCTTTAAATGCTACCGCATGTCCATCAACTGGAGCCGTATCTTCCCCAACGGCGACGAGGCCGAGCCCAACCAGGCCGGCATCGAGTTCTATCGCCGCGTGTTCCAGGCCTGCCAGGAGCAGGGTATCGAGCCCATGGTCACCCTCAGCCACTACGAGCTGCCCTACGGCCTGTCTAAAAACTACGGCGGCTGGAAGAATCCCAAGCTCATCGAGTTCTACCTCAACTACGCCCGCACCGTCATGACCGAGTACCAGGGCCTGGTGCGTTACTGGCTCACTTTCAACGAGATCAACTGCCTGCTCATGGGCGGTTTTGGCGGCGTGATGGGCGGCGGCATGGTGCCCGACGCCACCGACACGCCCATGGCCTTTGGCAACTGCGACTGGGACGACCCGCAGGCGCGCTTCGATGCCCTGCACAACCAGTTCCTGGCAAGCGCCAAGTGCGTCACCATGGGCCATCAGATCGACCCTCAGAACAAGATCGGCTGCATGATCGCCGGTAACGCCTGCTATCCGCACACCTGCAATCCGGCCGATGTCCTGGCCGCGCAAAAGCAGCAGCGCGAGATGAACTTCTACTGCGGCGACGTTCAGGTGCGCGGCGCGTATCCGGCGTGGGCCCGCAGCCTGTGGCGTCGCGAGGGCGTGCACGTCGAGGTCTCGCCCGAGGACGTCGCCACGCTGGCCGCCGGCAAGGTCGACTTCTACAGCTTTAGCTACTACATGAGCGCCACGGCCACGGCCGACCCGGTGCTGCTGGAGCAGGGCAACATCTTTGGTGGTGCCGGCAACGAGTACCTCAAGAAGAACGACTGGGGCTGGGCCATCGACCCCGAGGGCCTGCGCTACTACCTGGAGGAGGTCTACGATCGCTATCGGGTACCGCTGATGATTGTCGAGAACGGCCTGGGTGCGGTCGACGAGGTCGAGGCGGACGGTTCGATCCACGACGGCTACCGCATCGATTACCTGCGCGAGCACATCAAGCAGATGGAAATCGCCATCGAGGACGGTGTGGACCTGATGGGCTACACCATGTGGGGCTGCATCGATTTGGTGAGCGCCTCGACCGGCGAGATGAAGAAGCGCTACGGCTTTATCTACGTCGATAAGGACAACGACGGCAACGGCACGCTCGCCCGCAGCCGCAAGGACAGCTTCTTCTGGTACAAGAAGGTCATCGAGTCCAACGGCGCCGACCTCGACTAACCAGAGCAACCACCAAAACCACCACAAAGGGGACAGGCACCTTTGTGGTGGTTTTTGTTTTGGTAGATGTTTGGGACATGCCTTAAAATCTACCAAGGAGTTCATCTGGGCGAAGACGGAGAGAAGGGGCTCGATGCGTCCTTAACGTTGCATACAGAAAGATTGAGTCGATGGTCGGCGGTCAATGCCCGCGGCCCGTATTCGTATGCAACAAGGAGCGCCCATGTCCCTATCTCGAATCTCAAAATCTCACTCGTCGCTGTCCGTGCAGGCCAAGCACCTGGTGGCAATGCGCTTTCTGATCTACACCGGCTTCCAGACCAGCTACTTTATCGGCGTTATCGGAACGCTCACCTATGCGGACGGCGCTTCGGTCGTCGCGACGTCGCTGGCCGTCCTGTTTATGAATGTCTTCGTAATCCTGGGGTCCTTTGCGGGCGGCGCGGCGCTCGACGCCTGGGGGCCGCGCCGCCATTTTCTGCTGAGCATCGTCGGCACGCTGGCAACGGGCGCGGCGATCATCGCCTTTGGCAGCGCGACCGGAACAGTCCTTGCCGGCGCAGTACTCTTGGGTTTTGTGATGGGGTTCGCCCAACCCATCGCCACGTCCTATCCGGCCTACCTCACCGACGACCCTGTCGAGCTCAAAGACATCAACTCGGCCATCACCATGTTTTCCAACGTGAGCATCATCGTCGGCCCCACGCTGGGCGGCTTTGTTGCTGCGGCAGCATCGTCACGCGCGGTGTTCGTGCTCATGATACTGTTCACCCTGCTCGCGCTCATTGCCGGCTGGGGGTTTAAACCGCAAGTAGGTCGCGTCGCCGGACAGGTGGATGCCGATTCGGCAGAGGAGGGGGAGCGCGCGGGCCAAAGCTCCAACCCCAACACGTCCGCCCGCACCACCTTCGCGGCCAGCATCAAGACGGTCTTCACCAACAGCGTCCTCGCGCTACTTTTCTGCATTATCTTCCTTTCGAACTTTGGCTACGGAGCCTTCGATCCGCTGGAGTCGTTCTTCTATCGCGACGTCCTGCACGTCGGCGTCGAATGGATGGGCTGGCTCTCGTCGGCCTGCGGTGTGGGCGCGGTGCTGGGCGCCGTGGTCGCGCTCCGCATGCCGCCGCGCCTCGTCAGCCTTAAAACGCTGCTCGTGGCGCTTATGTCTGTAGGCCTGGGAAGCCTGCTTTATGTGGGCACGCCGTACGTGGGCGTGGCCCTTATTGGTCAGATCGCCCTGGGCGTGGCCTGGGGCGTCGTCAACCCGCTCCATAACACCATTGTGCAAACGACTGCCCCGCTCGAGCAGCTCGGTCGCGTCAACTCGGTCATGGGCTTTGGCAACATGTTCGCCGGCGTGGCCCCGCTGGCGATTGCCCCGTGGCTGGCAGCAACATTTGGCGTGCAGCAGACACTCGTAGGCGCGGGCCTGGTCGTAACGGCAGTTCCCGCGGCGCTGCTGCTGTTTGGACGCAAACACCTGGATCGCTAACACCAAAACCACCACAAAGGGGACAGGCACCTTTGTGGTGGTTTTTGCTCTAGCTGGCTTCGACTGAACTTTGGCATACCATGTTGCACGCGCGAATGCGCATCCAACACCGCCACGCAACCCAGAAAGGGCCCCATGGACGCCACATTCAGCCACATCAAAGCCGTGTTCTGCGATATCGACGGCACGCTGCTCACGAGCGAGCACACGGTGTCCCCGCGCACCGCGGCCGCGATCCGCGCCCTGCGCGAGCGCGGCGTGCTCTTTGGCCTGTGCACCGGGCGCGACGCCCACGCGACCGAGGCCATGTACAAGCTATGGGGTATCGAAGGCCTGGTGGACGTGCTCGTGGGCTGCGGCGGCGCCGAGGTCATCGACCGCGCGCACGGCATTAACGAGCTGAGCTATCCGCTGCCGGGCGAGACCATCGCGCGCATCTGCAAGCACATGGCGGACCTTCCGGCAACGCCCGTCTGCCCCCGAGACGGCGTGTTCTACGTGCCCGAGAGCAACGCGTGCGTCGAGCACCTGTCGCGCGTCGACGGCGTGCCCTACCAGGTGGTCGATTTTGCCGAGTTTTTGCGCGAGCCGCAGCCCAAGGTGATGTTTACCATGGCACCCGGGGTAATGCCGCGGGTGATTGAGCGGGCGTCGACGTTTGCCGATAACACTGTTAAGGCGGCGGCCCTGCAAACCACGCAGCGGCTCTACGAGTTCATGGATCCGCGCGTGTCCAAGACGCGCGGCCTTGTGCGCGTGGCGGAGCTCAACGACATGGAGCTCCAGAACATCTGCGTGTTTGGCGATGCCGATAACGACACCTGCATGGTGGCCGACGCCGGCGTGGGCGTGGCCATGGCAAACGGCAGCGACGCGACCCGTGCCGCCGCCGATTTTGTAACCGCCAGCAACGACGAAGACGGCATCGCGATCTTTATCGAGGAACATCTGCTGTAGCGCTGGGGCAAACCACCACGAAGGGGACAGGCACCTTTGTGGTGGTTTGTTCTAAGACTGGCGAGCGGGGCGCTATTTGTGCCGAGGCAGTTTCCCGCGAACTTAAATGTTGATGTATAAACATCATGCTATATACCGGTCCCTGCTAATAGGCCATCTAGCTGGCAGGTTGTCAGGGCAGGCAAACGCTCTACCGTTTACAGCTACAAATCGACCGCTCGCAGAATATGCTACTTAAAATAAAATGTTGTACAAATAACAACAAAGCATGAATTACCTAAAATGGATAACAGGTCTACCTGCGGTTTTTAAAAAATAGAATTCAATAAAACAATGCATACTTTGAGCAATTGTCAAGAACAAAGATTGTTCGACGCAAAATTGCAAGAAATTGACGCCCCACATGTTTAAACAATGGCTAAACTTACCAATGTAAGGCACGTATAAATATTGACTGCGTGCCGGTTAGATAGCGAAAGAGCAGGATCGCGGTCTCTTGGGGAGGAGGCATCGATGACAGCAAATTCAAATAAATCTAAGCAAGGTAATAAAGCGGCGCATCGTGTGATAGCGGGTGTTTTGTGCGGAGCTTCTGTCTTGAGCTTGGTACTGTCGCTCGTCATGCCCCCGATCTCCCAGGCAATTGCCAACGATGCCCAGGCGGTTTCTACCGAGAAAACTGTAATGGGGGGGGGTTCCTCAAGTGAGTCTACTGATGTAGGCAACACTGCCAACGGGGATACCGAAAACCAGAATAGTGACGAGACCGAGGGCGACGAGGCCGGAGATGGTGCTGCCGAGATGGCCCCGTTGTCTGATGACGCGGAAGCTGAGGGTGCTGCGCAGCCTGTGGATGATGGCGCTGACGATGAGAACGCAACCGCGCCCGCTAGCGTGAACGCTAACGACTATACCGAAATACAGGGCGATGTTACTAGTGAGTTTACCAATGGTGGCGCGTTTACCAATGGTGGCAGCTATTGCCTGGCAGATGACGCTTGGTCGACCGAGCCAATCACTATCAAAAAAGACACTAAGATTGACCTTGCGGGTCATAAGCTTTATTACCGCGTTCCTAAGAACGACACAGACACATTCATTACGGTAGAGAGCGGTGTGCTTACCATTGAGGATTCTGCAATAAATCTAAATGATGAACCTACTACTGTTAATGAAAATAAACCTGGCCAGCCTGCAACCGTGGAATGGAGTGGCGACAACAACGGCACTCCTAAAAGCCTTACTTACTATGTGACAACAAGTAAGCCAAATGCGGACGGACTTGGCACTACCGAAACCACGACACAACATGTCGTCAGCGGTTTCGGCGCAATCGTTGCTGCATCCGACAGTGGTTCGGTCAAACAGGTCATTTCTGTTGAGGACGGCGGCACGCTTAATCTCAACGGAGGCATGATCACAACACCTCGTACCCTGGGTAACGACGGACACGTTATTTTCTCTCAGGGCACTGTCAATATTTCTGGCGGCTATGTCACCAACGGTAACGGCGGCGGCTGGGGCGGTGGCCTGTGCATGGCAACGGGCTCACTCAACATGACCGGTGGCGTGATTGCAGCAAACAAGGCGGCTGCTGGCGGCGGCGTCTTTGCTAACTTTGGAGCCACCCTGAATCTTGCAGGCGGAATTATCACTGGCAACGCTACGTATGGAAAAGCCATCAACAATCTTGACGACACCGACGGCGGTGGCTACGGTGGCGGTGTTTATACCAAGGGCGCAAAAGTTACCATAAGCGGCTCTGCCTGTATAACAAACAACCGAGTTAACGATAGCGTCACTGGTAACCTTTACAACAATGGCCTGCTCGGTGGCGGCGGCATTGCATGCACACACGGCGGCACGCTCAGTATAGCGAACGGCTTGATTACGGCTAACTATTCCCATGAGGCTGGCGGCGGCGTCTACGCTGGTTTCCATAATCAGCCAATCACGTTCTCCATGACTGGCGGCACGATTGCCGGCAACAAATCTGCAAACGCTGAGGGTGGTGGTCTCCGTATTTCTAAAGGTACCACCGGCGTTATTGGGACTGAGTCGGGCACGTCCAACAAGGTTTACATCACCAACAACAAGACCATGACGGGCGAGAGCCGCGGCGGCGACTGGGGCGGCGGCGGCGTCTTTGTCCAGACGGATGGTACGCTCAAGCTTCGCGCAGCACTCGTAACCGAAAATGACGCTGGCGGTTGGGGCGGCGGCATCGGTGCCTGCCCTACCGGTCAAACGATTGTGACGCATACTAATGGCTCAGCAATATATAGCAACACCGACCATGGCGAGAATTCCTCTGCCGGCGGTAATGGTAAGAACGAGGACAGCCGGTCCGAATATATTACGGATAACTTCAAAAAATACGGCCATAAGGATTTCTTTCTGGTTCGCAATAAAGATGGCGCGAATTCGACGATTGCTGTCGTTCTTGGCAAGATGCTCGGTGGCAGATCGGCTGGTTGGCAGGGCACTTGCGACGGCGAGAAGATCACCATTGACGCCAATGGCGGCGCCGAGGCCAAGTATATGTTCGGTCTTGAAGCCCATCCGACTGAAGAGGCCAAGACATATGCCCAAAACGATGCGACCACCGTCATCAGCGGTAACTACTCCTACACCCACGGTGGTGGCATCATGACCAACGGCAACCTTATCGTCGGCGATGTTAATGAGGGGCTGGATGTTTACCCGAACATGAAGCTCTATGCCAGTAAGGTTCTTAAAGATGCAATGGACAATTCGCAAAAACTTGAAGGACACAATTACAAGTTTAAGTTGCTGCGCCAGGATGGTACCAACGAGCCTTCTTGGAAAGCTGACGGCACGTTTAACATGGGCGATTGCATTGTTGCGGGCGAGGCGCCTGCTGACCAAACAGACGGCAATATCACCTTCGACTCTGGCAAGGACTATTCTTCGGGGCAATACGTGTTCTATCTGGTGGAGGAACCTGTCAGCGGCGCCAACGAATTGGACACCAGATTCGATAAGACCATTTACAAGATCGCGGTAACGGTCGACAACAATCCATATAAGACTGAACAACTCATGTCGATTCCTATTAAGTATTACGCGGTAAGGCGAGTGGACGTCTCTAAAAAAGCTGAGAAGGACAGCGACTTCGTGTCGCTTGATACCAGTGGTTATTCCTTTGTGCCATCGGAGGATAAAACGGAGGCTACGGTGACTATCGGTAACGGTGACACCAACCCGACCTTCACCAACAAGATCGTGCCTTACACCTCCAGCGGCTCCTGGATTCCTAAGGCGACTAAGGACGTTGAGGGTGGCGAGATGAAGGAGTTTACGCTCGAGTTTGCGGATAACGAGAAGTTTGATAGCGCTGAGACGGTCGAGACGACGGCTAATGACAAAAAGACTCAGACGCTTGAGTTCCCCAAGATTGAGTACAACCTTGGCAGTTTGAAGCAGAACGATTCTGATGTTCCGGGTCGCGGTGCTTCCAAAACCTTCACGTACTATGTGCGCGAGAAGGATGAAAGCTCAATCTTCTCGCACTACAAGTTCGATCAGTCGGTCTACAAGTTTACGGTTGTTGCAACGGATGACACCAATAGAGCCATCGACTGCCAGGTGACCTACAGGAAGGGAACCGTTGACTCTGATGGCAAGTGGAAAGACGCCGATAACGCCGACCACGAGCTCACCGACACTTCCACCCCCACCTTCACCAACACCTACTCCACCTCATTGCCCCTTTCTGGTATGTCGGGCGTCACTCTGACGTACCTTGCCGGCGCGGCGGTGCTTTGCGCTGTTGCGGCCTGGATGCACATTCGTCGCAAGGCGAATGCGAAGGGAGGTGAGCGTCGTGAATAAGAAAGTTAACTCCTTCCCGATCTTGTTTGCGCTGCTTGCCCTCCTGATCGGCACCTGCGCGGTCGTGTTCCCCGCTTCCGCGCAGGCCGCGCCGACCTCGACCGGTTCCATCACGGTGAGCGGCACCGTGGCGAGCAGCTACGATGCCTACCAGATCTTTAGCGCCAACGTCGTCGACGGCGATAGCGACGCCAAGATCGCCACCGACTTCGCTTGGGCAAGCGACGCCGCGCGCGACGCCGCGCTGCCCGTGCTGCACAGCGCCGGCATGCCCAAGTCCCAGACCACCGCGCAGGAAGCTGCCGAGTGGCTCAACGCCGATTCCCACCTTACGAGCGCGCTGAGCGCACAGCTCGCTCGTTCCCTCCAGAGCTCTGGCGCCGCGCCCGCGACCCTTACCGCGGGCACGGCGGCCGAGCTGCCCTGCGGCTACTGGCTCATCGTCGCCGACGACGACGCCATCGCCCAGGACGAGGCCGGCACTGCGCCGATCATGGTGCTGGTCGGCGGCAGCGCCGTCACCGTCAAGCCCAAGGCCGCGACGCCCAAGGTCGCCAAGTACGTGCTGGAGGACAGCACGGCAGCCTGGCAGAAGGCCGCCGACGCCACGGTCGCCGACGACCTGTACTGGCGCCTCTCCGCCACGGTCCCGGCGGGACTCACGGCCTACGACACTTACACGGTGCAGTTCGTCGACACCATGAGCGCGGGGCTCGACCCCTCCAAGGCCGCCTCGAGCATGCACGTGTACGTGGCGGCGGACGCGGACGGCGGCTTCGACGCCGTCTCGACCGGCAAGGACGGACGCGCCGGCATCGAGCCCGTCAAGGGCTGGACCGACATCACGGCCCAGTGCAGCGTTTCGGTCGAGGGGAGCTCCTTCACCGTGCGCACCGGCGACCTGATCGCCGCGCTCGGCGGGGCCGACGCCTTCACCACGGGCGCCCGCGTGGTCGCCGTGTACAACGCGCCGCTCAACAGCGCCTGCAACCACGGCATCGCGAAGGGCAACCCCAACGAGGTCTACCTGCGCTACCCGCGCTCTCCCTTCGCCGACCAGTCCGGCGATGCCGGCTTCACCTGCACGCCGAGCGATGACGCGACGGCCTACACCTGGGATCTCGCGCTCACCAAGCGCGGCAGTGACGGCGACAAGCCGCTGCCCGGGGCGGTCCTGAGCATTACCGACGACCGCGGTCGCACACTCGCGGCCGATGGCACGTGGGATGCGGAGGGCAAAGCCACCGTCACCACGGGCGAGGACGGCCGCGTGACCGTCTCGGGCGTGGACTCGGGCAAGCTGGAGGTCCGCGAGCTCAAGGCGCCCAAGGGCTACACCGCCTTTGAGGGCACGCGCTCCGTGACGGTCAAGGCCGAGGGCCTGGACGTCGACCAGGTGGCCGCCGCCAAGCCCAAGCTCACCATCACGGCAGAGTCGCCCCTGCGCGCCGACAACGCGGACGGGTCGACGGGCAGCCTGGAGGCGTCGCTCATCAACACGCCCACCGGCACGCCCCCTAGCACTATCACCGGAGGCTTCATGCCCTCGACAGGCGACATGGCAATGTACGCCGCGGCCGCCGCAGCGGTCGCCGGAGCCGCAATCCTCGTGGTCGCGCTCCTGATCAAGCGGGGAGGCGGCAACCATGCAGAGTAGCCAATGGCCCCACAGAGAGCGGGGCGAGACATAACCAAGCAGATGTTTAGAAACAGACAGACGGTTTTAGATCAAATGGAATTCAAGCAGAAAGCGAAGGAAAAGAAGATGAGTATGAGCAAGAACATCGCCCGCCTGGCAGTAACGGCCGGCCTCACGGCGGCCCTGAGCTTTGGTGGAGTCATGGCCCCGGTGACCATGGCGTTTGCTGAGGGCGACAACACCATCACCATCACACAGAACGCAACCAACGGAAACACCAGGTTCAAGGCGTACCAGATCTTTAAGGCCGACGTCGTGGACAAGGACGGCAAAAAGGTCGTTTCCAACGTCGAATGGGCGAGCCCTGAAGCGAAGACTGCCGTTCTCGGTGTCCTTACGGCTGAAAACGCGCCGGGCATCACCAATGCGTCGACTCCGCAGGGTGTCGCCGATTACCTTTCTGAAACACTCACGGGCACCTCTACGTCCACGGTCGTGAAGAAGGATGATCTTCTCAATAAGATTGCCCTGGCCGTCGAAAAGAGCGTGCTTGCGGACGGCAATGCTTTTGCTGCGGGCACTCCCTTTACCGCCACGCACAAGGGCTATTTCCTGTTTATGACCGATGCTGACTCGCTTAAGGCTAGCGAGAAGCAGACCGGTACCTCGCCGATTTTCGCCGTCGTGGGCGGCGAAGCCGTGACTGTAACTGAGAAGACCAGCATTCCCACTGTCGACAAGAAGGTTCTTGCCGCGACTTCTGCTGATCCCACGCAGCTGACAACTGGTTGGGCTGGCGTTGCCAACTCTCAAATCGGACAGGAAGTGACCTACAAGCTTACCGGTAAGGTTGCGGATAACTACGCCACCTATGACTCCTATGCATACAAGTTCACGGATACTCTTTCGAATGGCCTCGACTACGTGGGTGGTTCGCTTAAAGTCTATGCAGTGAACAACGGTGTTTATACTCTCATCAATAGCGGCTATGACCTGACTACTCCAACTGAGGACAACCGTGTTTTGACTGTCAACTTTGCCGTTGACAAGGCCACGGGCAAAAAGGGTCTCAAGGATATCGACTCCGTAAATGCCGACACGGAGATTGTTGTCTTCTATAAGGCGAAGCTCAACAAGAATGCCGTTACGGGTAACGGCACTGAGGGGAAAAAGGGAAACTATAACGCTGTTAAGCTCGAGTACTCCAACAACCCCTATACCGAAGGAACAGGAACGTCTGTCGAAGGTGGCGCTGGAGACTTCACCTTTAAGCTCAACCTCAACAAGGTTGATCAGGGCACTGAGAAGGGCCTTGGGGGCGCCGTATTCACCATCCAGTCCGATGATGCAAACACGATGGGTCAGTACGTTGCCTCGGAGGACTGTGAGGCTGAAAACGTTGTTGCTGGTCAACTCGTGACCGTCGAGGGTACCGACCTTCCCGAGTACGTGAAGTTCACGTCCGACGCCGAGGGTAAGATTGCTGCCAGTGGTCTCGATGCCGGCTCCTACAAGGTGACCGAGGTCCAGACTCCCGGCGACAGCTATACTGCTGCCCAGCCCTTCACTTTCACCATCACTCCGACGTACGACAGCAACGGTACGAAGATTGAATCGCTTAAGGCCGAGTTTGAGCAAACTCGTTCGGACATCGCCTTTGGTGAGCTTAATAACACTCCCGGCGACAATGAACTGACCGGTAAGGACGACACCGGCACCAACCCCACTACCGGCGAAGTCACCATCAACGTCGGTAACACCAAGTCCGTTGGCCTCCCGCTCACCGGTCTTAACGGTGTGACCCTCACTTGGATCGCTGGTGGCGCGGTGCTGTGCATCGGTGTGGCGCACCTCATCCGCAGCCGTAAGCAGGCTGAGGAGTCCGAGCAGGAGTAACGCTCACTCACCCATCCCATTGGCAGGTGGGATGTGATGGCCATGAGACTTGCGGACACTTTTCTCGTCCATCGACGTTCTTGCTTTGCCATTCTCTTTTCGGGGCAGACTCCACACTGGAGTTTGCCCCGTTCTTTTTGGGACAACGCAGACAGCCTCCACCGTCCGGTGCGGACTCATCCGTCATCGCGTTTCTTGACTCGTATGAGGTTCGGTTTAAGGTCCGTAGGCGCACGCGCGGTGCGGACGGTAGAAGGCATTTGCGCCGCAACAAGCGCAAATAAGAATGCCCGGGGGTCGGATCCCGGGCATTTAACAAAACCAGAAAACTAGGCCGCCCGCGCTTTCGAACACTTACGCGGGATGCGTCGTTTCCTAGAGACATTGTATCCCGAATCTTTCTGTTGATCCGAGATATTTTGAAAACTCAAATACGGGCCTATGCCCGGCGGGAGCCTGCTAATCGGCTATTATTTGTTTAGACAACTTGAGTTGTAGAGGAGTGACCGGCGATGGTGCAGGGCGCCAAACATATGAAGAGCAATAACGCCGCGGCCAACGGTGACTCAAGCCCTCAGCCCAAACCTCAACCAAAGCCCAAGCGTCGTCGCAAGCGACTGCCGCGTTGGGCCGACCGGCTCATCACCATCGTCATCATCCTTATTGGTGTGGGCCTTATGACCTGGCCGTGGATCTTGGACCGGCTCGAGGCCTCGGGCGTGTTCAACCAGATCAGCACCGTGTCCAGCAC
>CAKUHK010000003.1:0-68235 GCA_934655965.1 uncultured Collinsella sp.
TAGTATGAGAGTGGATAATCTCCCGGTTTGAGCCCGTATTCAAGCTCAAAGTGGGGGATTATCCACTCTCAATTTGTAAGTGTCCGACAATCCACTTTCGTTTTATCTGCCTACATTTGTAGGAATAGTTCGTGGAGGCGGGTGTCTTCGTCGAGTTCGGGGTGGAAGGTTACGCCGAGCTGGTTGCCTTGGCGGGCGGCAGCGATGCGGCCGTCGACTTTCGCTAAGGCCTTGGCGTCACCGTTGACCTCGACGATGCGGGGTGCACGGATAAACGTCAGCGGTACCTCGCCATCGATTCCGGTCATTTGTCCCTTGGTTCGAAAACTGCCGAGCTGTCGGCCGTAGGCGTTGCGCTCGACGAGCACATCCATGGTCGCCAAACGTGGCGTGCCCTTATCGTCATGGGCGGCAAGATCGTGCGCCAGCAGAATCAAGCCGGCGCAGGTGCCCAGCACGGGCATGCCCTCAGCAATACGCCCGCGGAGTTCTTCGAGCATGCCCAACTCATCAAGCAGCTTGCCTTGAACGGTAGACTCGCCGCCGGGAAGTACCAGGCGATCAAAGTTCTGCTTCAAATCGGCTGCCTGCCTCAGCTCAATACAATGTGCGCCTAGCTCGGACAGCCTTGCCTCGTGCTCGGCAAAAGCGCCTTGGACCGCCAACACGGCGACCGTCTGGTCTGCGTAATCGCTCATGTGCGATCCTTTCTGCCGGACTAGCGTCCGCGCTCCTCCATGATGATCTCGATCTCGTCGGCATTGATACCGACCATAGCCTCGCCCAGATCCTCCGAGAGCTCGGCGATGAGCTTGGCGTCGGTGAAGTTGGCCACGGCCTTGACGATGGCGGCGGCGCGCTTGGCGGGGTCGCCGCTCTTAAAGATGCCCGAGCCCACAAAGACGCCCTCGGCACCCAGCTGCATCATCAGTGCGGCATCGGCAGGAGTCGCCACGCCGCCGGCGGCAAAGTTAACGACGGGGAGCTTGCCCGTGGCGTGGACCTCGCGCACGAGCTCGACCGGAACCTGCAGCTGCTTGGCCGCCTCAAAGAGCTCGTCGTCACGCAGGGCAACAACGTCGCGGATCTGCTTCTGGATCTTGCGCATGTGACGCACAGCCTGGACAACGTCACCCGTGCCCGGCTCGCCCTTGGTGCGGATCATCGTGGCGCCCTCGGCAACGCGGCGCAGCGCCTCGCCCAGGTCACGGGCACCGCAGACAAACGGCACGTCAAACTGGGTCTTGTCGATGTGGTAGACATCGTCGGCGGGGGAGAGAACCTCGGACTCATCGATGTAGTCGATCTCGATAGCTTGCAGGACCTGGGCCTCGACGATGTGGCCGATGCGGCACTTGGCCATAACGGGAATGGAGACGGCCTCCTGAATGCCCTTGATCATCTTGGGGTCACTCATGCGCGATACGCCACCGGCGGCACGGATATCGGCTGGAATGCGCTCGAGTGCCATGACGGCGCAGGCGCCCGCCTCCTCGGCGATGCGTGCCTGCTCGGGCGTGGTGACGTCCATGATGACGCCGCCCTTGAGCATCTGCGCGAGCTCGCGGTTGAGTTTGACGCGATCGGCCTTGCTGGTCTGTTCTGCCATGGTTGCTCCCTTGGTTGGCATGTGTATTGCTTGACGGAACATCCTATAAGGGAGCTGGGTATGGCGGAATACTCAGTTTTCGAGATAATAACAAGGTCAGACTAATACCAGATTGAATGACACGATAAGGCCAGGTGGCAAACTCATGCTTGACTACAATTTGGAACAACGTGGCGAAGCATCGCTCTATGAGTATATTTACCAGCAAATTCGAGATGATATCGTTGCTGGTCGCATTGCGGCGGGGGAGCATCTGCCCTCCAAGCGTGCCTTTGCCAGTCATCTTGGAATTAGTGTCATTACAATCGAGAATGCGTATAGCCAGTTGCTTGCCGAGGGTTATATTTGCTCAAAGCCGCGTCGTGGCTACTACGCGTGCGAGCTTCCCGAAGCCCCGGTTCTGGCTTCGGCCGAGACAGAGCTCGATCGAGATTCCGCTCCTGCGGGCCTTAACGCACATGATGCTGATGGACAGCCTGAACAATTCGCCGCGCTTTCTCCTTCCGCCTTGGAAGCCGCACGTCTCTGGCAAAGTGCTCTGCGGGCGACGTTGACGTCCGAAGATGAGCGCGAAATCTTCTCGCCCGCACCTGCGCAAGGCACCGCTCGGCTGCGGCGCGCGATTGCGCATCATCTTCGCGGGACGAGGGGTATGAGCGTCAATCCTGACAACATCGTCATCGGTGCGGGCGCCCAGCTGCTCGATACCATGTTGGTTCAGTTGCTTGGCGCGGACAAGGTGTATGCCGTCGAGGATCCAGGCTATTTGCGTTTGACGCGCATCTATCAGGCCATGGGTTGCGAAGTGCGGCATGTCCCGTTGGATGCTGAGGGCGTGGACTTGAGCGCGCTGCAGAAAACCGGGACCGATGTCCTTCACCTGATGCCGTCTCATCAGTATCCGACCGGTCTTGTGACGAGCATTGCACGTCGCTATGCGTTGCTGAGCTGGGCCGCCGAGCGGCCAGGTCGGTATCTCATCGAAGACGACTTTGATTGTGAGTTTCGCCTTGCCGGCAAGCCGATTCCCGCGCTCGCATCGATTGATGCTGCCCAATCGGT
Organism: uncultured Collinsella sp.; assembly: GCA_934655965.1. Classification (GTDB taxonomy): domain Bacteria; phylum Actinomycetota; class Coriobacteriia; order Coriobacteriales; family Coriobacteriaceae; genus Collinsella. Next base: position 2,672 of record CAKUHK010000003.1, read on the forward strand.
CATCTACACCAATACCTTTTCTAAGAGCCTGTCCTCGGCCCTGCGCCTAGCATACATGGTCCTGCCCGATGAGCTCATGGAACGATTCAGGCGTGAATTGGGTTTTTATGCCTCGTCGGTCAGCTCCGTAGATCAAGTCGCGTTGGCGCGCTTGCTTGAATCGGGCGATTACGAGCGGCACGTGAACCGCGTACGCGTACGTGCTCGTGAGGCGCGCGATGGCCTGGCGGCGCTTGTGCGCAAGGCGTTTCCGACAGGGGAGGTGTCGATCGAGCATGCAGACGCGGGCCTTTGCTGCACCGTGGTTGCGGAGTGCGAAGCGGGCGGAAGCTCTTTTGCACGGGCCCTCATGCACTCGAGTATCCCTTTTATCGATATCAGTGACTGTTTTTGGTGTTCCGATGGCGCATCTGTCCCTGAAAACTCAACTCAAATTCTTGTCCAGTATGACGATCTGAGCCCGAAAGTGCTTAATACCTTGGAATTGCAGCTAACGGGGCGTTCTGCAACCTAAGTGAGTAGACTTGTGGCACTTTGGCGACCAGGCAGTTTTGTAACAAGCTATCTACCTGTGGTTTTGAGAAGCAGAATGACCGGTCTGCTCGGGGTGTTCCAAATAGTCTACTCACTTGCCGCGCAAAGCTTCGGCGTGAGAAATAAAAGGGGTTTTCAACAGGGCTTCGTCCAGTTCTCGGTAAGTTTTTGGTCAGTTGGGGAGGGCTGTTGAAAACTTAGCAGTCCGTTCGACGCCATTTTTTGGTGCGTTCGCGCCAATGCGAGACCGATTGGGTTGAAATTCGTGTTTTCCTGTGCTTATGAAGGACCTACTTTGTGACATATCGGCTTTTAGGTACTGGCGTTTGCCCCCTCAGGTCCGCGCTTTGTGTCCGCCGCTTCCACGGCCGGAAGAAGACCGGCAGCGATATGATCTTGCCCGTAACCCGACGGCTGCGGTTGCGCTCGGCTTTCCGTTGTATACATTGGTTCGGATGAGAAACAAGCGGACTTGTCCTGCCAGCATTAGGCAGCGGTTGTTCCTCGGTGAGCTCCCCAGGGAATCCGTGCTGGAAACGGAGCATGGATTTTTGATTACGTCTCCTCTACTGACGGCATTCATCATGTTGCGGCATCTGACGGATCTTCAGCTTCTTTTGGTATTAGCGGAGATGTGCGGCTTGTTTGCGGTGTGCGCTCTGCCGGCGGCGCTTGAGGCGGAGCTTACGCGCGCAATTGATTCGGGCGCGATTTCGACAACGTTCGGTTGGGTGCGCTGCCCGTCCGAAGACGGCACCGCTTCAAATTTATGGCGTCGAGACGCTTTGGTTTTGGGCAGAGACCTTGACCGTTTTTGTTCAGATGTTTACGGGACGCGTTACGGCAATAGATTTATGGCGGTATCGCAACTCGTTCCATTGGGTGCCGCGTCGCCTTTTGAGGTCGAGGCGTATTTGTTGCTTGGACTGCCGCGAGCCCTGGGAGGCGAAGGGTTCTGCGGCATAGAGCTCAATGTCGAAGTGACGCTAAGCACAAGTGCTCGAGCGATTGTGGGAAAGTCCCGTGTATATATCGACCTACTTCTTTCTTCGCCGGACGGCGGGCGACAGGTGGCCATTGAATGTCAGGGGAAGGCCTCGCACGGACGCGCAGGGGATGGCTTGCGTGACGCTGACCGCATGACAGCCCTTCAGGCCATGGGCTACGACGTACTGCTCCTGACACACAGACAGATATCCGATGAGGATAGATTCCGCGCGATTGTTAAGGCCGTATGCAGGATGCTCGATGCTGAATATCGTGATAAAAGCTCAGATGAGCAAAGGGCTGAGACATTACTTCGGTCTGAACTATTCGTTGACTGGACAAAATTGGGAGTAATTGACGGAAAGATGCCCGTTAGACGCAAAACAGCTCGATCGTGGACGGCTGCGGTTCTAAGTGAGTAGACTTTTGGCACTTTGGCGACCAGGCCGTTTTGCAACAAGTCATTTACCTGCGGCTTTATAAAACAATATGGATGGTGTGCTCGGCAAGTTCCAAAAAGTCTACTCACTTAGTTTTTGACGAGATGCCAATGCCTAAGGCGGTCCTATTTCAGGGCGTTAACGAGTCCTCGAGACACAAAAAAGGCCCGAACCGTGTGGTCCGGGCCTTATCGAGCTAGAGGTTATGTCTCAGGCAGCTGGCTTAGCCGAAGTAGCGCTTGAGCAGGCCGGCGAAAGCCTTGCCGTGGCGAGCCTCGTCGCGAGCCATCTCGTGCACGGTGTCGTGGATGGCATCGAGGCCAGCGGCCTTGGCGCGCTTGGCGAGGTCGGTCTTGCCGGCGGTAGCGCCGTTCTCGGCCTCAACGCGCATCTCGAGGTTCTTCTTGGTGGAGTCGGTCACGACCTCGCCCAGCAGCTCAGCGAACTTGGCGGCGTGCTCGGCCTCCTCGTAGGCAGCCTTCTCCCAGTACAGGCCGATCTCGGGATAGCCCTCGCGATGAGCGACGCGAGCCATTGCCAGGTACATACCGACCTCGGAGCACTCGCCCTCAAAGTTGGCGCGCAGGTCGGCAACGATGTCCTCGGAGACGCCTTCCATCTTGGCGACGCCCACGACGTGCTCGGCAGCCCACTCGAGCTGGCCCTCCTCCTGCTTCAGGAAACGAGAACCGGGGACGCCGCACTGGGGGCACTTGAAGTCCTCGGGCAGCTGGTCGCCGTCGAACTCTTCCACATAACCGCAAACGGGGCAAACAAACTTCATGATTCGATCCTTTCGATCGATGGCGATGGGGCGCTTGTCCGGTCCCGTAAGGGCCCTCTCCGGACGTGCGTCTTGACGAGTTCTATTATCCATAAATGCGACTGAATGTGAAGCCTATTAGGAATGATTTTTAATAAAACAATTTTGACGCTGTCATCTAACAGCGCCCGCATAGTCCGCAGCGGACGCAGCCGTTGCAGATGAACTTGCTTCCGCAGGTTTCGCACCACTCGTAATGCGGTGGATCCCAAAGCTCCGAGCTGGGGATTTCCAAGCCGAGCGGGTCCCTTAGGTCCCACTCGATTTGGCGGCCGCGGTGCTGGAGACCTGATTTCCATGCCTGTTCGCTTTGCAGGTTTTTGCCACGAAGGTGATATGTTCGCCCGTTCTTAACGAAGGTGCTTCCGGTTTCGATGAAAGCGAACGTCGCATTTGCCGCTACGCATTCGGCATGCAGCTGGCGCACCCATTCGTAATGGCAGGGGCGTGCTCCCGCGTAGTTTTCTCCGCCTGCGATGACCTGCTCGATCCCATCGGGTTTTCCAAGGCTACCGGGGGCGGCTTTCTCGACCGACACGCTTCCGATAAACGGCGCACACATGATGCCGCGGTGTGCGGCCGGCGTGGCGAGCAGGAGGGGAATCCGCTCATTTGCCCTGCGCTGGTTTTCGCAGGTTACGTTGAGCATGACGTTTTGCCAGCCATCGCCCCAGTCACTGGGCAGACAGTCGCAAAAGCGCTCGGGACGTTTGGTCAGAATGAAGAACTTTACGTCGGGCCTCTGGCGGATGATGTCCCATACCTCTGGTCGCCAGGGATCGGCTTCGGGCAACAGGAAATCGCTTGTCATGCAGATGCGGATAAGCTCGCCGGCGCGAACTTTGTAGCTGCCGTCTCGTCGGCGTTGGAGGGGATAGGTGAAGCCCGACTTGCTTTTTCTAATCACGGAGGGGTCGATACCGCGTTGTCCGTCCATGTAATACATGTAGCAGTTGTCGCATCCCTCGCTGACGCGCGTGCAGCCATGCCAGGGGTTCCAGATGTCATGCACCTTTGCGCCTCCTTTGCGGCGGACGTGAATCCGATGGACTCTGAAAGACTAACACCGGATGACGCCGGGAAGCTCCGAACAATATGAAGATGTTGATTGATTAACGATTACCGTGCTGCCTGCGTCCCACGATGAGTACAATCGGTCGAGCAAATGTTGACCCATCAACAAATGAAGGAGTTTCCTTTATGCATCTAGCCCGTCGTGCCTGGTGCCGAACATATCAGACGGTTTTTCGCATCGCATTGCCGATTCTGCCCTATACCGAGCCGCGTATTTTGGAGCATGCCGAGGATGTGCCCGCGGTGTTCCAAAAGCGCTCGATACAGCAGGTCCTTATCGTGACGGATCCTGGCATTGCTCGTCTGGGGCTTACGGCGCCGCTCGAGCGCGCGCTCGCGTCCAAGGGGATTGGCGTTACGGTCTATGCCGAAACGCGTGCGAACCCCACGGTCTCGAATGTGGAGGAAGCGGCGGCGCTGTATCGCGAGAACGACTGCCAGGCCATTATCGGCTTTGGTGGCGGCTCGGCCATGGACTGCGCCAAGGGCGTAGGCGCGCGCATCGCGCAGCCCAACAAGCCCATCAACAAGATGCGCGGCCTGTTGCGGGTCCACCGTCTCCTGCCGCTGCTTATTGCGGTTCCTACTACCGCCGGTACGGGAAGCGAAGTCACGCTCGCGGCGGTGATTACCGACGACGAGACGCACTATAAGTACCCCATCAACGACTTTGTGCTCATCCCGCGCTTTGCGGTGCACGACCCCGAGTTTACGCGTGGGCTGCCGGCGTCCATTACGGGGCAGACGGGTATGGATGCTCTGACGCATGCCGTCGAGGCGTTTATCGGCCGCAGCACCACTCCCTACACGCGCAAGATGGCGCGCCAAGCGGTTCAGCTCATCCACGACAATTTGCTCGAGGCCTATGAGCATGGCGACAACATGCGTGCGCGCCGCAATATGCTTTCGGCGGCGTATAAGGCGGGCGTCGCATTTACGCGCTCCTATGTCGGATACGTTCACGCCATCGCGCACAGTCTGGGCGGCCGATACGGCATTCCGCACGGTTTGGCCAACGCCATCATCCTGCCGCACATGCTTCGCGCTTATGGCGAAACTGCAGTTCCCAAGCTCGCCGACCTCGCTCGCATGGCGGGCATCGCGCCGGCTAACGCGCAGGACGGCTTGGCTGCTGAGGCTTTTATCGATTGGGTCGATCGCATGAACGAGGCCCTGGGAATCCCCAAATATGTCTCGGGTATTCGCCGCTCCGATATTCCGCAAATGACCGCCCATGCCGATGCCGAGGCCAATCCGCTGTATCCTGTCCCGCTTTTGATGGGCCGTGTGGAGCTCGAGCATATGTACGAGGTCGTCGCGGGTGGTATGTTTGAGGACGAGAACTAGGAGGGTCCATGAACACCGAGGAAATCGCGCGCATCGTTAGCGGTCAGCGTGCCTATTTTAAGACGCACGCCACGTTTGATGTCGATGCTCGCCGCCGCGCGCTCATACACCTGCGCGATGCGGTTCGGGCGCACGAGGACGATATCGCCCATGCGCTCAAGACCGATTTGGGCAAGTCGCACGACGAGGCGTATATGTGCGAGATCGGCACATCGCTTTCCGAGATTCGCCATCAGATTGTGCATGTGGACCGATGGAGTCGCCCACGCCTGCGTCCGTGCGACCTCGCCAATGCTATTAGCGTGTGCAAGACGCAGCCGGTTCCCTATGGCGTGACGCTGATCATGGCGCCTTGGAACTACCCGTTTTTGCTGACGCTCGAGCCGCTTGCCGGTGCGCTCGCTGCGGGCAACACGGTGGTCATCAAGCCGAGTGCCTATGCGCCGGCGTCGAGTGCGGTGCTCAAACAGATCTGCGAGGAGGCGTTTGACCCGCGCTTGGTGACGGTCGTCGAGGGCGGCCGTGCCGAGAACGAGGCACTGCTCGATGAGTGCTGGGATAAGATTTTCTTTACCGGCAGCGTTCCGGTCGGCAAGCTCGTCATGGAGCGCGCGAGCAAAAACCTCACGCCCGTGACACTTGAGCTGGGCGGCAAGAGCCCCTGCATCGTGGATGCCTCCGCAAACTTGAAGGTGGCGGCACGCCGCATCGCCTTTGGTAAGTGGCTCAACGTGGGCCAGACCTGTGTAGCGCCCGACTATCTGCTGGTCGATGCGCGCGTGCACGATGAGCTGTTGGGCCTCCTCAAGGAAGAGGTCCGCCGCATGTTTGGCGAGCACCCGCTCGACAACGAGGACTACGGCCATATCGTCAACGCCAAGCATTTCGCGCGCGTGCGTGGGCTGATCGACCCCGACAAGGTTGTGATGGGAGGTGCGGCACGCGAGGCATCGCTCAAGATTGAGCCGACGATCTTGGACGGCGTGACGACCGAGGATGCCGTAATGCAGGAGGAGATCTTTGGTCCCATCTTGCCGGTGCTGACGTTTGAGAGCCTGGACGAGGCGGAGGCGTTTATTACGGATCGCCCGACGCCGCTGGCCCTGTATATCTTTAGCCGGGATCGCGCGGTGCAGCGGCGCTTTGTGCGCTACGTGCCCTTTGGCGGCGGCTGCGTTAACGACACCATCATGCATCTGGCTACGAGCCATATGGGCTTTGGCGGCATGGGCGCGAGCGGCATGGGGCAGTACCATGGCCGTGAGAGCTTCGATACGTTTAGTCACAAGAAGAGCATCGTGAACAAGGCGACGTGGCTGGACGCGCCGTTCCGCTACGCTCCCTACGCAAACTGGAAGCACAAGTTCGTGCGCATGTTTGTGCATTAGAAATAGATGCGTGTGATACGAACAGGTGTTCCTATCACACGCATCTTGCGTTAGACTACTGATATGGGGCACGGATGGGCCAACTCCCTATAGAAGGGATTTGGTATGAACGTTAGCGATGTTATTTCGTTATTGGCGTTGTTGATCGCGGCTATCGAACTCGGCCTGTTTATCGGCCGAATGAAATAACCGCCCCCGCGTAAGCGAAGACGGCCACTTCTCACGATGAAAACGTGTATCGGAGTTGGCAGGACCCGCTGCAACGGGTGCCATCCGTGCCTCTATCTTATCCACAAGCGCTCTGCCATGCAAGCACTTCGGCGAGCGGGCGAAAAGGTACTTCCGCGGGGTAAATATGTGTCCGCACGAGTTCGTAGACTTCTCAATAAGGTTAAGCGCCGGGTATTCCGGCCGTTAGAGGAGTTGCTATGTACGAGCCTTCACGTGTTCTGTTGTCTTTCCATATCGCAGGTTTTCAGTATGCCGACGGCGCTTTGGTGCTGGGCGATCTTAAGGCTGGCGACAAGCTGACGCTGTGTGCCGAGCGCGATAATCCCCATGATTCCGAGGCGGTTGCGATCTATTACGGCAAGACTAAGCTCGGTTATGTCCCGGGAAACGAGGTCGGTCCGCTGTCCGTGATGATGCATTACGGACACGAGGATGTGTTTGAGGTTCGCGTGCAGCAAGTTGCCCCCGAGCGTAGCCCGTGGCACCAGGTGCGTGTGGGGCTTTACGTGACCGACGCTCGCTAGCCGTTGATGGAGGTCGCCATGTTCGATGACGATGATCTATTTGATCTGACGGATGATCCGTTTGAGTGGGACCTGCTGCTCGATGACGATGAGCTGGAGCAGGACCGCAAAAAGCGTCGGGATAAGAACGCCAAGGACAACGGTTCGGATAAGAGGGACAAGCACCGTCGTGGCCTGTTTGGCGGGCTCTTTGGGTAACCGCCTCATCGCTGCGTCTGTATACTTGATTGCAGTTAAACGCTTGCGAAATGAGGACACAGACGATGATGTGGTTTACCGCCGACCTGCACCTGGGCGACACGAATATCCTGCACGATATGGATCGGCCGTTTACCTCGGTCGAGGAGATGAACCGTAAGGTCATCGATGCCATTAACGAGTGCGTGGCTGCGGACGACCGCCTCTACATCCTGGGAGACTTTACGTATCGGCTGCCCATGGCGGAGGCCGTGTGTCTGCGCGAGCGAATTGCCTGCCAAAACGTGACGCTCATACGGGGTAACCATGACGGCGATTGGGAAGATCCGGACGCACCGCAAATTTGGGATGACGTGCGCGATTACCTGGAGATTGCTCCCGGTTATGCCAAGGGACATCGTCTGGTTCTGAGCCATTACCCCATGCTCAGCTGGAACGGTAAAGCGCGCGGCGCCATCATGCTGCACGGTCACATTCACAGTAGGGGAGACCGCACCAACACGCGCAACCGAGACCGCGAGCGTCCCATTTTCCGATACGATGTCGGCCTTGATGCCAATGACTACAAACCTGTTAGCCGAGACCAGATCTTGAGCTTCTTTGGACTGTAGCCCTCAAGCCACCATAAAGGGGACAGGCGCCTTTGTGGTGTTTTTCCTTAGATTGGAGTCGTTATGAAGCAACTGCTCATTCGTGCCGACGATATCGGTTATTCGTACGCCGTTGACTTGGGGATTGCCCGTAGCGTCAACGAGGGTCTCGTGCGCTCGGCGGGCCTTATGCCCAATATGCCCGAGGCCGAGCGTGGCTGGTCGCTCGTAGCGGATTCCGGCATTGCGGTGGGCCAGCATACCAATGTGTGCCTGGGTAAGCCGTGTGCCGACCCGGCGTTCATCCCGAGTCTGCTCGATGAAAACGGTGAGTTCCATAGCAGCCGTACCTTCCGCGAGCACTTTAAGCGCGGCGAGGAGCTTATCGATTTTGACGAGGCCTGCATCGAGATTCGTGCACAGCATGACCGCTTTGTCGAGATTGTGGGCCATGAACCCGATTACTTCGAGGCCCATGCGGTCATGAGCAAAAACCTTAACCGGGCGATTTCGGCGGTTGCACAGGAGTTGGGTCTGAAAGAGCAGAAGGCGAGCTTTGACCCCACGGCCGTGGTGCATTGCGGCGACACCGACCTACGCATGGTGATGCGTTCGATGGAGCCGGGTTATGAGCCCAAGGACGCGATTATGCAGACGGTTCGCGAGATGGCCGATGACGAGACGGTCGTCTTCGTATGCCATCCGGGTTATCTCGATCGCTTTATTCTTGAGAGCAGCTCGCTTACGACCGATCGAACCAAGGAGGTCGATGCGCTGATCGACCCCGAGCTGCGGGCGTGGCTCGAGGCTCAGGACGACCTGCGTCTGATCGACTACCGCGACCTGTAAAGATCAAAACCACCACAATGGGGACAGGCACCTTTGTGGTGGTTCTGGCGCCGTTGCCATTCTGGCGACGGCGTCTTTTTTGTCCGCATGGCGCGGTAGAGTGTTGGCGGTTGAAATTTGCGTCCATCGAGGAGCTTCTATGAACGAGATCAAGTGCCCGCATTGCGGCGAAGTCTTTAAGGTCGATGCGTCCGGCTATGCGGACATCGTCAAACAGGTGCGCGATGCCGAGTTTTCGCGCGACCTGGACGAACGTGTGAAGGCAGTCCAGCGCGAAGGCGAGCAGGCGTTGGAGCTTGAGCGTTCGCGCTCGGCGTCTGCCTTGCAGGAGGCGGAGTCCCAGCGCAACGCTCAGCTTGTTGAGCAGAAAAACGCCGCGGCTCAGGAGATGGCGAAAGAAGTTGCCAAGCGCGACGCCGAGCTTGCCGAGCTGCGTGCCAAGCTCGAGGGTGCTGCCGCAGAGCGTGAGAGCGCAAGCCAGCGTGCGGCTGTTGAGGCCCGTGCCGATGCTCAAAAGGAGAATGCCGAGCTCCAGCGCGAGATTGACAACCTGCGTGCGCAGTTGGGTCGCAAGGATGACGAGGCCAAGCTCGCCGAGGCCGCGGTGCGCAATGCCGCTCAAAACGATCTGTCCGCCCGCGACGCCCAGATTGCCGAGCTGCAGGCGAAGCTCTCCGCGGCAGACAAAGCCCAGGAGATGGCGCTCGCCGCTGCGGCCGCCGAGTCGCAGCGCGAGCTCGCTGCGGCTCGCAGCGAAGCCGAGCGCACGCTTGCCGACTATCAGGCGAAGGTGCAGGAGAAATTCTCCGCTGCAAAGGCTCAGTCTGCGCAGGAGGCAGAGGGTCTGCGCGCTCAGCTGCGCGAACAGGAGCTGACGGCAAAAATGAACCTGTCGGAGGCGGTTGCCGCGGCGGAGCGTGAGCGTGATGAAGCGCGCGCGAAGCTCACGAGCGAGCTTGCGGTGCGCGATTCTCGCGAGGAGCAAGCCAAGGCTGCCCACGAGCTCGAGCTTGCACAAGCTAAGCGTGCGAGCGATGAGCTGATTCGCTATAAGGACGAAGAGATTGAGCGCCTAAAGGACATGAAGGTTCGCCTGTCTACCAAGATGGTGGGTGAGGCGCTCGAGCAGCACTGTGAGACCGAGTTTAATCGCCTGCGTATGACGGCGTTTCCCAACGCGTATTTTGAGAAAGATAACGATGCATCCGAGGGCACCAAGGGCGACTTCATCTTCCGTGAGTGCGACGCGAGCGGCAACGAGATCATCTCGATTATGTTCGAGATGAAAAACGAGAATGACGAAACCGCAACCAAGCACAAGAACGAGGACTTCTTTAAGAAACTCGACCACGATCGCCGCCAGAAAGGCTGCGAGTATGCGGTGCTCTGCACCCTGCTCGAGCCCGAGAGCGAGCTCTATAACGCCGGCATCGTGGACGTGAGCTATCGCTACGAGAAGATGTATGTGATCCGCCCGCAATTCTTCATCCCGATGATCACGCTGCTGCGCAACGCCGCTATGGGCTCGCTGCGCTATAAGCAGGAACTGGCGGAGTACAAACAGCAGAACATCGATGTGACGAACTTCGAAGCCAAGATGGAAAAGTTCAAGGATGGTTTCTCGCGCAACTACAACTTGGCGAGCAAACAGTTCGAATCGGCCATCAAGGAGATCGACGCTGCCATCAAACAGCTCGAGAAGACCAAAGACGACCTGCGTCGCAGCACCGAGAACCTGCGCCTGGCCCACAACAAGGCTGATGAGCTTACAATCCGCAAGCTCACTTGGGGCAACAAGACCATGAAGGCGGCGTTTGACGAGGCGCGCGAGACGGCAACGGGCACGGGCGATGAGCCCGCCGAGGCCGATTCGTATGAGGTCGAGGATGCTGAGTAGGGGATAGCATATAGTGCAAAAAGCGGGGCCGCTGGCGATGTTGCCAGCGGCCCCGCTTTGTTTGCTCGGCTGATTCGGCTAGTCTTCGAGCAGGTCCTCGATATAGCCGACGCGGTAGTGGGTGAAGATGACCTCGCCGCCGTCTTGCGTGGCATCGAGATCGACATCGCCCATGATGCCAAAGTCGTGGGCGCCATCCTCGTCGGCAAAGATTTGGTGCACGTGCCACGCGTGATCGGTTTTCTCATCGCTCTCGTCGATGGTGAACATTGCAGCGCTGCGGGCGTCGCCGTCGGTGAGGATTTCCTCGTGCTGCTCGTGATAGGCGTCGAGTGCCTTTTGCCAGCGAACCTCGCTCATGCCCCAGTCCTCGTCAAGCTCGCCCAAGTCGCGGACGTGCCCGCGGGCCGCAAGAGTCATGCGGCGGAAGAGCGCGTTGCGTACCAGCAGGGTGCAGCCGCGGCGGTCTGCTACGACCTCGTCGATGCCCTGTGGCGGTGCGGCGTCGAGTGCGGCCGGGTTGCCGGCGTTCTCCCACTCGTCCACCAGGCTCGAGTCGACCGAGCGCACCACAAAGCCCAGCCACGAGATGATGTCGCGCAGACGCTCGTCGCGCTTTTCGATGGGCACGGTGCGATCGAGGGAACGATAGGCCTCTGCCAGGTAGCGCAGCAAGATGCCCTCGGAGCGAGCGATGCCGAGCTTTTGGATATAGCCCTTAAAATCACTCGCGCTCTCCAGCATGTCGCGCAGGACGCTCTTGGGCGAGAGCTGGTAGTCGTTGGCCCAAGGCACTTCCTGGCAGTACTTGTCGAAGGCGGCATCGAGTAAGTCCTCGAGCGGCTTTTCGTAGGTGACATCCTGCATGCGCTCCAAGCGCTCCTCGTACTCGACGCCGTCAGCCTTCATCTCAGCCATGGCACGGTCGCGCGCAGCACGCTCCTGTGCGCGCAGCACCTGCTTGGGGTCCTCGAGTGTAGCCTCAACCATCGAGATGAGGTCCATGGTGTAGGTCTCGCTCTCGGGATCGAGCAGCTCCAGCGCGGCGAGAAGGAACGGCGATAGCGGCTGATCGAGCGCAAAGTCTTCGGGCAGGTCGACCGTCAGCGCGTAGTCGATGTCGGGCGCGGCGTCAGCCGGAGCGTCGGGTGCGGGCGGCACCTCGGTGCGCACGACGACGCCGGAGTCGATGAGCGTGGCGAAGATCTCGTCGGCACGAACCTCGAGCTTGGCCTTTTCCTCGGGCGTTTGCAGACTCGTCTCGATGAGGTCGCGCACGCGGGCGCGAGCGTCGCCGCCCTGCTCGACCACGCTGATCACCATGGAGTGCGTGATGCGCAGGCGCGGTTTGAGCGTCTCGGGTTGCGTCTCAATCAGGCGCTCAAAGGTCTGCTTGTTCCAGGTGACAAAGCCCTCCGGGGCCTTCTTCTTTTTAATCTTGCGGAGCTTTTTGGGGTCGTCGCCCGCCTTGGCCATGAGCTTGGCGTTCTCAATCTCGTGCTCCGGGGCTTCGGCGATGACCATGCCCTCGGTGTCAAAGCCCGAGCGGCCGGCGCGGCCGGCGATCTGATGGAACTCGCGGGCGCGCAGGCGACGCATCTTGTAACCGTCGAACTTGGTGAGCGCGGTGAGCACCACGGTGTGGATGGGAACATTGATGCCGACACCGAGCGTATCGGTGCCGCAGATGACGGGCAGCAGGCCCTGCTGCGCCAGGCGCTCGACCAATAGGCGATAGCGCGGCAGCATGCCGGCGTGGTGCACGCCGACGCCGCAGCCGAGCAGGCGCTTGAGAATCTTGCCGAATGCCGTGGAGAAACTCGTGCCCTTGGCAGCCTCCTTGATGGCCTCGCGCTGCTCCTTGCTGGCGATGCCAAAGTTGGCGAGCGATTGCGCCGTGGCAAGTGCGGCGTCCTGGCTAAAGTGCACGATGTAGAGCGGAGCCTCGCCGCGGCGCATCGCGAGCTCGACGGTGCCCTCGAGCGAGGTCGTTACATAGTCGTAGCTCAGCGGCACGGGACGCGGGGCGTCGACGACCAGGTCGCAGGTGGCGCCGGTGTGCTCCTCGAGCGAAGCGGCGATCGCGGTGACATCGCCGAGCGTGGCGCTCATGAGCATGAATTGTGTGTGGGGCAGGGTGAGCAGCGGTACCTGCCATGCCCAGCCGCGGTCGGGGTCGGCGAAGTAGTGGAACTCGTCCATGGCGACGCAGCCAACATCGGCATCTTCGCCCTCGCGCAGTGCGTCGTTGGCGAGGATCTCTGCCGTGCAGCAGATGACGGGCGCCTTGGTGTTGATATGCGTGTCGCCGGTGATCATGCCGACGTTATCGCGGCCGAGCACCTGCACCAGGTCAAAAAACTTCTCACTGACTAGAGCCTTGATGGGGGCCGTGTAGTAGCAGCGCTTGCCCTGCGCCATGCCCATAAAGAGCATGCCCAGCGCGACAAGCGATTTACCCGAGCCGGTCGGCGTTCCCAAAATGACATGGTCGCCGGCGGCTAGGTCCATGAGGGCCTCTTCTTGGTGGTCCCACAGCTCAATGCCGCGGTCACTTGTCCATTCAAAGAAGCGCTCGAAGGCCTGGTCGGGCGTGAGCCACGGCTCGGGCTCGCTGCCGTCCTCGGGCTCCCACCAGGTGGGTGAGAGCGCGCCGAGCGAGCCGAACTCGGCTTCGGTTCCCGTGCCGCCCGAGAACGAGCTGGCGGCGCCGGCGCCGGAAACGGTGCTGGCGGAAGAATCTGTCGTGGTCTGTGCCATGTGGTTTGCTTTCTCTCGCGTTTGTCCGCCATCCATTATGGCGTAGCGGCGGCGCGGGGCGCCAGCACGCGAGAAAATGCAGGAAATGGGCGTTCTGCCCAGCCCTTTGGCGCAGCTGCCAGCTAAGTGAGTAGACTTTTTGCAATATCGTGAGCACATGGCTTTTGCGCAAGGGCTCTACCTGCGGTTTTATTTTTCGCTATGCGGGTTGTGGTTGGCTATTGCAAAAAAGTCTACTCACTTAGATTTGAGGACCGTCCGTCGGCGCCTATTTGCCGCTTGGTTGCCGGCGTAGCGACCGCCAAAAGCCCCTATGACTCCTGCGGAAGGCGCTTTTTGCCCTTGCGGGCGCGGTTTCTAAAGTTCTCGACGGCCTCTTCCATACCCAGAGGTACATAGGTGAGCTCATCGAGGTTTTCGGGCAGGTAGCAGGCAAGGCTTTGCTCCTGCGCGCGGCCCGCCGCGAGCTGTTCATCGCTGGGCTGCGCGCCGGGTGTGGCGCAAATGCCATAGACGACGGCACCCATCTCGCGCGTGCGGCATTCGTATTCGGTCTCGGGATGCTCGGGATGGTCGCGGCGGACGTCGTCGCTTACCCAAAGCGTGTCGTAGCCGGCCGCGGCAAACTGCCCCAAGGCGTAGTCGCGCAGCGGCTTGCTGTCGGTGCGCAGCGTGACGGTGGCGCCGACTGAAAAGAGCGGGCGATAGAGCATTAGATGGTCGACATGGACGAGGCGTTTTTTGGCGTATTTGGCCTTGGGCTGCGGCGTGGGAAAGTTGATAGTGATGGCATCGAGCTCGCCTGCGGCGAACAGCCGCGGCAGCGATGCGGCGCCTCGGGGTATCACGAGCGCGTTGGGCAGCTCCTGTTCGCAGATCTTTTGTGCGGCATAGGCAATGCAGATGGGCTCCTGGTCCATGCCGATAAAGAGGGTATCGGGTTCACGGTGAGCACGCTCAACCAGGTAAGTTCCTTTGCCGCAGCCCAGATCGAGATGAAGGCGGGCGAAGGGTTTGCCGCCAGTCGGCGCACAGGCCTTGCGCCAATCTCCGGCATAGGCCTCGGGGTTCGTCTCGATCGCATCGGCGTAGCGCTCCAGGCGCTCTTCGAGCACAAAGTTCTTAGGCGTGCGAACGTGGACGGCTCCCATGAGGCTCCTTGGTCATAAGTGTGGAACGCATAGCTGCACGTTCCGGCGATGGGTTGGAAGGGGCGGGCGCGATGTGCCCAAAATATGCGGCGCGGCTCGGCGGCGAGTCGCCGATGCCTACAGGCGCTTGAGAATCACATAGCGGTTGAGCTCGCCGCTGCGACCGTCGGCATGGAAGCGCTCAAGCTCGCGCACGGGGACCTCGCCACTCTTGTAGAACGTACGCACGCCGCGCACCAGGTCGGTGATCTGCTGATCGTCAAAGTGATGGCAATAGCGGTAGGCGTGGCGGTCGTTTTGCCAGCCGATGAGGTGGTCGCCGGCTTCAAACTGCGCGGAATCGTAACCCTCAAACGGCGGGGTGAGCTCGGCACGGGCCTCGGCGCGAACGGCCTTGCGCGCCATGCGCTCGTCGTTCATAAACTCCCAAAAGCTGATGGCGATGATGCCGCCCGGGCGCGTCTGGCGTACCAGGGCGTCGAGCACGCGCACGCGGTACTCGCACGAGGGCACGTGGTGCATAAAACCAAAGCAGACCGAGATGTCGGCAAGCGGCGCATCGAAGAGCACGTCGGGGGCCTCGGCGGGGTTGAGCTTCATGAGGGCATCGAGCACATCGAGTTCTTGGAAGTGCAGGTTGGGAATGCGCAGTGCGTGGCCATGTGCATCGATGGCCAGGTCTTGGCACGAGTCGACACCATAGAACTCAAACGGGCAGCTGGCATCTGCCGAGGGGTTTGTGCCGTCGACGCCCTTGGCGGCAAGTGCGCCGCCGGCGGCAAAGTTCTCGAATCGCATATTGCCGCAGGCAAGATCGAAGACACAGACGGGATGCTCGATCGTGGCGACGTCGAGCTGTCCGAGCGCGATATCCATGGTGCGCACCCAGCCGGGCCACGGGGCCTGGCGCGTATCGGAGAAGGAGGCGGAGTGCTCGCGATAGAACGTGTTGTTGAGCTGGATGAGCGATGAGGCGAAATCGCGGTTCACGGCGCGGAACTCCCTCCGTTGGCGGTGCGGAATAAACAGTACGACCATACTACCGTTAACGCCGCAACGGGGACAACCAAGCTACGGGTCATTGCTTTGTTTGGACACATTTCCGCAGCTCATATGCACCCGCAACCGCCGGTTGTCAAAAATCTCACTAGAATAGGTGGCATGCTTTTGGCGGTGGCGGATAGATTTTTAACTGTGCAAGGCGCCTTAAGAACAAAAGCGGTCCGGCGGCACGGCTGGCATCACATAGGAGGAACCATGAATGTAGAAACTGCGCAGCGGCTCGCCGACCTTCGCCGCAGCAAGGGCTTTAGCCAAGAAGGGCTGGCGCGAAAGCTGGGGCTGTCGCGCCAGGCGGTCAGTAAATGGGAACGTGCGGAGAGCTCGCCCGATACCGAAAATCTGATTTCGCTCGCAAAGCTCTATGGTGTGAGTCTGGATGAGCTCCTCAATCCGAGCGATGAGATCGAGGACGATATCGAGTTTGAGAACGAGGACCGCGCCCGTCAGCGCGAGGCCGAGGCAGCGGAGCGCGCCCGTACCCATGAGGCGGCAGCACGTGCTACCGAGGCGGCAACACAGGCGAGTGATGCCGCCGCCAAGGCGGCGCAAGCGGCAAGCTGGAGCGCGCAGGCAGCTAATGCGGCGACGGCTCAGGTGACGGGTGCCGGTGCGACCAGCGTGACTCCGGTGAAGGGACCCTTCCAGTCGTTCCCGTATTGGGCCGTGTGCTGGCTACTGTTCTTTTTACTGATGTTCCTGGTTGGTGCCAGCCCCTTTCCCGCACTGATCTTCTTTACGATTCCCATCTATCACTGGGTGGCGCGTGCGCTCGATGGCGATTGGGCACGCGGGGATATTCAGGTTGGTCCGGTGTCGGTGGCGGTCAAGGCCCAGGGGAAGGATACTTCTGCGGAACCTGATGCTGACGTGGCTACCGCGGCCACCGCTGAGCCGTGTGCCAAAGAGGGTGACGAATGATGAAGCTTTCGCATGAATCCAAGCTGCGTCTGGGCGTCGGCATCGGAGCGTTTGTGCTCATCATCGGGCTTGTATTTGGCATTTCGAGGACTTTGATTCATTTTGAGGGACCGTGGGATTTCGGCACCGCTACGCTCGATTGGCCTGGTCGGGATAGCGGCAACTATTCTGCTCAGCCTCAGAAGCTTTCGAGTGAGACCTTTGATGCTGACTCATTCCAGTCCCTTGATTTGGATGTGACATCGAGCACGGTCGAGATCAAGCACGTCTCCGGTGGGCCGGTGCGTGTCATCGAGAGTGGTCGCGTTGCGAAGGGGGCATCTGCTTCAGATGCGGCAACCCGGAACCTTGCAGAGGTCAAGGGCTCTACGCTTAAAATCAGCCAGTACGATTGCGACGACGAGCGCGCGATTAACCGTACGGTCACCATTGAGCTTCCGCGCGAAGTTGCCGAGAACATGGTCGGCATTACGGCAAGCGTTGAATCGGGCGACTTGACGTTTACGGGCATTGCATGCCGCGATCTGGATGTGACGCTTGGTTCGGGCGACGTTGAGTTTACCGGCGCCGTAACCGACACTCTGAGTGCCGAGGTTGGTTTGGGCGACGTGACGTTTGACCTGAATCAGGCCCCTGCGAAGTCGATGGACGTTACCGTGGGTTCGGGCGATGCGGAGATAACGGTTCCGAACTCTACGGGCTTTAAGGCGAGCCTCACCTTGGGTTGTGGCGACTTCGAGAGCGACTTCCTTCCGGATGGCTATGACGGTGAGATGGTTTCGAATCTTGAGTTCGATAACGGTGACAAATCCGCCGCGTATCGTTTTGAGGTCGGTGCGGGCGATATGTCGTTTGACTCGGAGTAATGGGGCGGATGAAGGTCTAGAGGCAAAAGCGCAGACGCACTCTTTGATGGAGGCGCCGGAGCCGTGGTCGGCTCCGGCGCCTTTGCCTTTACAATGGGGGCATGGAACAGATTATCTTGAACATACTCGAGGCCCTGCGTCGCGGCGAGACCGTAGACGACAAGGCGCTCGTCAAACTGATACATGCCGAGGCGCGCCGCGAGGGTGCCGACAAACGTGACCTGGCCAAGCGCCGTCTGCTGCCGTTCTATCAGCGGGTGAAGCGCGAGGAGCCGACTCGCTGGACGGCATGGAATGTCGACGCTGAGCTAGAGCGTCAACTGCTGCAGGTGCTGCGCATGAAGCCGCGTCGCACGGCTTCGGGCGTGGCGACCATTACCGTCATCACCAAGCCGTGGCCGTGCTCGGGCGATTGTCTGTTTTGCCCCAACGATCTGCGCATGCCCAAGAGCTATCTGCACGCCGAGCCGGCGTGCGCCCGTGCGGAGCAAAATTGCTTCGATCCCTATTTGCAGGTGAGTGCTCGTCTGACGGCGCTTTCGCAGATGGGGCATGCGACCGATAAGATTGAGCTCATTGTGCTTGGCGGTACCTGGAGCGACTATTCGGAAGGCTATCAGACATGGTTTATGTCGGAGCTCTTCCGCGCACTCAATGACGATGCCGTGGCCGGCGTGGCGGCTAACCCCATGCTGGCGCGTCCGGGTATCAGCCGTGCCGAGGCGGGGCGTCTGCTCGATGACGCTCCCGCCGATGCCCTGCCGCCGGTGGTAGCGGAGCGACGCGAACGCTATCGGGCTGCCGGTATTGCGACCGATGAGGTTGAGCTTGCGAGCGGTGTTGCCGGCGAACAGGAGCGTGTTGATGCTGCCGTGGGCGGCTATAACCGCGCGGTGCGTCGGCTGTACGGCCCCGGCACGCCGTGGGGCGAGGTCGCCGAGTGGCAGACGGCAACGATGGAGGAGCTCGAGCACCAGCAGCGCATCAACGAGACGGCGAAGCATCGCGTGGTGGGGCTCGTTATCGAGACGCGCCCCGATGCTGTAACGCCGCAGGCGCTTACACTCATTCGCCGCCTGGGCTGCACCAAGATCCAGATGGGTATTCAGAGCCTCGACCAGCATCTGCTCGACATTAACGAGCGCCGCATTACGGTGGCCCAGATAGAGCGTGCGTTTTCGCTTGCAAGACTGTTTGGCTTTAAGATCCATGCGCACTTTATGCTCAATTTGTTGGGCGCCACGCCCGAGGGGGACAAGCGCGACTACGAGCGCTTTATGACCGAAGGGGCCTTTATGCCCGACGAGGTCAAGGTCTACCCGTGTGCGCTCATCGAGGGCTCGCGTCTGGTGGGCTGCTACGAGCGCGGCGAGTGGCGCCCCTATACCGAGGAAGAACTGCTTGATGTGTTAGCCGATGACATCGTGGTGACGCCGGCGTTCTGCCGCATCAGCCGTATGATTCGCGACTTTAGCTCGGACGACATCATGGTGGGCAATAAGAAGCCCAACCTGCGTCAGCTCGTCGAGAATCGCTTGGCAGCCCGTGGCGAGGGCGCAAAGGTGCGTGAGATTCGCTATCGCGAGATCAGCACCGCGGGCGCCGATTTGGATGAACTCTCTCTTGATGAGGTTGCTTACGAGACGCCGGTGACGAGCGAGCGCTTTTTGCAGTGGGTGACGCTCGAGGGCAAGATCGCCGGCTTTTTGCGCCTGTCGCTGCCCGATCGCGCGTTTGTTTCCGCTCATGCGGACGAGCTGCCGACGTTGCCGGACGAGGCGATGATTCGCGAGGTGCACGTGTATGGTATGGCGGCGCGCGTGGGCGATCAGGGCCAGGCGGCTCAGCATCACGGTCTGGGGCGTTTGCTCGTGGAACGTGCGTGCCAGATTGCTCGGGATGCGGGCTATACGCGCATCAATGTGATTAGCGCGATTGGCACGCGCGAGTACTACCGCCACCTGGGTTTTTGCGACCGTGACCTTTATCTGCAGAAGGAGCTCTAGATGAACAAGCCGAGTGTTTCCGCCGGCGTCGTTGCCGGCGTTGCCCTGGGAGCTGCGGCGCTGGGTGCGGCTGCCGTCGCTGTTCGTGCTGCCTGTCTGCAGGTCGCACGGACCCGCAACGGGTTGGCGCGCGTGAAGCGTGTGCACGATGAGAGCGGTGCCGAGGTCCGTGTGCTCGTGCAGGGAGGCGTCTACCAAAGCGCGAGCTATGTTGGCGATCGCTGGGCTGAGCCGGCCTTTGCGTACTATCGCGCATTTGACGATGTGTTCGAGGCCGAGGACGCCATGCGCGATACTTACGGGCATGGTATCGACCGCATGCTCATGCTGGGCGGTGGCGGGTTTGCCTATCCCAAATTTGCGCTGATGTCGCATGAAGGCTTGCGCATGGACGTCATCGAGTACGATGCCGAGATTACGCGTCTGGCGCGTCGTTGGTTCTACTTGGACGAGCTGGAGCGCACGGTTGGCGATCGCCTACGGGTGATTACCGCCGAGGCGCGTTCGTACCTGGGTGTGACGAGCGTGGGACATCGTCGCTACGACGTGGTTGTGAGCGATTGCTTTGGCGGCGCCGAACCCGTGCGCGAGCTGGCGACCGTTGAGGCGCTCCGTTTCGCCCGGGGCAGCTTGAACCCGGGCGGCATCTATGTAGCCAATATCGTGAGCGCGAACGAGGGAAGTGATGTGTCGTTCCTGCGCGATTGTGCCGCCACGGCGCTCGAGGTGTTCGACCACGCTTGGGTGATTCCCTGTGGCGATACAGAGTTTGGCGGCGAGGAGAACTATCTGCTCATCGCCAGCGACGGTGACTATACCTTCACCGAAGCCGTGCCCTTCGACACAGATTTCCTCGGCATTCCGCTCCACGACTAGCTCATTGAGCCCAGTCCCAAAAAGACAGGTCTTAGGCGTGGTCGCGCCAGCTGAGGACGCGTTGCTTCATGCCTTCGATGTCGAGGACGCCTTCGGCGAAGCCTTTGCGCACGAGTTCCTCGGGAACGTACTCATCGTAACGATCAAAGTAGGGCACCTCGCCGGGATAGACGAGCTCGATAGGATCGAAGTCTTTCTCGGCCTCGGCAGCGAGCACCTCAAAGAACGTCTCCTCGTCGGCCTTCATCTTAAACTGCATAAAGTACGGGCGCGACGGATCGAGCCCTCGAAGGCCCAGCTCTGCGGCGCATTTAATCTTGAGCATGCGTTCGAGTGCCAAGAAGGCATAGCTGCCCAGCCACGGGAAGAGCACCCAGGTGTCACCGCCCAGGTTAATGAGCGGTTTAGTTCCCGCGCCCGAAATCTCGGCCGTATGACGGGCCTGCGCAAGGCGTGCCCGTGCGTTGCCCATGAGATACGGATATGCCGCATGCTCGTTGAGCGCCTGGCGCATGCGCTCGAGCACATGTGTGTTAATGTCGCCAGGGCAGTCGCCAAAGTAGGCCGGCACACGGCCCTTGACCTGCGTGGCAAAGACGGTGTGACGCTTCCAGTCCACTTCTTCGACGATCCAGCAGTGCCCTGCGATGGCGATGCGCTCGCCGGGTGGTGGCGGGTTGACGATCGTGCCCAGCTCGGCCGATTCGCTGCGGACGGTAAACTCCTCGTTCTCCTGGAACACGGCGTAGAACTTAAAGTTGTTGATGATGCGCTCGCCCGCGAGGCCCACGATGAGTCCGCCGCCCTCGGTGACCTGGATATGGTCGATCTTAATGAGGTGGCGCAGCAGCGCGCGGTAATCGTCGGCCGAGACGCGATGGAAATAGCTGAGCGTGAGCACGCGCTGGGCAAGTTCGGCCGGCGTGAGCTCGCCGGTGCTGGCAAGCGTCGACATGGTCTGGTGGTAGAGCAGGCTGTAGGGGAGTCGATCGAGCTCGGGTGGCTCGACCCACTTTTCCTCGCGATAAAGCTGTACGAGCGCGATACCCTGTAGAAGCTTCCAGGGAATGGTCTCGGGCATCATCGTGCGCGGCTCGGGCTCCTCCTCGCGCATGACAAACCACATCTCGGGCGGAAGATTGCGGCGGCCTGTACGCCCCATGCGCTGTAAAAAGGAACTGACGGTAAACGGCGCGTCAATCTGGAACGCGCGCTCCAGGCGGCCGATATCAATGCCGAGCTCCAACGTGGAGGTAGTGACGGTTGTCTGTGCCTGCTCCTCGTCGCGCATCAGCTCCTCGGCCGTCTCACGCAGCGATGCCGAAAGGTTCCCGTGGTGGATGAGGAAGCGGTCGGGCTCGTGTCGGTATTCGCAGTAACTGCGCAGCATGGAGCACACGGCCTCGGCCTCCTCGCGCGAGTTGGCAAAGACCAGGCACTTGCGGCCTCGGGTATGTTCAAAGATATAGCCCATGCCGGGATCGGCGTTGTCGGGTGCGGTATCGGTGGGGTTGAGCAGCGCCTGCTCGGTCGCTCGCGGGATGTCGACTTCTCCCTCGGGGGCCGAGGAAGTGCGACGGTCCTTAGGAGCGGCCTTGCCCCGCGCCCGCTCGCGACGCTGGTGGCGCTCCTCCTGCGTGAGCTGTCCGCTGTGGCGCATGCCTTGGGTGTTGACGGGCAGTGCCGCGGGTGGTGCCGCCTCAATGCGCTCGCATGCGAGCACCTCGGCTTCCTGCGGGCCCTTGCTCATAAATCCTCGTTGCTGCGCCTGGGGACCCGAATTGTAGAAGTGCTCCATGGAGATGCGCCACACGCGGCGCGGTTCCTCAAAGCGGGGGATGACGCAGTCGCGTCCCGTCCCCTGCGACAGGAAGGCACCCGTGCGCTCGGGGTCTCCGATGGTGGCCGAAAGGCCAATGCGCCGGGGCTGCACGCCTGCCATGCGCGAGAGGCGCTCGATAAGGCAGAGCGTCTGGCCGCCACGGTCGCCGCGCATGAGCGAATGCACCTCGTCGATGACGACATAGCGCAGGTCGCAAAACATGCGCGGGATTGCCATGTGCTTGTGGATCAGGAGCGCCTCGAGTGATTCGGGCGTAATCTGTAAGATGCCACTCGGCTTTTTGATGAGCTTGGCCTTGTGCGATTGCGATACGTCGCCATGCCAGTGCCAGACGGGGATATCGGCCTCTTCGCACAGGTCATTAAGGCGGACGAATTGGTCGTTGATGAGTGCCTTGAGCGGGCCGATGTAGAGGGCACCCACGCTCGCGGGCGGGTTCTCCCAAAACTCGGTCAGGATGGGAAAGAAAGCCGCCTCGGTTTTGCCGGATGCCGTGGATGCCGTGAGGAGCACATTGTCTTGCGTGTTAAAGATTGCATCTGCTGCCGCAACCTGGATAGAGCGCAGGCTTTCCCAATCGTGGGAGTAGATGAAATCCTGGATAAACGGGGCATAGCGGTCAAAGGCGTTCATGGGCCTCCTCTCAAAATGAGCGTTCAGAAGCGACGGGATATGCGCTGTCGCTTTGCAACATCGACGTTTGCCTAGATAAAACCTACCAAAATAAACCTGTCCCTTTTTGGCAGGTTAGATGGTGAACTCGGCGAAGTTGCGGTTGTCGCTTGCGGTGCCGGTGTCGTTTGTCGCGGCTGCCGGTGCCAGTGCGTCGCCGCCGACGCTTTGCAGCAGCTCGGCCACATTGGCATCGGGGTTCTGACATAGGATGTCGAGCAGCTCGATAAAGTCGCGGATGACCTCACGGGGCGTCAGGTGCGTGTCGGCCCCTACGCGACCAAACTCGATCTTGAGGAAGTCAACCAAGTCGTTCTCGGTAAGCGTAGGCGTCCAGCCAAAGTAGCCGGCATGGATCTGCATGAGCTTTTCGATCAGCACCAGCAGCTCCTCATAGGTGAGCGGCTGCAGGCGGATGATGGGCGCGAGCATGTCTTTGAGGTCCTCGCGCGCAAAACGGCCCTGAGCGAGACGGCTGCGCAGGGCCTCGTAGGAAAAGACGCCGCGGCGTCGGTCTTCGATAGAGGTTGGCGTGCCGCCCATGATCATGCCCAGGTACTGTGCCTTGCCTTGCAGCGTGTCGTTGTACATGGTCAGGATCTTCTCGTAGTTGTACTGGCGCGTGATGGCGTTGGGAATCTTGTACAGGTTTACGAGCTCGTCGATGAGCACCAGCATGCCCTTGTAGCCACTGCAGACCAAAAAGCGTGCGATGAGCTTGATGTAGTCATACCAGTCGTCGTCGCTGATGATGGTCGAGGAGCCCAGCTCGGCGCGTGCCTCGCTCTTGGTGCGGTACTCGCCGCGAATCCATTTGGTCACGCGGCTCATGGTCTCTTCGTCACCCTCCGAGACGGCCATGCGGTAACGGCGGAGCATGCGGGTGAAGTCAAAGCCGTGGACCATTTCCTCAAGTGGAGCGAGTTGGGCATTGATGGCCGACTCGTCGGCGTCGGCGCACGAGGCGACCCAGCGATCCAGAATTAGGTTGAGTGCACCGCCCTCGGGACGTGTTTTGGTCGATATGTTGCGGATGAGCTCTCGATAGGTGGCCAGACCCTGTCCCTGTCCGCCCTGTAGGCGGCGTTCAGGCGAAAGGTCGGCATCGGCGACGACAAAGCCCTCGCCCATGGCATGTGTACGAATGGTTTGGAGCAAAAAACTCTTGCCGGCGCCGTAGCGACCGACCAGGAAGCGGAAGCTCGCGCCGCCATCGGCGATGAGGCTCAGATCGGTGAGCAGGGCGCGGATCTCGACCTCGCGTCCCACGGTGATGTAGGGAAGGCCGATACGCGGGACGACGCCGCCCTTGAGCGAGTTGAGAATGACGGCGGCGACGCGCTTGGGCACGCGGGGTGCTGCGGATGCGGTATCACTCATGGTCTAGGTATCCTCTCACGTCTGCTTCGTAGTCCTCGATAATTTGCGGTCCTGCCGAGCCAAATTCAATAACGGTGTCGCCCACCAGGTCAAAGAGCGCTTCGTTGATGCTATCGACGAGCATGTCCTCACTCTTGCCCGACTGTGCCACCGCCGATGCCGCCCGCGCCGCGTTTTGCTCGAGCAGTGCGCGAAGATAGGCGTCTGCGGCGGGGGCGAGTGCGGATGCGGTGTCGACGGGCATGACCGTCACGGGTGTATGCGCTGGCGCGAGGAGCGGAGCCACGACGCTAAACTGCTCGGTGGAGATGGTCGGCTCATCGGCCTCGTCCTGCTGCATGGTCGTTGCGACTGGTTCGGCAATCGTGTCGAGCACAGGCCCGGCACCCGGTTGCTCGAAATACGTCGCCTCGACATCCGCGAGTGCGCCGTCCTCGCGCTCCTCGTCGATCAAGAGCGCCTCGCGCGTCTGTGCGGCGGCGCTTCGGATATGCCCCAGCTGGCTCAGGTCGATATCGATCTTAACGGGCTGGTGCGCGGCATCCCACGAAAGCCATGCCACGATCTCATCGTCGATGATCTTGGCCAGATATTTGGGGACTTTCTCTTCTTTAAGGGGATGGGCGGGGTCCAGCGCCAGGCGCAAGCGCTGGTCGCAGGCGCGCATCATCTCACCGAGCTTGCTGCTCTTTTGCCGGCTGCCGTGGATGCGCATACACTCCCAAAAGCCGTTTTGGCAACGGTAGATATGGATGGGGTCAAGGCGGTATTCACAGTCCACGTGGCGCTCGGGCGCAAAGAACACGGCCGAGGCAAACATGGTATAGGGCATGGCCGTCTCCTCCCCAAACAAGCTCGCCACGATACCGGTCTTTCGGTGCGTGTCATAGTAGCGGGCCATGCGGACATACACGGCGCACGCCACGTGGCGCAAATCGCGATGGTGGGAGTGGTTGAGCCTTGAGTTATTGAGGTTGTACGTGGAGAGCGCATTGATAGCGGCCATGAGCCGCTCCTCGCGCGCCTCGTCGGGCGGAAGGGGGAGCGTGGGCTCTGAGGTTTTGCGACGCTTGGGGGCCTGACCGGACGGGACCGACGCAGGTGCAAGGTCTCGCGCTGCGCGTCGCAGCTCGACAAGGGCGTTATCGAACATGACGGTTTTAGAGTCACGAAGCAGCTTGGGATCGAGCCCGTGGAATACGGCGTAATCCTGCAGCCACACGCGTGCAAACCGGTCAATGCCAGGCTCAAAGGCGCGATAGGCATCCCAAAAGGCCCTGATCTTGTCAAAGCCATCGAGCGGATTGTCTACGCCAATGCCGCAGATTAGCTCATAGAGATATAGGAAGGCAAAGGATGTAGACGTTTCTTCGATATTGCCGCGGCGCACCTGGGCGCGCCAGGTAAAGTAGCCGCGCAATTGTCGATCGCTCATGGCGTTGTAGGTGGGAAAGTACGACTTGAAGGTGCCGTTGTAGGGACAATCGTCCTCGAAGTCGGCCATCAACAGCCCTTGTCGGTAAAAAAGCTCGGCTTCCGAAAGCCAGCGCCCCGCGCCGCCCTTGGGGTCGTCTTGCCAACGCGATATCTCGCGCATCTTGCGGTACTGGTCGGGGAGGAAGTTCTGCATCTGTCGGCCGGTCTTGAGAATCGGCTCGTCTGCGTAGACCTCGTTTGAGAAGCGGGCGGACTGATGAGTCCGGGCCTCGGCCATAATGCGCTCGATGAGCAACTTGATGTCCTGATTGGCCACCGCCCTCTCCTCTCCCTATACGGTGTCGGTGACCTCATATCATAGCACAGCATCAAACAGATGTTCGAAATACCGCTACGTTGATAGTTTTAGAACAGGAGGGCGTAGATGACGGCTATGACGACGGAGGGGAGCATGTTGGCCGTGCGGAAGGTCTGAGGTCGGATGAGGTTGACGCCGACACAGAAGATGAGCATGGAGCCCACGAGTGAAAGGCTGTCGAGGGCTGCGGTAGTCATGATGGGGGAGAGCGCGCCGGCAAACAGCGTGATCGTCCCCTGGAACACGGCGACGGGCAGGGCCGAGAAGATACAGCCGCGTCCGAGCGAGGCCGTCATGGTACAGACGATGATGCAGTCCAGCGCGCCCTTGAGGGCAAGCGTGGACCAGTCGCCGAGCAGGCCGTCTTGGATTGAGCCCACGATAGCCATGGCGCCGATGCAGACGGTCAACGATGCCGAGACAAAGGCGTTGGTAAATTCGTTGTCGCCTTCGCTGCCGGTTTTGCGCTTGAGCCATTCGCCGAGGTTCTCGATGGCGGCCTCCAAGTTGATGGCCTCGCCAATGAGCGAACCGAGGGCAAACGAGACAATGAGCATGGTGGTGCCGGTGGTCGACAGGGTGCCGCCATCGATAACGAGCATCTTTTGCATGGTACCGCCCAGGCCGATAAATAGAACGCATAGCCCCGATGCCTTCATGAGCGTGTCTTGGATGCGAGGCGTGATAAAGCGCCCGCCTATCAGGCCCAGCAGACCGCCTGCGATCAATAGCGCGACGTTGATGATCGTTCCCAAACCCGGCATGAATCCTCCCATATTGATGCCAACCTGGCAATCGTAGCAGAACGGGGTGCAAGGTGCGCCATGACTCGTCCTATACGTTATATAAGTGGTATTAATGACGGTGCCTGGTGCCCGGTCTCAACTTTGCGTCACGACATAGGGGCTGTAATTGAAACGCAGCGTCATGAGTCGCTGTGGGGACTCGATGGCCGCGGCGATAATATCGGCATCTTTGGCCCGGTCAAATCCCTCAAGCTCAATTTGATACGAGACATCCTCCATTCTTTGGAGTATTCGGTTATTCAAGAGCTTGTCGCCGTCGAATTCTTCGGTTTTGCTTCCGTCCGAGGATACGGCATACAGACGCAGCTTTGCGGTGGTCGCAGGGTCGACGATCGTGAGCTTATCGATTTGGTTGTTTGTGCCCTTTGCCCCCAGCAAGGTGAGCAGGGTGGGGGCTACGATCTCGCCCGATGGTAGAAAAACAACCTCGACAGTTTTGGGAAATGCGATAATGGCTGCTTTGCGGACAGGCTTATCGGCGGCGGCGACTTCAATACTCGCGGCGTCGACAGTTTCCGTGTGATCGAGTGCGACCATCACGCAGCAATTGCCTTCGTCGATGCCCGCCGGTATGGAATAGCCCAGGTTTTTGTCAGGGTGTGGGCCGCTCGTCTCGGTAGCTGTTTCGTTTGGCTCGCCGGGGGAGGTCGAAGGGCTGCTAAGCGGCGGTGCTGCATCGCTTGGCGCGACATTGCCTGTAAGCGCTTTTTCACTGCCGCCCTCGTGGGGGCTGTCCGTGATGCCAACTGTCGAAGGGGTGAGTCCGACCGCTCCCGTTCCGTCCCATTCCATCTCGAGGAGTGCTGGATCGGCGAGGATGTGCTGTGTGTCTTGCAATTGGGCGCTGATGTCGATGGAATCGGGGCTTGCTCCGCGCGTAAGGCTGAGCGAGCCGGTCTTCGTCTTGTCCTGAGCCTCCTGATACTCCGTACTGTCTGCGTAGAACATCAGGGGGATTTCGCCTTTCGCGGTGGCATCGGTGTTCGTCTTGGTCATTCGCAATGATGCGCCGAATGAGGCGGCGGGCTGCGTGCCGTCGTCACACGAGGGGACGCAGCCCAGGAATACACCTCCTCCGTCTTCGAAAAAAGCGCTGTCAAAGGCGACCATTGCCCCGTCCGCCGAGTCATCGGGCAGGGCGACATCGATGCGCAGCTCCACGTCGCAGGAGTCGCCATCGGCGTCAGCTGCAGCCGCGCGCCACGTGCAAGTGACGTATCCCGTTAGGAGGTCGTCTGTCTTGCGCGAGTGCTCGGTATCCACGACTATCGAGCCGTTTGCGCAGCGACGGAGACACCCCGAGGTCGAAATGCTCGCCTGTGCAAGCGAGAAGCGTTGACGTGCGATGACGCTCATCTGACCTGTTGCGAGACGGTTGACGGCAGGCAAGGAGGCATCCACGGCGGGCGTCGCCAAAGCGGCGACGGGCATGCCGGTGGCAAGCGCGCTGCAGAGCGCGGCAACGGGCAAAAGGTTCTTTGATGCCATGGGTTCTCCTTACCTGTTCTGGGCGGTCTTTATTTGCGTGACTACTGGCCGCGCTTGACATGCAGGCCAAGGCCGAGGGTCCCTGCGCCCGCCGCAGCGACCCCTGCTGCCAAGAGTTGTCGCGTGTCGCCTGTTTGCGCCAGGGGCTCATGTTGGCTGCTGCGTTCGAGCTCCGAGAGGTCGACGGTCACCCGTGTTGCCGCTTGCGCCTGCTCTTGTTGGGCAAAGGCGGCGATTGGGGCGAACGTAACCGCGCCGATGATGGCAGCGAGGGCGAGCGCCTTAGGCCGTGTGCGCACCGGGCTCGACCGTCCAGGTGATCGTTGCGACCTGGTCGCCTGTGCCTGTCACATGGAAGATGTCGCGCGTGACGCGGGCGACATTGCCGCTCGTCTTGAGCTTGATCTTATCCGTACCATCGGCGATGCCCTGATAGCCCATGTCGAAGGACGCATTCTTGGAAAGATCGAGGCCCGCTTCCTGTGTCGCGGCGTGAGCGTCCTGGAGCGCTTGGTCTGGGCCAACCTTAAAGTCGATAGAGTTCTGAGCGGTTCCCGTCTTAGCATCGGCGACGATGTTCCAGGAGTTCTGTGCGCCGATCTTCATGTTGGTGACGTGGATGCCGTACGCCGAAAGATTGTCGATGGTGGTTGCGCCCTCGGAAGGACCCTGAAGTGTGCCATCGGCTTTGGCGACAAACGGAATGACGGTCGGGGCTTTGAACATGATGTTGTCAATTTCGGTCCTGATCGTCACGTCGGTGGTTCCGATGCGTCCTTCCGCCAAGGCGGGGGTCGGCGCGGCGCCCATTGCGAGTGCGAGCGCCAGGCCTGCGCCCACGACGAGTGCCCTGGCTCCGTTCAGGTTCCTGGTGATGTCCATAATCGTTCCTTTCTATTCGTCACGGACCGTTTCCGTGATGGTTGGACGAAAGTGATGCGGGAGCGTGTTTGCGCGGCAAGCGACGGTTTTAGTCTTCGGCCTGGGCGACCCGCACCTTGACGCGCGTGGGGTTGCCATGGGCGTCGTAGGTCTTGGCGTCGAGTGCCTGGATCTCGATATACGCCTCGCCTTCTTCGATGTCGCCGGCAGGGCAGGTCTCGACGGTCTTTCCGGTCTCGACCACGCCCGATTCGTAGATGGTCTCGTCGTTTTGGATGACGCGGAAACGCTGGGGAAACTTGTTATCTTGGACGTTTTGCACGTTGACGCGCAGCTTGCCGCCTTTTTGCAGCTGGGCGACTGGTGCGACTGAGATCGTCATCATGTTGTCGCGGACGATGGCATCGAGCTCGTCCTGGATTTCCTGGCGCGACTTACCCTCCGCTGTTGTGATCGAGGTGCCCGTCTCGGCGATGGGCTTTGACTGCCAGGCGTAAAGGCCGACAGCGATAAGAGCGCAGGCGATAGCCAAGCAGACTACGACGAGTTTCTTGCGACGCCCCAGGCCTGCGAGTCGGGGCGGCTTCTTCGCGCTCATGCGGCATCTTTGGTGGTGTAGACGCGCGCGAACGTGGACGGGTCCGCTCCAAAGAGCATATGAAGCATCAGGCGGCGCGAGTAGACAAGCTCGTCGAAGTTGGGAGGGAGCTCGATGTCGTGGATGCGTGCGATATGGTGGGCAAGTGCCGAGAACGACTCAGGATCGCAAATCACATCGGTGGTGACGTGGTAGACCGCCGTATCGGGGAACGTCTCTTCGTCGAAAGGTAGGAGATGGGGATCGTCGTCGACTTCGATGGCGACGCCGTATTGGGGCCAGTAATATGCCATGGGAACCTCCCTGCTTTTGGGCCAAACCTTCTCTTGGTTTTGGCTGTCGATGCCGACCGTATCAGCCGCAACTTGACCAATTTCTGACCAATTGCTTGACGGGTTTACATCGCCGCAGGTAAGAGGTGGTAAAAATCTTCTCAACTTTTTTCGAGTGTCGATCGTATGCATGGCGGCAATGGGAAGGGGAGCGCCAGGCGCAACGTCTGCCGGTGAGCTGATACCGCTCACCGAATTGCACAAACGTAAAATTCGCCAATTATGGAGACGGTCTCCGTTACGTCGACGAAATGATGCGGTAACATCTCCCTGCAAACACTGTAGTTAACTAAAGGGGGAGTTCGCGTGTCTGCAGCCATCAAGCCCTTCACCGACGAGTTCGAAGAATACGGTCGCGACGAATCTCGCGCATCGGGCGAGGCGTCGAGCATCTCGTTTCCGACAACGGAGGACGAGGTCCGCGCTATCCTGCGAAAGCTCCATGCCGAGCATGTCCCGGTAACGGTTCAGGGCGCCCGAACCGGTCTTGCCGCCGGTGCCGTGCCCCACGGCGGTCATATTCTCAACACTTCTCGCATGAATCGCTACCTGGGCCTTCGCCGCGACGATCAAGGCCGTTTTCTGCTGCGCGTGGAGCCGGGCGTCGTGCTCTCGGAGCTGCGCAAGCAGCTGGGCAAGAAGGTGCTTCCGACCGCAGGCTGGGACCAGACGTCGCTTAAGGTTTACGAGGAGTTTCAGGAAGCTCCCGAGCAATTCTTTCCAACCGATCCCACCGAGGCATCTGCCTGCTTGGGCGGTATGGCGGCGTGTAACGCCTCCGGCGCCCGTAGCTACGCTTACGGCCCCATGCGTCCTCACGTCGCGGGCCTTCATGTCGCGCTGACCGATGGGGATTTGCTCGAGCTTCACCGTGGCGAGGTTTTTGCACAGGGTCGTCGCCTTTCGCTCGTCACGGCGCAGGGCCGTACACTCGAGCTCGATCTCCCCACCTATACCATGCCCAAGACCAAAAACGCATCGGGCTATTTCGTTGCGGACGGCATGGACGCCATCGATCTCTTTATCGGCGCGTGTGGCACGCTCGGCGTCGTTACCGGGCTTGAGATCGCCCTGCAGACGGCACCGTCGGTCGTATGGGGCGTGAGCTGCTTCTTTGACAGCGAAGACAAGGCCGTGTCCTTTACCGATTCCGTGCGCCCCGTCCTGTCTCACGCGGCTGCCATCGAGTATTTCGATGCGGGCGCCTTGGATATCCTGCGTCGCCAGCGCGAGCAATCGACCGCGTTCGCCTCGCTGCCGGCGCTCGACAAAGATGCCAAGGTCTGCGTCTACGTGGAGCTCGACTGCGACGACGAGGAACAGGCGACCGAGGAGCTGTACCACCTGGGATGGGTTCTGGAGCTCTCGGGCGGCCGCGACGAAGCGACCTGGGTCGCGCGAACCGAAGTCGACCGCGAGTGTCAACGATTCTTCCGCCATGCGGTGCCCGAGAGCGTCAACATGCTTATCGATGAGCGTCGTCGCACGGACCCCACTATCACCAAGCTGGGGTCGGATATGTCGGTGCCCAACGCACGCTTGGCCGACGTCGTTGCCCTCTATCGCCGTACGCTGGCCCAAAGCGGCCTTGAGTCGGCGGCGTGGGGCCATATCGGCAACAATCACCTGCATGTGAATATTCTGCCGCGCGATGCCCAGGACTACCGCCGCGGTGGCGAGCTCTTTGCCCAGTGGGCAGTCGAGGTTACGGCCATGGGTGGTGCCGTTTCTGCCGAGCACGGCGTCGGCAAGATTAAGGCGGGCTTTTTGGAGACGATGTACGGCCATGAGGCCATGGTCGAATCGGCGCGGCTCAAGCTCCAGCTCGATCCCGCCGGACAGCTGGGTCGCGGCAACTTGTTTTCGGAGAAGCTCTTGGATGAACTCGTCCAGAAAGGGGGCGCGTAATCATGAGCGATTTCCATATGGTGGTGTGCGTCAAGGCGGTGCCGGGAAGCACCGAGGTCAAGATGGACCCCAAGACCAATACGATTGTGCGCGACGGCAAGCAGGCGGTCATCAATCCCTTTGATGCGAGCGCCCTGGAGTGCGCCCTGGCGTTGAAGGACGACTTTATCGGCTTTGGCATGGACGTGCGCGTGACGGTAGTGTCGATGGGCATTCCGGCGACCGAATCGCTGCTGCGTGACTGTATCGCCCGTGGCGCCGACGACGCGCTGCTGCTGACCGACCGCGCCTTTGCGGGCGCCGATACCCTGGCAACCACCTATGCCCTCAAATGCGGTATCGAGGCGCTCGACGAGGACTTTGACCTGCTCATCTGCGGCAAGATGGCGGTGGACGGCGATACGGCACAGATCGGTCCCGAGCTTGCCGGCGCCTTTGAGATTCCCTGCGTGACCGACGTGAGCTGTGTTCAGAGCGCGGGCTTCACGACGTGCGGTTCGCTAGCGCTCGTTCACGGATGCGATGCCGGTGAAGAGACGGTCTATCTTGAGATGCCGTGTGCAATGACGACCGCCAAGGAGATCGGCCAGCTGCGCATGCCGAGCATCGCCGGTATTCGTGCGGCCGAGGAGGCGGACGTGCGCGTGGTCAGTGCTGCCGACGTGAACGCCGATCCCTCGCGTTGTGGCCTTGCCGGATCGCCGACACAGGTCGTTCGCTCGTTTGTGCCCGACCGCGACCAAACGTGTGAGGCTGTTGAGGGAACGGCATCCGAGCAGGCGGCAAAGCTTGCCAAGATTATCGAGGGGGTGGCATAGATGAGCGGACTGATTATCGATAGCGAAGCCTGTATCGGCTGCGGTCGCTGCGTTCGCGCCTGCGCCTCGGGTGGCATCGTGGTGGAAGGCGAGCGTCCCAATCGCTGTGCCCGCGTAACCGACGGCTGCGTCCTGTGCGGCGGGTGCGTCGATGCCTGTCCCGTTAACGCTATCTCGATTGAACGCGATGAGGCCACTGGCGCAGCCGATCTCGACGCATACCAGGACATTTGGGTATTTGTGCAGACTGACGAGCATGACGCCGTAGCCCCTGTGGCCTATGAACTCATGGGCAAGGGCCGCGAGCTTGCCGATGCCCGTGGCTGCCGTCTGGTGGCGCTGGTCGGCATGAGCCCCGAGAGCTCGCTTGAGGAGCTGGAGCATCTGGTCTGTGCCGGCGCCGACGAAGTTATGGTCTGTCGCGACGAGCGCCTGCGTCAGAACGACGCGGAGGTCTACGCCCGCCTGATCTGTGATTTGGTAGCCGAGCGCAAGCCCGAGGCTATTCTGTACGGCGCGACCGCCTTTGGCCGCGAGCTGGCACCTGGCGTTGCCGTGCGCCTGCAGACGGGTCTTACGGCCGACTGCACCGTGCTTTCGATGGATACGGGGACGGGCCTGCTACAGCAGACACGCCCCGCATTTGGCGGAAATCTGATGGCCACCATCATTTGCCCCAATCACCGCCCCCAGATGGCGACGGTGCGTCCCGGCATCTTTAAGGCGCCTGACTTTGACTACGGCCGCTCCGGCACGATTGCCCAGGTGACGCTTGCAGAAGACGTTAAGGCTCGCGTCGAGATTTCGATTCCCTCCGAGGAGTGGGGACAGCAGGCTTCGATTGCCGATGCCGAGCGTCTGGTCGTGGTGGGTCGCGGCATCGGCTCCAAGAAAAACCTGCCCCTGATGCGAAAGCTCGCCGAGGCTCTGGGTGCCGAGCTTGGCTGCACGCGTCCTGTTGTGGAGGCGGGCTGGCTGGAGTATCGCCATCAGATTGGTCAGACGGGCGTATCGGTATCGCCCAAGCTCCTCGTGAGCATCGGCGTCTCGGGTGCCATCCAGCATCTTGCCGGCATCGGTGGGGCGGAGTGCATTATCGCCATCAACGAGGACCCGGATGCCCCCATCTTTGGCGCCGCCCAGTACAAGGTTGTCGGCGACGCCGTCGAGGTCGTCGAAGAGCTGCTGGCCCAGCTTGGGTGTTAAGCGCCGGCCAGCCAGGTGCGCATCTCATCCTTTAGGCGCTCCCAGGTCGCCTGTGCGGCGGGATCGGTAAAGGGCCGCGTAATGCCAAAGGGCGCGTCGAGCAGGCGGTAGATATCTCCCTGCTCGCGCGCCAGCGCGCGGCTTGCCGGATAGACGAACTCAAACATAAAGCAGATAAGCCCCACCAAGTAGTCTGCGGGCTCTTCGCGCTCGTCGCGTGCGACACAGCGGCGCTCTTCAAAGGCGGCAAGTGTCGGTGCCGAGAAGTGGCTGGAAAGAAACGTGTCCCCATCGACCTTAAGGATGGTATCGACGGTGCTGTCGGCGATGGTGCGCATAATGTCGACCTTGTCGTCGTCGCGTACGATGTCGCAGAAGTTTCGCGTACGCTCGTCGAGATGCGCGGGCAGGCGAAAATCGCTGTGATAGGCGATGCTCGCGCGGATGAGTTCGTCGTACTCGTCGGTCTCGATAAAATCTCGGATGTTGGTCGTGGCGGGCGCGTCGGCGGGGTTCTCGCCAAAAAGAACCTCGACGCCTAGCGCCGCATGGCTCATGCTCTCGGCATCCTTAAAGGTGTCCCAGCGTCGCAGCTGCTCAAAGCGGCCCATATCGTGCAGCAGACCGCAAAGCCAGGCCAAGTCAATATCCTCTGTCGACCAGTTCTGCTCGCGCGCCACGGCATCGCACGCTTCCGCCACGTGATAGGTGTGCTCGATTTTGAGTGCGATGCGCGGATTGGTGGCGTCGTAGGCATCGGTATAGGTCTTGAAGGCCTCGACCGCCCGGGGCCGATCGATAGCTGTCATAATGACTTCCTAAAAAGTTGTGTCTTTCGATCCGGTGGCAATTGTAGGTGAACTCGCCTGCCATCGGACGATAATTCTGCCGCACCGTACATGCGGTTTGGATAGCTTGTCTGATGAGGAACGTTATGGTGCTCAAAATCGTAAAAACCGTCTGGCCGGTGATGCTTACCTATGTTGCGATAGGCGCGCCGTGCGGAATGATTATGGCACAGACAGGGATGGAGCCCTGGATGGTCTTTGCCCTGAGCAGCACCTTTGTGACGGGCAGCGGGCAGTTCATGATCTGCAACCTGTGGCTGGCGGGCGTGCCGGCAGGATCGATTGTCGCCTCCGTCGCCGCCATCTCCTCACGCTTCGCACTTTATTCGGCATCGATTGCGCCGCATCTGACGGGTGCCTCGAAGCGTCAGACGTTGGCGGTCGCCGCGACGCTCACCGAGGAGGC
Source organism: uncultured Collinsella sp. (assembly GCA_934655965.1). Classification (GTDB taxonomy): domain Bacteria; phylum Actinomycetota; class Coriobacteriia; order Coriobacteriales; family Coriobacteriaceae; genus Collinsella. The sequence continues at coordinate 38,175 of CAKUHK010000003.1, forward strand.
ATACGGCATCTCGTTGGCTAAGCTGGTTGAGGGGGACGACTGGGGTCCGCGTGAGTCCTTTGCGCTCAATGTGATCCTTATCGCAACATGGGGTGTCTCGTGCACAGCGGGCGCCGTCGCTGGTTCCGTCATCGATGTTCCCACGGCCATTGCAGGTTTTGTCTGCACCTCGCTCTTTATTTGCCTGCTCTTTTCGCAGCGACCGTCGCGCGGCAATGTTGTAGCCGCCGTTTTGGCTGCGGCGTCCGTCGCCGCATGCAAGTTCTTGGGGTGGACGAATATCGCCGTGCCGGTAAGCGTGCTCGTCGGTGTTGCCGCGGCGCTTGCATGCGATGCTCTCGCTGATGGAAGGGGTGCCCGCGATGCCCGTTAATGAGTTTTTGGTCCTGTGGCTGTCGTCGTGGGCGGCCATCGCGTTCTTTCGCATCGCCCCGGCGTTTGCCTTGCGTGGACGAACGCTCTCGCCCCGCGTTACCGAGGCCTTGGGTTATATCCCGCCGGCCGCCTTTGCGGCGCTGGTTGCTAACGACTTGATAAGCCCCGGTGCTTTCGACGCCGGCTTGTGGCAGGGCTTGATTCCCTGGATTGCGGCGGCCGGCGTTGTTGCGGTGGCGATCAAGACTAAATCGATGTTGTGGTGTTGCGTCTCGGGAATCGTGCTCTATATCGCCTTGAGTCTCGTGTAAGAGCAAGGCTCGTTTGCCGTCTTGGCCTAACGAATCGAATTTCTCACCGAGGTGGTCTGCTTCTTCTGGTACCATGGTCAAACTTTACTGTAGCAAAGCATGACGTGGGCTTTTGTTCCCCGTCAGTGGAAATGGGGGTTTCATGGCACAGGAAGCAACTACCACCGAGCAAAAGAAATTCAAGGTTCCGCGCATCCCGGGCGACATCATGATCTACCCGATGATCGTCGGCCTTTTGCTCAACACCTTCTGCCCGCAGGTTTTCGAGATTGGCGGCTTCTTTACCGCTGCCTGCCGTGGTGGTTCCAACACCATCGTTGCCGCGATTCTGCTTTTCGTGGGCGCCGGTATCAGCTTTAAGTCCACGCCGGGCGCCATCAAGACCGGCATCGTCGTGCTGATTCCCAAGCTTGTCGTCGCGGCGGCTCTCGGCTTGGGCGTGGCGTATTTCTTTAACGACAACTTCCTTGGCCTGAGCTCCGTATCCATCATCGGCGGCATCACGTTTTGCAACATGGCGCTCTATACGGGCATCATGGGCGAGTTCGGCGATGAGTCCGAGCAGGGCGCCGTCGGCATCCTGTTCTTTACGGCCGGTCCCGCCGTCACGATGATCATCCTCGGCGTCTCGGGTCTCGCCAACATTCCCATCGGCACCATCATCGGTTCCATCCTGCCGCTCGTTATCGGCATGGTTTTGGGCAACCTGTTCCCGTTCATCAAGAACCTGCTGGTCCCCGGCACCAATCCCGCAATTGCCGTCATCGGTTTTCAGCTCGGTGCGTCCATGAGCCTGTCGAGCTTCATCACCGGCGGCATCTCGGGCATTCTGCTTGGCCTCATCACGCTCTTTATCGTCGGCCCCATCACCTTTGCCTTTGAGCGCCTGTGCGGCGGCAACGGCAAGGCTGCTGTTGCCTGTTCCACCATCGCCGGTACGGCCATGACCACGCCGGTCGCCCTCGCCGAGGTTGCGCCGCGCTATGCCGAGCTTGCGCCCACTGCGTACGCCCAGATCGCTACCGCCGTCATCATCACGGCGATCATGGCCCCGATCCTGACCGGCTGGGTCGACAAGAAGTTCTGCCGCGGCAAGGAAGACCTGTCGGTTGCCGGTGTCGAGGCTATCGAGGAGGCTGTCGCGACCGATATCGACGGCGAGTAGTCACCAGTTCGAATCAATGAAATCGGCGTGTGCAATTCACGCTGTCCGAGCGCCCGTACGGCACCTGCTATTCAGTGCCATTCGGGCGCTCTGCTATTATTCCCCTTAACCCCTGCGGAGTAAGGGGTGTTTGTTGCCCGAGCGAGCCTCGGGCGTTTTTGGCCACTTGGATATAGAGGGGATGGAACCTAGTGGTTAAGGCGCTCAAGATCGAGATTTTCCTGATGTGCATGATTGTCCTTATCGGACTTGCCATACGAAGTCGCCGCTCCTTGTTCTCCAGTACTCAGCAGCTTTTGTTTAGCATGCTCGGCTACACGTCGGCCGCGTATATCTTTTTCGATATGATCTGGACCCTCTCTGACGGAGTGAGCGGCACGGTGGGCCTCACTGCCAACTGGATTTCCAACGCGGTCTCGTTTTCGCTGTTCGCCCTCGCATGCCTCTTTTGGTTCCTTTATTCCGAGACCATGCAGGGTTCGCGGCTTTTGACCACGACCTCTAGGCTGGCACTTGTGACGTTGCCCACGGCGCTGGTGGTCGTACTGGCTTTTACCAGCTACTGGACACATGCCCTGTTCTACATCGATGCTCAGGGCGTGTATCGTCGCGGTGCACTTTATATGATTCAGCCTGTCGTTAGCTACTGCTACATCATCCATACGTCCCTGCATGCGTTTGTGCAGTCGCGACGGGTCGAAAGCCTGCAGAAAAAGGCGATCTATAGAACGCTGGCGTTTTTTGCTGTTCCCGCCATGATTGGTGGAATTGTTCAGGTCGCCTGGTCGATTCCCGGCCTGTGCGTTGGCATAGCCGCGAGTAATCTTTTGCTCTACCTTATCTATCAGGAACAGCTAATCTCGACCGACCCGCTCACGGGCCTTAACAACCGCAATCGTTTTGAGACATATATGCAGACGCTGTTTTCCGGCGCTGATCATGCCGAGGATACGTATCTGCTCATTATGGATGCCGACGGCTTTAAGCATATCAACGACCATTACGGGCATGTCGAAGGTGATCATGCCTTGGAAATCATCTCATCGGTGCTCAAGGAAGTTTGTTCGCCGTCCGGTGGCTTTATCGCGCGTTATGGTGGCGATGAATTCGTGGTGGTGCAGAGGGATGCAACCGAGCGAGATATTGTGGACCTGAGTACTGCAATTAACGATGCGCTTGCGCAGGCCGAAGTGCCGTATCCGCTCTGTATGTCAATTGGGTACGCACGCTATGACAGCGGGGTTGAGACCTGGCGAGATTTGCTGCGCACTGCCGATGCAGAGCTTTATCGTGTTAAGGCTGAAAAGAAAAAAGCGGGCGCGCGGATCCGCTAGAAAAAAGGGCGCACGACCGCATTGATGGTCGTGCGCCCCTTTTGCGTTGGTGGGATTAGTAACGGCTGTCGAAGATGCGCCTCGTCTTTTTCTTGGAACGGGGCAGCTCGCTAGGCTTTTTTGGGTTTGTTGACGATGATGATACCGCCGCAGACCAACAACAGGGCAACGATAACGGTAACGGGGCTCGTGCCAGCGCCCTCGCCGAGCAGCAGCGCGCTCAGCAGCACGCCAAAAACCGGGTTCATAAACCCAAAGACCGAGACGCGGCTGACGGGGTTGACGGCAAGCAGGCGCGACCACAGCGAGTAGGCGACCGCGGAGATAAGCGCCATATAGACGATGAGCACGATGGCGGGGGCGATTGCCGTGGGGGAGAGCACACCGCCCATCAAAAAGCCGATAGCGGTGAGAACCAGGCCGCCGACCAAGAACTGCCACCCGGCAAGCAAAACGCCGTCGTGCTCGCGCGAGAAGATGCCGATGAGGCAGGTCGAAAGGGCGCCCGCGACGGTGGAGGCCAGGATAAAGCCCTCGCCGTCGAGCCTAAAGCCAAAGGTGCCGTCCGCACCCGAAAGGTTAACGAGTGCGACGCCGGCAAAGCCCAGCACGCAGCCGAGCACCTTGGCCGCATCGAGCTTTTCGGTGCGAAATGCCAGGGCGGCAAAGAGGATGGCTAGGAAGTTGGCGCTGGCCTCGATGATGGAGCTCGACATGGCGCTGGCGCGCGAGAGGCCCAGATAGAAAAAGAAGTACTGGCCGATGGTCTGGAAGAGCGACAGCGTGAGGATAGGTTTGATGTCGCGCGCCTGCGGAACGAGCGGACGGCGTTGGGCCGCGCTCATACCAACAATGACCAGCGTGCCGGCAAGGGTGAAGCGCAGGCCCGCGAAGAGCAGCTGCGAGGCGCTATCGTGTGCCGGGATGCCAAAGAGCGCGTAGCCGATCTTGATGCAGGGAAAAGCCGACCCCCAGAGCGCGCAGCAAACGAGGCAGCCCAAGATGAGCCCGGGCAGGGTGGCGAGATACGGCTTGCGGCTTTCCATAATGTCCTCCCGTTGCGTTTAAAGCAAAAAAAGAACCCGCCACCGGGAGTGCCGGTGGCGGGTGTTGTTACCCGATGGGATTGTACCCGATGGGAAAGGTTTAGGCGAAGTAGGCTACGCCGCTCTCAAAGATCGGCATGAACTTATCGCCGGGGACATGCTCGGGCACGTTGCGGTACAGGTTGTCGCCGCGACGCTCGGCGTGGCCCATCTTGCCCAAGACGCGGCCGTCGGGGCTCGTAATGCCCTCGATGGCGAGCGCGGAGCCGTTGGGGTTGACGGAAAGATCCATGCTGGGCTTGCCGTTCTCGCCCACGTACTGCGTGGCGACCTGGCCGTTGGCGATGAGCTGCGCGAGCACCTCGTCGTTGGCGACAAAGCGGCCCTCGCCGTGGCTGATGGCGACGGTGTAGGGGTCGTCGAGGCTGCACTGCGACAGCCACGGGGACAGGTTGGACGAGATGCGGGTGCGCACCAGACGGCTCTGGTGGCGGCCGATGGTGTTGAACGTCAGCGTGGGCGCATCGGGCGTGGCGTCGACGATGTCACCGTAGGGCACCAGACCGAGCTTGATCAGGGCCTGGAAGCCGTTGCAGATGCCCAGCATCAGGCCATCGCGGGCCTTGAGCAAGTCGCGGACGGCCTCGGTGACCTCGGGAGCGCGGAAGAACGCCGTGATGAACTTGGCGGAGCCGTCGGGCTCGTCGCCGCCCGAGAAGCCGCCGGGGATCATGACGATCTGGCTCTCGCGGATGCGGCGGGCAAGCTCATGGGTGCTCTCGGCGACGGCCTCGGGCGTGAGGTTGTTAATCACGAAGGTGTCGGCCTCGGCACCGGCGGCGCGGAAGGCGCGGGCGCTGTCGTACTCGCAGTTGTTGCCGGGGAACACGGGGATGACCACGCGCGGGCGGGCGATCTTTGCGCCACCGTACACATGGATATCCTTGGCGCGGTAGTCGATGGTCTCGACCTCGGCGGTCTCGCCGGCGCTGCGGTAGGCAAAGACGCCCTCGATGCCGCTCTCCCAGGCCTCCTGGAGCTCGGAGAGCTCGATGACCTCGGAGCCGGTATCGATGACATAGCCTTCGACGGTGGTGCCCAGGGGCTCGACGACAACGCCGTCGGCGACCTCGGGCAGCTCGGCGTCCTCGGCGAGCTCGACGATAAAGCTGCCGTAGAGCGGGGTGAAGAGGCTCTCCACGTCCACATCCTCGGCAAGCTCGATACCGATCTGGTTGCCGACGCACATCTTAAAGAGGCTCTCGGCGCCGCAGCCGTAGCCGGGCGTGGAGATGGCCAGGGCGTCACCGGTAGCGGTGAGCGCCTCGACGGCGTCGAACGCTGCGAGCAGCTGCTGGGCGTCGGGGCGGTAGTCCTCGCCGTAGGTGGCGGGGGCGATGCGGACGACGCGGTGCGTCAGGCCCTTGAACTCGGGGGAGACGGCACGAGCAGCCTTGCCCACGGCAACGGCGAAGCTGATCAGGGTCGGCGGAACGTTGAGCTCGCCGGCCTCGTCCTCAAACGAGCCGCTCATGGAATCCTTGCCGCCGATGGCACCGGCGCCCAGGTCGACCTGGGCCATGAGGGCGCCGAGTACTGCTGCCATGGGCTTGCCCCAGCGCTCGGCCTCGGTGCGCAGGCGCTCGAAGTACTCCTGGAAGGAGAGGTAGGCGCGCTTGTGCTCAAAGCCGGCGGCCACGAGCTTGGCGATGGACTCGACCACGGACAGGTAGGCGCCCGCAAACTGGTCGGCTTCCATCAAGTAGGGGTTGAAGCCCCAAGCCATGGCGCTCGCCGTGGAGGTCTCGCCGTCCACGGGGAACTTGGCGACCATGGCTGAGCTCGGGGTGAGCTGCGTCTTGCCGCCAAAGGGCATGAGCACGGTCGCGGCACCGATGGTGGAGTCGAAGCGCTCGGAAAGGCCCTTGTTGGAGGCGACGTTGAGATCGGTGACGAGCGAGGTCATGCGCTCGGCAAGCGTGGTGCCGGCCCAGCTGGGCTGCCACACGCTGCGTGCGCAGACGTGGGCGACCTGGTGCTTGGGCGCACCGTTGGAGTTGAGGAACTCGCGGGACAGGTCGACGATGGCGACACCGTTCCAAGCCATGCGCATGCGCGGCTCGGCGGTAACCTCGGCGATAACGGTCGCCTCGAGGTTCTCCTCGGCGGCATAGCCCATGAACTCCTCGACGTCACCGTCGGCGACGGCACAGGCCATACGCTCCTGGGACTCGGAGATGGCGAGTTCGGTGCCGTCCAGGCCATCGTACTTCTTGGTCACGGTGTCCAGGTCGACATACAGGCCGTCGGCAAGCTCGCCTACGGCGACCGAGACGCCGCCGGCACCAAAGTCGTTGCAGCGCTTGATCAGACGGCAGGCATCGCCGCGGCGGAACAGACGCTGCAGCTTGCGCTCGACCGGGGCGTTGCCCTTCTGGACCTCGGCGCCCGAGGTCTCGATGGACTCGGTGTTCTGGGTCTTGGAGGAACCGGTGGCGCCACCGATGCCGTCACGGCCGGTACGGCCGCCCAGCAGGATGATCTTGTCGGTGGGGGCGGGGCACTCGCGGCGCACGTGGTTGGCCGGGGTAGCACCCACGACGGCGCCGACCTCCATGCGCTTGGCCACGTAGCCGGGGTGATAGAGTTCGTTGACCTGGCCGGTGGCAAGGCCGATCTGGTTGCCGTAGCTGGAGTAGCCGGCGGCGGCGGTGGTCACGAGCTTGCGCTGCGGCAGCTTGCCCTCGAGCGTCTCGGACACGGGGACGGTGGGGTCGCCGGCGCCGGTGACGCGCATGGCCTGGTATACGTAGCTGCGGCCCGAGAGCGGGTCGCGGATGGCGCCGCCCACGCAGGTGGCGGCACCGCCGAAGGGCTCGATCTCGGTCGGGTGGTTATGGGTCTCGTTCTTAAACAGGAACAGCCAGTCCTGCTCCTTGCCGTCGACATCGACCTTTACCTTGACGGTACAGGCGTTGATCTCCTCGGACTCGTCGACATCGGTCATGACGCCGGTCTTCTTAAGGTACTTGGCGCCGATAGTGCCCATGTCCATAAGGCAGACGGGCTTGGCGTCGCGACCGAGCTCGTGGCGCATCTCCATGTAGCGATCGAAGGCCTGCTGCACCACGGCGTCGTCGATCGTCACGTCGTCCAGGACGGTGCCGAAGGTGGTGTGGCGGCAGTGGTCGGACCAGTAGGTGTCGATCACGCGGATCTCGGTGATGGTGGGGTCGCGATCCTCATCGCGGAAGTACTGCTGGCAGAAGGCGATGTCTGCCTCGTCCATGGCAAGGCCGCGCTCGGCGATAAAGGCGGCAAGGCCGCCCTCGTCGAGCGCGCGGAAGCCGTCGAGCACCTCGACGGGCTGGGGCTCGGGGGTCTCCATGTGCAACGTCTCGGGCAGGTCGAGCGAGGCGATGCGGGCCTCGACGGGGTTCACCACGTAGTGCTTGATGGCCTCGATGGCAGCCTCGTCCAGGTCGCCCGAGATCATATAGACCTTGGCGGAGCGCACGGCGGGGCGCTCGCCCTGGCTGATGAGCTGCACGCACTCGCTGGCGGAGTCGGCGCGCTGGTCAAACTGGCCGGGCAGGAATTCGACGGCAAAGACGGCGCCGTCGCTTGCGGGGAGCTCGTCATAGGTCACATCGACCTGGGGCTCGCTAAAGACGGTCGGCACGCAGGAGCGGAAGAGCTCCTCGTCGATGCCCTCGACGTCGTAGCGGTTGATGATCCTCAGGGCCTCGATGCCCTGAATGCCGAGAATCTCGGTCAGCTCGCCCTTGAGCTGCTGAGCCTCGACGTCGAACCCGGGCTTCTTCTCCACGTAGATACGAGAGACCATTGGTTCCTGCCTTCCTGATCGGTTGGGCGTACGGTACGGTATGCGGCAGCGGTCGGTTCGCGGGGCAAGCCTCGCGGTCGCCTTGAGCCACATGTTTGTAAACCTCACTATGATACGACAGCTCGCGGCGCGTTGAGGACGGCGAGGGTGCTACAGTGAAGCGCAAACAAGAGAAAGGCATCACATGGCATTCGTTTCGCTCGCCATCATTGCGCTCGTGGCCTTTGCGAGCCCCTTTATCGCCTCGGCGATTCCCGGAAAGCCCGTACCCGAGACGGTCTTTTTGCTCGTGTTCGGCGCGGTGCTGGGCCCTCATATGCTCGGCATCATTCATGTGGACGCCGAGGTCTCGCTCGTGTCCGAGCTCGGCTTGGCCTTTTTGTTCCTGCTCGCCGGCTTTGAGATCGACCCTAAGAACATTACGGGCGTCGAGGGGCGCTACGGCATGGCGACGTGGGTCGTCACGTTTGGCATCGCCTGGCTTGCCGTGCGCTTCACGCCATGGTTCTCGGTCAGCCATTTCGACGGTATCGCCGTGACGCTCGCCCTCACTTCTACGGCGCTCGGCACGCTCGTACCCATCATGCGCGAACGCTCGCTCACCGGCACGCGCGTGGGAGATTCGATTCTCGCGTACGGTACCTGGGGCGAGCTTGGCCCCGTGCTTGCCATGTCGGTGCTGCTTTCTGCACGAACCGGCATTCAGACGCTCGTGATTCTGGGCCTGTTTGCGGTGGTCTGCGTGTTGCTGGCCGTGGTTCCGAGCCGCTCCAAGCGCGTCGGCAGCCGCTTCTTTGCATTTGTCGAGGAGCGCGCCGATACCACCTCGCAGACCTTCGTTCGCTTGACGGTGCTCATCTTGGTCACGCTCGTGGCTTTCTCGGCCATCTTCGATCTTGACATCGTGCTGGGTTCCTTTGCCGCTGGCTTTGTCCTGCGCTATATCATCCCCGAGGGCAATCACACGCTCGAGACTAAGCTCGATGGACTGGCCTACGGCTTTTTGATCCCCGTGTTCTTTACCGTGTCGGGCGCAAAGATCGACCTGACGGCCGTCGCATCGCGCCCCGGGCTGCTCGTGGGCTTTATCGTGGCGCTGCTCATCATCCACGCCGTGCCCATTCTTATCTCTATGAGCATCTGTCCCGAGACGCGCGATGTCTCGGCGTATGGCCGCATTACCGTGGCCCTGTACTGCACCACGGCGCTTCCGATCATCGTTGCCGTGACGAGCGTGGCCGTCAACGCCGGAGCGCTTTCGCAAGACATTGCCTCGATCATGGTTGCCGCCGGTGCCATCACGGTGTTTTTGATGCCGCTGCTCGCCCAGCTCTTCTATCGCGTGGTCGACGCCGCGCCGGTTGCCGCCGTGGCAGAAGTTGCCGAGCATCCTTCCGATGCGTTCGATATTCTGCGTGCCCATCACGACCTGGCGAGCCTGCTCGCGCGCGAGCACGAGTTGTTGACCTCGCATGGTCACGGGCGCACACTCGACGGCATGCCTACGATTGATTCCATTGCCGATCGCCTTTCGGCCGAGGCGGCAAGCGGGCGCATCGATGCCCGCATCGTGGATGCCGCCCATTTGCTGGCCGAGAAGACCTATGGCGATGAGATCGACCCGTCCAAGCTCACTCCGCGCGAGCGCCGCCGCCTGGAGCGCGCCAAGCTCGCCGTGCGCGAATACCGCCGCCGCATGCTGGAACTCTACGCAAGAGAAGAAGCCGAGGACGACGACGGCAGGTAGCAAGGAATACCGGGATACGGTTTCCGTCCAAATTAAGGAAGGCGCGCTGCCTGCATCGATCGCAGGCAGCGCGCCTTTTGCGTAGAGCTCTGTTGAAGGACGAGGCCGAAGCCCGCTGCCCTTTAGGAGCGGGCGGCTCCGTCGACGGGAAGTACGGCGCCCGTGACATAGGAGGACATGTCGCTTGCCAGGAAGACGAAGGCGTTGGCGACGTCCTCGGGCTCGCCCATGCGGCCGAGCGGGATGGTGGCGATGATGGGCTTGATGACCTCTTCGGGCAGGTTGGCCACCATGTCGGTCTTGGTCACGCCGGGTGCGACGGCGTTGACGCGAATGCCCATGGGGGCGAGCTCGCGCGAGAGCGACTGGACCATGCCGTTGACGGCGAACTTGGACGTGGGGTAGCCGACGCCGGAGGGCTGACCGTATTTGGCGACCATCGAGCTCGTGGTGGTGATGGTGCCGCCGTGGCCGGCTTCGGTCATGATCTTGGCGGCAGCCTGGTGACCGTTAAAGACGGCGGTCACGTTAAGGTTCATAACGTTGGCAAACTCCTCGGCAGTGTACTGCAAAAGGGGCGAGCGCTGGGAGATGCCGGCGTTGTTGACGACCGTATCGAGACCGCCCATGTCAGCGGCAGCCTGGGTAAAGGCCTCGGTCACGGCCTCGAGCGCGGTGAGGTCGCAGGAGCGGCCCCAGACCTTAGCCTCGGGATAGGCTGCGGTCAGCTTCTCAACGGCGGCGTCGGCGGTCTCCTGGCGAGAGCCAAAGACGGTGACGGCAGCGCCTTCCTCAATAAAACGGCAGGCGATGGCATAGCCGATACCGCGCGTGCCTCCAGTGATGATTGCTTTCTTACCCTCGAGCAACATGGTGCCTCCATTCTTCGGGGGTGTGGACATACGCAGCACAGCATAGTGGCGGCCCAAAACGAGCACGTTCGCTTATCGGTGAACGGTACCCCCGGTTGTCAATGAACGGTCAAGTTGTTCAAACGTAAGCCACCTCGATGCGTCCCGAGCGCGCAAGTAAAAAGGCTCCCGTCCAATACCGGACGGGAGCCCCTCAACATATATGCCGTATACCGAAGACCGGATTAGTTGGCCATAACGCCTTCGGTCCAGGCCTCAACGTCCTCGATACGCAGGACGTTGGCGACCTCGGCCACGCAGTCGACGCCTGCAAGCTCGGCGGCGGCAGCCTGGACGTCCTTCTCGAGCGCGCGGTGCGTCAGGAAGATGACCGAGCAGGTGTCGGTGACGCCCGACTTGCCATCCTCGACCTGATTGATGAGCGAGATCGAGATGTTGTGCTTGGCGAAGATATCGACCGTCTCGGACAGGGCGCCCACGCGGTCGGCAACCTTCAGGCGCACATAGTACTTGGTCTGGAGCTCGTCCATGGGCTTAAAGGCAAGGTTGTGGCCGTAGGGCTCGATCTCGGGCAGCGGTGCCACGCCGCGGCTGATCTGCTCGGACAGCGACAGGATATCGCCCACGACGGCGCTCGCGGTGGGGAAGGAGCCTGCGCCGGCACCATAGAACATGGTCTCGCCCACGGCGTCGCCCACCACGTAGACGGCGTTCATGGCGCCGTTGACCTTGGCGAGCATGTGGTCGGCGGGGATCAGCGTGGGGTGCACGCGGACGTCGACACCGGCATCGGTGTTGCGGGCGATGCCCAGCAGCTTAATGGTGTAGCCGAGCTCGCGGGCCTGGGCGATGTCCTCGGCGCCGATGGTACGGATACCCTGCTGGTAGACGTCGTCGGTGGTAACGCGGGTGCCAAAGCCGATGGAGGCGAGGATGGCCGTTTTGCTGGCGGCATCGAAGCCGTCGACGTCGGCGGACGGATCGGCCTCGGCGTAGCCCTTGGCCTGGGCGTCGGCGAGCACGTCGGCGTATTCGGCGCCCTCGGCGTCCATGCGCGACAGAATGTAGTTGGTGGTGCCGTTGAGGATGCCGGCGATGGTCAGGATCTTGTTGCCCACCAGGTCGTGCTCGAGCGTGCTGACGATGGGGATACCGCCGCCGCAGCTGGCCTCGCACTTGATCTGCACGCCGCACTCGCGCGCCTTCTCGGCGAGCGTCTCGACGTGACGGCCGAGCAGGGCTTTGTTGGCGGAGACGACATGCTTGCCGTTCTCAAAGGCCGTGGTGAAGATCTCGGTCGCGGGGTGCTCGCCGCCGATCAGCTCGACGACGATGTCGACGGCGGGGTCGGTGACGACGTCGTGCCAGTCGTTCGTAAAGGCCTCGCGCTCAATACCGGCGGCTTCGGCCTGCTCCCAGGCAAGCGCGCAGGCGCGGGTCAGCTTAAGGTCGATGCCGTAGGCGGCCAGGTACTCATCGTGGTGGCTCTTGATCAGACGAGCCACGCCGCCGCCGACGGTTCCCAGACCGATCAGGCCGACGTTCACGGTGCGCAGGGGTTCGCTCATAGATAGCTCCTTCGTGCATCTGTATGGATGATTGACCAGTTAAGGTTGAGTGCATTCTAGCGTGAACCGAGGGCGCGTGCTTGCCAGGCAACAGGAGCCGCACAAAACGCTACCCCCGAAACGCTGCGGAAACATTGGAAACACGCTCGCTACAAACGAAGTTCCGTAACAAACTGTCAACGTTTGAACCATAAGGTTTGCCCTGTACCGCAAGACGGCCGCACCGCGGCCAGCGAAAAGGGGGACACCATGTTCAATATCAACAGCACACTCAGCCGTAGAAACTTCCTCGCCGGCGCCGCCGCGCTCGGCAGCACCGTTGCACTCGCCGGTTGCTCCTCGGGTGGTTCGGATGGCGGCTCCGCCGACGACGGCAAGACGTTCAAGATCGGTGTCATCGGCCCCCTGACCGGCGCTGCAGCCACCTATGGCGTTTCTGCCGAGAAGGGCGCCAAGCTCGCTGCCAAGGATTTCTCGACCAAGGACCTCAAGCTCTCGCTTAAGTCCGAGGACGACGTCGCCGACGGCGAGAAGGCCATCAACGCCTTCAATACCCTGTGCGACTGGGGCATGCAGGCGCTCGTCGGCCCCGTTACCACTGGTGCCGCCGTTGCCGTCTCGGGTGAGATTGCCGATGACATGCTCATGGTCACGCCTTCCGCCTCGTCGCTCGATGTCACCAAGGATAAGACCACGGTCTTCCAGGTCTGCTTCACCGACCCCACCATGGGCACGAGTGCCGCGAAGTTCTTGGCCGAGAAGTATGCGGACGCCAAGATCGCCCTGTTCTATAACTCCGGCGACACGTACAGCTCGGGCGTTGCCGATGCCTTTGCCGAGCAGGCCAAGGAGTCCAAGCTCGACATCGTCGACACCGAGACCTTTAAGGATGATTCTTCCACGAGCTTTACCAACCAGCTGACCAAGGCCAAGGAGGCCGGCGCCACGCTCATCTTTGCGCCGATCTACTACACGCCGGCGTCCGTCCTGCTCAAGAACGCCAAGGACATGGGCTATGACATGACGCTCATGGGCACCGACGGCATGGACGGCCTGCTCTCTGTGGAGGGCTTCGACACCTCGCTTGCCGAGGGCGTGCTGCTCATGACGCCGTTCTCCGCCGACGACGAGAAGAACGCCGACTTCGTCAAGGCATACAAGGAGGAGTACGACGAGACCCCTAACCAGTTTGCCGCCGACGCCTACGACTGTGTCCACGCGATCGCCGAGGCTATCGACAAGGCCGGCATCGACACGACGGCAGACGGTGCCGGCATTGCCGCCGACCTTGCCAAGGCCATGCGTAAGATTAAGATCGATGGCCTGACCGGCGAGCTTACCTGGAACGACGAGGGCCAGGTCGAGAAACCTGCTACGGCCTATGTGATTCAGGACGGCAAGTACATCGCCGCCTAAGAGCGTGTAAAACGCAACCGGTGAGGCTCTTTTATTCAGGGCGAGAGCGCTTGTAACAGAATGGAAACATTACTTTTACACAATAAAGTGGCAGACCTGCATAAAGCGGTAAAAATACGCAGAAATATGGATAAAAATCCGAGGCCAAAGAAAAGTTGAAATAATCGCCACTTTTCTTAACTAAAGCGTCTACTATTTTGCGAACGCCGAACACGGCGAAGGATGGCCTGTCGGGTAATCGAAACCCGACGAGATTTGAGAGGAGAGCCGCATGTCGAGCCTCACCGGTAAGTCATTGAACCCTGTTATGAATCGCAGGAGCGTTATCGCGAGCGCAGCAGGTCTGGGGGCGATGTCCATTCTAGCTGGCTGCTCCTCCAACGGCGGCGACAGCGGTTCCGCTTCGAGCGACGCCTCGTTTAAGATCGGCACCATCGGCCCGCTGACCGGTGCCGCCGCGTCCTACGGCAAGTCCGTTACCCAGGGCGTCGAGCTTGGTTGCAAGGATTTCTCGACCAAGGAGCTGCCGCTTGTCAGCAAGGCCGAGGACGACCAGGCGGACGGCGAGAAGGCCGTCAACGCCTTTAATACTCTGCTCGACTGGGGCATGCAGGCCCTCGTCGGCCCGACCACCACGGGTGCGTCGGTTGCCGTTGCCGCCGAGTGCGGTAACGACCCCAAGACGTTCATGATCACCCCGTCTGCGTCCTCCGAGGACGTCACCGACGGCAAGGATTGCGTCTTCCAGGTTTGCTTCACCGACCCCAACCAGGGCGTCAACGCTGCCAAGTTCCTGGCCCAGAAGTATGCGGACGAGAAGTTCGTGCTGTTCTATAACTCCGGCGACGCCTATTCTTCGGGCATTGCGGATTCCTTTAAGGCTCAGGCCGCTGAGTCCAAGCTTGAGATCGTCGACGAGGAGACCTTTAAGGACGACTCCGCCACGAGCTTTACCAACCAGCTGACCAAGGCCAAGCAGGCCGGTGCCACCATGATCTTTGCGCCGATCTACTACACGCCGGCGTCCGTCCTGCTCAAGAATGCCAAGGACATGGGCTACGACGTCAAGATGATGGGCTGCGACGGCATGGACGGCATCCTGGGCGTGGAGGGCTTCGACACCTCCCTTGCCGAGGGCCTGCTGCTCATGACCCCGTTCTCCGCCGACGACGAGAAGAACGCCGACTTCGTCAACGCTTACAAGGATAAGTACGGCGATACCCCCGACCAGTTTGCCGCCGACGCCTACGATGGCGTGCACGCAGTGGTCGAGGCTCTCAAGGAGGCCGGCCTGGGCGTCGACGCCGACCCCACCGAGGTCGCCGAGAAGCTGCCCGAGGCTATGCTCAAGATCACCGTTGACGGTCTGACCGGCAAGCTTTCCTGGAACGACAAGGGCCAGGTCCAGAAGGACCCGACTGCGTACGTCATCACCGACGGCAAGTACGTACAGGCCTAGTAGGCCGCCTTACATAGAGCGGTTTTGATCCCAAGCAGGGGAGGTTTTGGCCTTCCCTGCTTGCTTGGTATCTAGGGACGATGTAACGTCCCTGTTTCGTACATCAACTGGAAACCTATTCGAAAGGGGGATGTGGAACATGACGGTCTTTATCCAATACCTGGTCAACGGCCTGTCCATGGGCAGCGTCTACGCCATCATCGCGTTGGGCTACACCATGGTCTACGGTATCGCCAAGATGCTGAACTTCGCTCACGGCGATGTCATCATGGTCGGTGCCTATGTCTCGTTCTGCGCCACGTCGTATCTCGGCCTTCCCGGCTGGGCTTCTGTAATTCTCTCTTGTGCGGTCTGCACGGTTCTCGGTGTTCTCATCGAGGGCCTGGCCTATAAGCCGCTGCGTCAGGCGGGCCCGCTGGCCGTTCTGATCACGGCTATCGGCGTGTCCTACTTCCTGCAGAATGCCGCACAGCTCCTGTGGGGCGCCACGCCCAAGAACTTTACTTCGCTCGTCACCTTCCCGGTGCCGGAGTTCTTGGCCAAGTACAACGTGAGCGCCGTCTCGCTCGTCACCATCGTCGCCTGCCTGGTTATCATGGCCGGCCTGGTGTTCTTTACGGGTAAGACCAAGATGGGCAAGGCCATGCGCGCCGTGTCCGAGGACAAGGCCGCCGCTCAGCTCATGGGCATCAATGTCAACCGCACCATTTCGATGACGTTCGCTATCGGCTCTGCCCTTGCCGCCATCGCCGGCGTGCTGCTGTGCTCCTACTCGCCGGTCCTGCAGCCCACGACGGGTGCCATGCCTGGCATCAAGGCCTTCGACGCCGCCGTCTTCGGTGGCATCGGCTCTATCCCCGGCGCCTTTGTCGGTGGCATTCTCATCGGCATCATCGAGGCAATGGCACAGGCCTACATTTCCACGAGCCTTGCCAACTCCATCGTCTTTGGTGTTCTGATCATCGTCCTGCTCGTCAAGCCCGCCGGCCTCTTGGGCAAGTACGTCCCCGAGAAGGTGTAGGTGAGCGTTATGAAGTTCCTTAAAGACAAGCAGACGCGTCACGACTTTGTCACGTACGCCATGTGCATCGTGGCCTTCGCCATCGTGTTCTTTATGCAGTCCAACCACATGATCCCGCGCATGATCGCCGGTCAGCTGGTTCCCATTACGGCCTACATCGTCATGGCCATCTCGCTTAACCTCGTTGTCGGTATCGCGGGCGACCTGTCGCTGGGCCACGCGGGCTTTATGAGCGTCGGTGCCTACACGGGCATCGTTACCGCCGTCGCCCTCGAGAGCGCCGTTCCCTCCGATCCGATGCGCCTCATCATCAGCATCGTGGTCGGCGCCATCGCCGCCGCCATCCTGGGCTTCTTGATCGGCATCCCGGTCCTTCGCCTGAGCGGCGACTACCTGGCCATCGTGACGCTGGCCTTTGGCGAGATCATCAAAGAGATCGTCACCTGCCTTATCGTGGGCGTCGACTCGCGTGGCCTGCATGTGATCTTTAACATCACGGGTAACTCTACGATCGACGACCTGCACTTGCTCGAGGACGGCACCGCCATCATCAAGGGCGCCCAGGGCGCCTCGGGCGTGTCGACGTACTCGACCTTCCTCGCCGGCGCCATCTTGGTCATGGTCGCGCTCGTGATCGTGCTCAACCTGGTCCGCAGCCGTACCGGCCGTGCCATCATGGCGGTGCGCGATAACAAGATCGCTGCCGAGTCCGTGGGCATCTCCGTCACCCAGTACCGCATGATCGCCTTCGTGGTTTCCGCTGCCCTTGCCGGTGCTGCCGGA
Source organism: uncultured Collinsella sp. (assembly GCA_934655965.1). Lineage (GTDB taxonomy): Bacteria > Actinomycetota > Coriobacteriia > Coriobacteriales > Coriobacteriaceae > Collinsella. The sequence goes on from CAKUHK010000003.1 coordinate 55,119, forward strand.
GCCCTGTTCGGCGGAAACTTCTCGCAGCTCTCCGCCACCAAGTTCGACTTCAACACGTCCATCCTCATCCTGGTGTTCGTGGTCCTGGGCGGCCTGGGCAACATGCGCGGCTCCGTTATCGCGGCGGCGCTGCTCACGGTGCTCCCCGAGCTGCTCCGTCAGTTCTCGGACTACCGCATGCTCATCTACGCCATCGTGTTGATCCTGGTCATGGTCTTTACGAACAACCCGCAGCTCAAGGCGTTCTTCGCACGCATTAAGGATCGCTTTGCTCCCAAGAAGGAGGTGGCAGCCGATGCCCAGTAAGTTTGAGTTCAACAAGGGCAAGATGGTCCCGTATCCTTCTGGCGCCATCGTTCCCGACCGCGACCTGGGCCAGCGCCCGGCTCTCGAGTGCATCCACCTGGGTATTGAGTTCGGCGGCCTCAAGGCGGTCGATGACTTTAGCCTGACCATCGGCAAGACCGAGATCGCCGGTCTGATCGGGCCCAACGGCGCCGGTAAGACCACGGTCTTCAACCTACTTACCAAGGTGTACCAGCCCACGCATGGCACCATCCTGCTCGACGGCGAGGACACCTCGGGCAAGTCCGTCTACCAGGTCAACCGCATGGGCATCGCCCGCACCTTCCAAAACATCCGTCTGTTCAACACCATGACGGTGGAGGATAACGTAAAGGTCGGCCTGCACAACCAGGAGCGCTACTCCGGTTTTGAGGGCGTGCTGCGTCTGCCGACGTACTGGAAGCACGAGAAGGCCGCCCACGAGCGCGCCATGGAGCTGCTGTCCATCTTTGACATGGAGCACCTGGCAAACGAGCAGGCCGGCTCGCTGCCTTATGGCGCCCAGCGTCGTCTGGAGATCGTCCGCGCGCTTGCCACGAACCCCAAGCTGCTGTTGCTCGACGAGCCTGCCGCCGGCATGAACCCGTCCGAGACCGCCGAGCTCATGGCGAACATCGTCAAGATCCGCGACACCTTCGGCATTGCCATCATGCTCATCGAGCACGACATGTCACTCGTCATGAACATCTGCGAGGGCATCTGCGTGCTTAACTTTGGTAAGGTCATCGCCAAGGGCACGGCCGAGGAAATCCAGAACAACGACGCCGTTATCGAGGCGTATCTGGGCAAGCAGGATAAGGGGGAGAACTAAATGGCAGAGCCGATGCTTTCCGTCTACAACATCAACGTCTGGTACGGCGCCATCCACGCCATCAAGGACATCTCCTTTAACGTCAATGAGGGCGAGATCGTGGCCCTGATCGGTGCCAACGGCGCCGGCAAGTCCACGACGCTTAAGACCGTCTCGGGCCTGCTACGCTCCAAGACCGGCTCCATCAAGTTTATGGGCGAGGACATAACCCATACGCCCGCCGACAAGCTGGTGAGCAAGGGCTTGGCTCAGGTTCCCGAGGGCCGTCGCGCCTTTTTGCAGATGACGGTCGAGGAGAACCTGGAGATGGGTGCCTACACGCAGCCCAAGTCCACGGTTGCTCCGGGCCTTGAGCGCGTTTACGAGCAGTTCCCGCGCCTTAAGGAGCGCCGTCGTCAGGTTGCCGGCACCCTTTCGGGCGGCGAGCAGCAAATGCTCGTTATGGGTCGTGCCCTTATGAGCAACCCCAAGCTGCTCATGCTCGACGAGCCCTCCATGGGCCTGGCGCCGATTCTGATCGAGCAGATCTTCCAGATTGTCGAGGACCTGCACAAGGCCGGCACCACGGTGCTCCTGGTCGAGCAGAACGCGCAGATGGCGCTTTCGATCGCCACGCGCGGCTACGTGCTCGAGACCGGCAAGATCACCATGACCGGCACCGGCCAAGAACTCCTGCACGACGACAACGTCCGCAAAGCTTACCTCGGAGGCTAGGGACTTCCGCCGTTCTGCCGAACGGCGGACCGGCCGACGCTGCGCGGGCGCCCTGATCGACGTGCCGAAGCTCCTCACCCTTGGGGCTATGCCACGGTACGAGGCCAGGTGGTCATGGTCCGGGAACCTCGCGATGTCGAATGACACCGCGAGGTTCGCCGCCGTCCTCGGCGGCCTCGGCCCCCGAGCGGGCGATCCCCACGCGCTAACGCCTGCAAGCAAGGGGATCGCCAAGACGCCGCCGGGCACCTCCGTCATAGACGTGGAAGTGCGGCCGCGCTGAAGCTCTGCGCGGTGTCTGCTCGCTTATGTGCGCATCACGAAGGAAGACCAGATCGGTGAGCGGGATTGGCCCGAAGTCGAGAGATTCCCATCAGCCACTCGTCGGTCGATGACCGGTTCACCACGCAGGAAGAGCGTGACGGAAGGCCTCGCAAAAAGGCTCCGAGCGCGGCGTGCTCATGCCCGTCGTGGTGCGCCCGAAGGGGGGGGGGACGGCTGCTACGAGCTCGATCATTTGCGAGGAGAAGACGAACCAGTCGTTGCAGATCCAATATGGATCTCGCCGACCTCGGCAAGCTGCTCGATGAGTGGAAGCCCTGTCGGGTCGTCTATTTCAACACCACCCAGAATGATGGTGTCATCGCGCAGGTCGATCTGCGTGTTGAACACAGCGAGGTTAAAGCCGGAGGCCACAAATCCGATAGCAGCCAGGACGAGCCCCGTGGCAACAAGCCCACCCGCTACGGCAAGGTAAATCTTTTTTACGCTGGACATGTTTGCACTCCTTCCTATGCCGTGAGCGGCGCCGCTTCAGCGCCCATGCGGCTCTTATTGCCTCGATCTTTCCAGAAGGGCGAAACGGCTTTCTTCGCCCAAAGGGCAGAGAGGCGCGCGATCTGCCTGGACGCCGTCCAGGCGCCGGCTCCCGTGAGGAGCGCCACACCGATGGAAGCGAATCCCATTCCCATCGAGGCCAAAACGTACGGAACATGCCCGATAATGATGCCGTCCACGGCGAACAGGAGCCCTACCAGGCCCGCGCCCCCGAATGCCGCGGCCACGATCCACACGCAGAACGCAAGAACCCAAATACAGATGTAGACTGCAGCGGCAACGGCGACGAACGCGAGCAGCAGCGGAATCCATACCGGAGAGCCCACGATGGCGAGCGCCCATAGAAGTGCCGTGCTCTTGCGCTTGGTCCTCGCGATCGCGCGCGGCACGGCGGGCAGTTCGTCGAGCGTTGCCTCGGCGACCTCACCGGGCGTGCCCATGGCGGCCACAGCCTCGGCCTCCGTCATGCCGTCCTCCATACGGTCGGCGATGGCCTCCGCGTAGAACTCCTGCGTTTCCTTTACCTGATCTGCCGGCAGGCAGGCCAGAAGCTCGCCCAGCCGGTTCAAGAACTCATCGCGCGTCATGGTGCGCCCCCTCCACGTAACGGTAGATCTCCTGCACGGATGGCCATTCGGCGAGGAACTCGGCGATACGCTCGCGCCCGGCGTCCGTGATGCGGTAGTACCTCCGCAGCCGCCCGTTGTGCTCGGCGGAGCGCGCGGTGATGCAGCCCGCCTTCTCCAGGCGCTTGAGCAACGGATAGAGCGTGGATTCCGTGAGCCCCATACTCGCGGGCACGTCCTTCACGATCTGATAGCCGTAGGATTCCTCGCCCGTGATGGCCGCGAGCACGCAGGCCTCGAGGAAGCCGCGCTTCATCTGTGCCTCCATCCGCACACCTCCTTTCGTAGTATACTGTGTAACACCTACTATATGACACATAGTATATGATGTCAACAGTTGTCATATAGGGAGTCCGGTCTGTCTGTCCCCTGCGGGTACTCATTGGGGACGTACTTAAATGAGTACCCATCGCTCAAGGTGGCACCTGGGGACGTTCCTTATGTGCCGGCACTTTGGGACACTCCTTGTCAAGGTTTTGCTCCATCGTGCGGGTTGCTATTTAACGTGCGACAATGCCGTGTGGAAATCGAAATGTCTTCTGGGGGCTATCTATGCTATACGAATTTTGCGCCGAGAACTTTGAGCGGGTACCGGTGGCCATCAAGGCCGGTGCGGGGCGCATTGAGCTGTGTGACAACCTCGCCGTCGGTGGCACCACGCCTTCCGCCGGCGTTATTAGCGCTACAGTCAGCTACGCTCACGAGCATGACGCGCGAGTGATGTGCATGATTCGTCCGCGTGATGGCGACTTTCATTACAGCCAGGACGAGCTGTGCATGATGGAGATGGACCTGGGCCTTGCCGTGAGTGCCGGCGTTGACGGCCTGGTCTTTGGATGCTGCAAGCCCTGTGCCGGCGGCTGGGCGCTCGACGAACTCACGCTCGGCGCCCTCGTGATGGCTGCGGGCTGCGCGACCGAGGAATGCAAGCGCGAACCCATCGACATCACCTTCCATATGGCATTTGACCAGCTCTCGCCCGAGGCTCAGCTCGACGCAATTGACACGCTTGCCGACTGCGGCGTTACGCGCATCCTGACGCATGGCGGCGCTGCCGGCACACCGATCGAGGCTAACTACGATCATCTGGCCCGCCTCATCGAGTATGCGGGCGATCGCTTGACTATCCTTCCCGGTGGTGGCATTACCGCGGCCAACCGTGATGCGGTCGCGGCGGCACTGGGCGTGTCCGAGCTCCATGGCACCAAGATCGTGCCGCTGGAGGTGTAGTCCGTGGCGCTCGTATTTGACGTTCAGCAGGCGAGCGGCAAGCCCGACGACAACCGTCGTCCCGGCACCGCGTGTCCCTTTTGCGACACGGAGGGGCTCGCCGGCATCATCCAGCGTGATGGTGACTGCATCTGGCTCGAGAATAAATTCAAGACCCTACGGGCCACTCGCCAGACCGTATTGATTGAGTCGTCCGACCATGATGCCGACCTGGTGACCTATACGCCGGACGAGTTACATCATGTGATGCGGTTTGCCCTGGGCTGTTGGCAGCGGATGATCGATTCCCAACAGTACCGCAGTGTGCTCATGTACAAGAACAAGGGCCCACTTTCGGGCGGAAGCCTTGTCCATCCGCACATGCAGATTGTGGGCTTAGAGCAGGAGGACGGCTACGCGGCGCTGACCTCCGCCAACTTTGAGGGCATCGATGTTTGGCGACGGGGAAGGGTTGCGGTCAATATCTCGACCGAGCCGATCATGGGATTCTTTGAGGTCAACGTCTCGGCTCCACAGGGAATCGCCGCCAGCGATGACGCGCACGACCAAGCGGAGGCCGATCTATTCGCCGATGCGATTCAAGTGGCCCTGCGCTATATCCTGCACGAGCACCACGGCGGTCGCGCGGAGTCGTACAACTTGTTCTTCTATCACATGGACGGCCGAACCATCGCCAAGGCGCTTCCGCGTTGGGTGGTATCGCCCTACTTTGTGGGCTATCGTCTGGCCCAGGTCAATGCCGAGACCACGCTTGATATCGATGCGGAGCGCCTGCGCGCGCATCTGGAAGCGCTCGCGTAGCAAAGCGAGTGTCCGCGCGATGCGGATGGCCTAGCGTGCCGTTGCGTCGCGGCCGGCCTCGACGCGTTTGCGCTGTTTGGCGCGCTCCTCGCCGGTTAGGCGCTCAAAGAGATGTCCGATAATCGAGGCTAGCACCTGCTGGAACAGCGTGCCGCACATGACGGGGAACACGACTTCGCCGGGAAAATACTGCGTGGCGATGACGGCGCCCGAAGAGATGTTGCGCATGCCGCAGGTAAAGCACATGGTGGTTGTCTCGCTATACGGCAGGTGCAGGGCGCGTGCGACCAGAATGCCGATGATAAAGCCGCTGATGGCGAACGCCAGGATAAAGAGGGCGACTTCCAAGCGCTCAACATTCATGTGCAGCACGTACTCGCTCATGGCGGTGGAGTTGGATGCGATGACGCCCATCATCATGAACTTGCAGGCGGGCGAAAGCGCGGGGGAGAGCTTCTCGTGACCCCAGCCGCGCGTGAGCTCGTTGATGACGATACCGAGCACGGCGGGGATGGCGATCATAAAGGCCATGTTCTGCATCATGCTCGGCACATCGATCGAAACGGTGGCGCCCAGCAGGAGCTTGAGCGTGAGCGGAATCGTCACAGGCGAGATGACCGAGGACGTCAGGATAATGGTGAGCGCGAGCGGGCCGTTGCCGCCGAACATGCTGATCCACATAAAGGCGGTGACGGCTACGGGCACGCTGTATTCGAGCACGATGCCGCAGACAAGGTTGGGGTTGGAACCAAAGAACAACGATCCCATGGCATACGCCGCGATGGGGATGATTACAGCCGAGACAAATAACGCCAAAATCAGATGCAGGGGACGGCGGAACACTTCAGCTACCTGGTGGAAGGTGTTACTGAGCGCGCCTTGGAAGGTCATAAAGGCAAACAAGGTGGGAACGATGGGCTTGAGAACGCCGATCTGCTGAGGAAAGAGCACGCCGAGCGCCACGCAAATCGGAACGATGACCTGCATGTGTCCCGCGAGAAACTTGCCCAGTCCAACCCATTGCTTCATATAGCCCTGTGACTCCCTTTGCCCATAAATGCATTTGAATGGATATGCTAGACGCTTGCATACGTTCGTGCGGCAGAAACGCTCGATTATTTCGAGGGTTTTACCGCCTTCGTTTGCCGAAACCGGGGCGTACCGCGGCGTTTTGCGTCCGTGCTGCACGGTATAATAAATCCGTTCAACAGATCTGCCTGCCGAAGCGGGCATACACAGAGGACTCATCGCTATGAACCGTGAGAGGTATCGCGGCGACCTGCCCCTATCGGGGGTGGGCGCCTATGTCATCGCTTAAGACGACGCATCGCTGGGCGGTCGCCCAGCAAAATCCCGAGCTCGAAAAGGAGCTTTCGGCCGGTCTGGGCATTCCCGGGCTGGTGGCGCGCATTATGGTCGCGCACGGTATTGGCTCCATCGAGGAGGGCCAGCTGTTTTTGACGCCTTCGCTCGACCGCGACTGGGCCGATCCGCTCATTATTCCGGGCATGTCGGTCGTTGCCGACCGCGTCGAGCGTGCTATTCGCGACCACGAGCACATCGCCGTCTTCGGCGACTTCGATGTCGACGGCATTACGTCGACCTGCCTGCTGACCGAGGCGCTGCGCACGTTTGGCGCCGATGTCACGCCGTTTATTCCGCATCGCTTTGACGAGGGCTACGGTCTGTCGCGTGCAGCGCTCGACCGCGTCAATGAGCTCGCTCATCCCCAGCTGATCGTGACCGTCGATAACGGCATCGCCGCCAAGGAAGAGGTTTCCTATCTGGAGAGTCTGGGGATCGATTTGGTGGTTACGGATCATCACGAGCCGTCTGACCAGGTGCCGCAGGGCGTGCCCCTGACCGACCCCAAGCTCGAGAATGAGGGTCCCTCGCGTGAGCTTGCCGGTGCCGGCGTGGCGCTCAAGCTGGTGCAGGTCCTGGGCGGGCGCCTGGGCAAACCGTCGTATTGGCGTTCGCTGATCGAGGTCGCGGCGCTGGGCACCGTGTCCGACATGATGCCGCTGACGCCCGAGAACCGCGCGCTGGTTGCCGAGGGCATCCAGCAGATGCGCGTGACCGCCCGTCCCGGCTATATCGCGCTTGCCGCGCTCGCCAAGGCCGACCTTTCCAGCATTACGGCCGATGGCCTGTCGTTTTCGCTCATTCCCCGCCTGAACGCCGCCGGCCGCATGGCCGATCCCAAGCTGGCGCTCGATTTGCTGCTTGCCCGCGATCCCATCGAGGCAAGCGCGCTGGCGGCCGAGCTCGAGGAGATCAACCGTCAACGCCGCGAGATCGAGGCGGAACTCACACGCGATGCCATGGCAAAGGTCGAGGAGACCTATGATGGCGGCCGCGCAATCGTCGTGGGCGGCGAGGGCTGGCACGAGGGCGTCAAGGGTATCGTGGCAAGCCGCCTGACCAATCGCTATCACGTGCCGGCGCTGCTGTTCTCGATCGAGGACGGTATCGCGCGCGGTTCGGGTCGCTCGGTGGGCAAGGTCAACCTGTTCGACGCCGTCGAGCGCTGCTCCGACCTGCTGATTCGCCGCGGCGGGCATGCGGGCGCGGTGGGCGTGACGATTGAGGCATCCAAGCTCGATGAGTTCCGCCGCCGTCTTTCCGCCGTGCTGTCCGAGCTTCCCGCCGAGGACTTTGAGGACACTGACGAGGTCGCCGCCACCGTCGACCTTTCCGAACTGAATATCGAGACCATCGAGCAGATTTCTCGCCTTGAGCCGTTTGGCCAGGGCAACAAGGTGCCGCTGTTGGCCGCCGAGGGTGTGACGATGTGCGATCGCGCCGTGGTGGGAAAAACCGGCGAGCACATGCGCTTTGTGGCGACGGATGGCGCCGCGAGCGTGCCGGCCATCATGTTCCGCGTGCCGCAGATCGATAAGCTCATCAATTGCGATAGCGCCGTCGACTTGGTGTTCGAAGCCGTGGCCGAGCATTGGCAGGGCCGCGTGAAGCCCAAGCTCATGATCAAGGATGTCCTGGTCCGCGATACCACGGCGCCCGGCGTTGACGACCCGGCATGCGAACTTCGCCGTGGCGTGGAGCCTGCAGACTCTGGTCTGCGTCTGGAGTCTCGCAAGCGCCAGACGCTCGCCCAGCTTTCCTATACCGAGCTCACGCGCTCGCTCATCCACAGCTTTATCGGCTCGAACCAGCCGCACCGCGCACAGGTCGAGGCGCTCGATGCCCTGGCCGATCACCAAAGTGTTCTGGCCGTTATGGGGACGGGACGCGGCAAGTCCCTCATCTTCCATGTGCATGCCGCACGCGAGGCGGTTCTTCGCGGGCGGGCGAGCATCTTCGTCTATCCGTTGCGCGCGCTCGTCGCCGACCAGGCCTATCACCTCTCGTCGACGATGGCCGCGCTCGGCATTGGCGTCGGCGTGCTGACTGGCGAGACCGTGGAGGCCGCGCGCGATGACGTGTTTGCCAGTTTGGCCTCGGGCCGCACCGGCATCGTGCTCACGACGCCCGAATTCCTGTCCATTCACCGCGATCGCTTCGCGCGCTCGGGCCGCATCGGTTTTGTCGTTATCGATGAGGCGCACCACGCCGGCCTTGCCAAGGGCGGCGACCGTAGTGCCTATCTCGACATGCCCGATATCCTCAAGGCCCTGGGCGACCCGGTTGTTATGGCGGCGACAGCTACCGCGACGGCTCCGGTCGTGGCCGAGCTTGCTCGCGTGCTGCCGATCACCCGCACGGTGGTCGACGAGACGGTGCGCGAGAACCTGCAGCTCGAGGACGACCGCGATCTTGCAAGCCGCGAGAACCGTTTGGTGTCCATCGTGGCGACGGGGGAGAAGACCGTCATCTACGTCAACTCGCGCGACCAGTCTGTGGCGCTTGCCAAGACGCTGCGCAAGCGCGTGCCCGATTGCGCGACCCGCATCGCGTTCTATAACGCCGGGCTTGCGCGCTCCGATCGCCGCCGTGTGGAGGAGGCGTTCCGAGACGGAAGCCTTAGCTGCATCGTTTCGACCTCTGCCTTTGGCGAGGGCGTGAACCTGCCCGATATTCGCCATGTCGTGCTCTACCACATGCCGTTTGGCGCCATTGAGTTCAACCAGATGAGCGGGCGTGCCGGCCGCGACGGGCAGCCCGCCGTGATCCACCTGCTCTATTCGTCACGCGACGCCCGCATCAACGAGCGCCTGCTCGATTGCTATGCGCCCGAGCGCGACGAGCTCGTCACGCTCTATCGCGCGCTGCAGACTATGTGGCGCTCCAACCGCGGCAAGACCGGAGACGATTCGTTTAGCGCGAGCGATATCGATATCGCGCAGATGTGCCTTGCCATCGATGCCCGCACACCGGTCGATGAGCGCTCGGTGGAAAGCGGCCTGGGAATCTTCGAAGAGCTTGGTTTCTGCCGCGTTTCGGGATTTGACGACACGCGTCGCATCGCGATGGCCGAAAACCCCGGCCGCGTGCAATTGAGCAGGTCAATCCGCTATTTGGAGGGCTTGCGCTCGCGCATGGAGTTCTCGGCTTTCCGGAGCTGGGCGCTCGATTCGTGCGCTTCTGATATGCTAGCCAAAGTTAACCGCCCGATCGTACCGCGGGCCTAGGGGAAGGGGACCTCGATGGATGCCGCAGCCCGTACCGCCCATGATTCCACCCTCCAGCCGTTCTCGGAGATGGAGCACTATAAGCATGCCGATGAGCTGCCGCCCGAGATTATGGCGGACAGCTACGACAAGCTGGAGCGCCTGTGCCTCAAATATATGAATGAGGACGACTTCTCTAAGGTTGAGCAGGCCTACTGCTTTGCCGCTGAGAAGCACTGCAACCAAAAGCGCCGCTCGGGCGAGATGTACATCAACCATCCCGTCGAGGTGGCCATCATTTTGGCCGACCTCAAGATGGACTGCGACGTGGTGTGCGCCGCGCTGCTGCACGATACTGTCGAGGACACCGAGACCTCGCTTGCCGATGTCTCGGGCCTGTTTGGCGATACGGTGGCCGAGCTTGTCGACGGCGTGACCAAGCTCACCAACATCGAAGTCGACAGCATGGACGAGAAGCAGGCGCTCACGCTGCGCAAGATGTTCCTTGCCATGTCCAAGGACATCCGTGTCATCATCGTCAAACTCGCCGACCGCCTGCACAACATGCGTACACTGGCGGCCCTGCGTGAGGATCGTCGTCTGTTTAAGGCACGCGAGACCATGGACGTGTATGCGCCCCTGGCCGACCGTCTGGGCATGAGTTCCATTAAGTGGGAGCTCGAGGACCTGTCCTTCTTCTATCTGGAGCCCGACGCCTATCAGCGCATCGCGCGCATGGTGGCGGAGTCGCGCGAGGTTCGCGAGCGCTACCTGGCCGAGACCATCAAGACGCTCACCGACGAGCTCAACCGCATTGGTCTTGAGGACTTCCAGATCAACGGTCGCTCCAAGCACTATTGGTCCATCTACCAAAAGATGAAGCGCAAGGGCAAGGAGTTCTCCGAGATCTACGACCTGGTGGCGCTGCGCGTCATTACCCATTCGGTACGCGATTGCTACTCCACGCTCGGCGCGGTGCACACGCTGTGGCACCCCATGCCCGGCCGCTTTAAAGACTATATCGCCATGCCCAAGGTCAATAACTATCAGTCGCTTCATACGACGGTTATCGGTCCCACGGCCCGCCCGCTCGAGATTCAGATTCGAACCTACGAGATGCACGAGCAGGCCGAATACGGCATTGCCGCTCACTGGCTGTACAAGAAGTCGGGCGGATCGTCTGCCTCCAAGACCAACGATGCGCAACGCCTGGACGATCAGATCAACTGGCTCAAGCATTCGCTCGACTGGGCTGCCTCCGACGAGATCACCGATGCCAAGGAGTATCTGCATTCGCTGAAGGTCGACCTATTCGACCAGGAGATTTTTGTCTTTACGCCCAAGGGTGAGGTCATGGCGCTCCGTGCCGGCTCCACCCCGCTCGACTTTGCCTACGCCGTCCACACCGAGGTTGGCAACCACTGCGTGGGCGCCAAGATCAACGGTGCCGTGGCCCCGCTCACGCACGAGATTAAGACGGGCGACCGTGTCGAGATTCTGACCAACAAGAGTTCCAAGCCGTCGCGCGACTGGCTCAAGATCGTCAAGACGCCTTCGGCCAAGTCCAAGATCCGCCGCTACTTTGCCGCCGCGACTAAGGACGACGACGCTGCCGCCGGTCGCGATATGCTGGCCAAGGACCTGCGCAAGCGCGGGTACGGCATTTCCACGCCGCGCTCGACGCGTGCGCTCAATGCCGTGGCCGAGCAGCTCAACTACAAGCAGCTCGAGGACCTGTTTGCGGCCGTGGGTGCCGGTAAGGTCGCCCCGCGGGCCGTGGGCAACAAGGTCGAGCAGATCTTGGACCCCAAGCCCGAGGAGCAGCTCACCAAGGCCGAGGCTATCGCCGAGGTCGTGAAGCAACCTGCCCGCGGCTCCAACCGCAAGCCGCAAAAGCGTGGCAAGAGCGCGAGCAACGGCATCATCGTCAAGGGCGAGAGCAACAGCGGCCTGTTGGTGCGCCTGGCACATTGCTGCAATCCCGTGACGGGCGACGATATCGTCGGCTTCATCACGCGTGGTCGCGGCGTCTCGGTGCACCGCGCCAACTGCCCCAACGTCAAGGGCCTGATGGAGCATCCCGAGCGCATGATCGACGTGGAGTGGGACGGCGCCGCCGACACCCTCTTCCAGGTCGAGATCGTGGTCGAGTGCCTGGATCGCATGGGCCTGCTCAAGGACGTCACCATCGCCATCGGCGATGCGGGCGGCAACATCCTTTCGGCCGCCACGTCGACCAACCGCGAGGGCATCGCAACACTGCGCTTTATGGTCGAGATTTCGGACGCGAGTGGCCTGGATCCGCTGCTGGCCTCTATCAGCAGCGTCGACTCGGTCTACGACGCTCGTCGTCTTATGCCCGGCGAGGGCGGAGCGCAACTCAAGCGCCGCGTGTAGGGGCGAGAGTCTTGCAGCATCATAGATATTGGCTACGTTCGAGGCATCGTTTGGTGCCTCGACGTATTTAGAAGGAAAGTGTGCATATGGACGATACGACTTTGGACCTGACGCCCCGAGGCACGGCTTCGATTGAGACGCTCGTCAACGGCCCGATTCAGACCAACAGTTACGCCGTGATGTCGAATGGTGAGTGCTTGATCGTCGACCCCGCGTGGGAAGGCAAGCGACTTGTGGAACATATTCTCGCCGCACATCCCGGGGTGCGCGTGCTCGGCGCCGTCTGCACGCACGGTCATGCCGACCATGTTGGTGGGGTTGCCGGGGTGCGAACTGCCGTTGGCGACGGCGCACTATATGAGTTGTGCGCTAAGGACGTGATGGTACCTCGCGCAAATATCGAGGAGCAGCGTGGCATGTGGGGCATCGAGACACCCGATCCGGGTGAGCCGACGCGCCTGCTCGCCGAGGGCGATACGATTGAGGTGGGCGACATCTGCCTACAGGTAATCGAGACCCCAGGGCATACACCGGGCGGCATCGTCTTGTTTGCTGCGACCAAGCAGGGAAACATCGCCTTCGTGGGCGACACACTTTTCCCAGGCAGCCATGGTCGCACCGATCTTTCCGGCGGTGACGAGGCAGCGATTATGCGCTCGCTCGCCAAGCTTGCCAAGGTTCTTCCGCCCGATACCGTTTGTCTGACGGGTCATGGCGATTCGACCACCGTCGCGCGTGAGCTCATGCAGAATCCGTTCATGCAGATGTAGGTTCGAAGCCGTCTC
>CAKUHK010000004.1:0-56829 GCA_934655965.1 uncultured Collinsella sp.
ATCGAGCTGACCAACATGGTCATGCGCGACGTCGACATCATCCTCGCCACCGGTGGCCCGGGCATGGTCAAGGCCGCTTACTCCTCGGGCAAGCCCGCCCTGGGCGTCGGCGCCGGTAACACCCCGGTCATCATCGACGACACTGCCGACGTGCTGCTCGCCGTCAACTCCATCATCCACTCCAAGACCTTCGACAACGGCATGATCTGCGCTTCCGAGCAGTCCGTAACCGTCATCGACACCATCTATGACCAGGTTAAGGCCGAGTTCCAGAAGCGCGGCTGCTACTTCGTCAAGCAGGGTGCCGAGATGGAGGCCCTGCGTGGCGCCATGTTCAAGAACGGCGCTCTCGACCACCGCATCCCCGGCATGGCTGCCGCTAAGATCGCCGAGCTCGCCGGCATCGAGGTTCCCGCCAAGACCAAGATCCTGATCGCCGAGGTCACCTCCACCGATCCCGCCAAGGAGGAGTTCTCCCACGAGAAGCTCTCCCCGGTCCTGGCCATGTACCACGCCAAGGACTTCCAGGAGGCCGTCGACAAGGCCGAGCACCTGGTGCTCGCCGGTGGCCCGGGCCACACCGCCTCTCTGTACGTGCACCCCGCCCAGGCCGAGAAGATCAGCCTGTTCGAGCACGTCATGAAAGCCTGCCGTATCGTCATCAACACCCCGTCCTCGCACGGCGGCATCGGTGACCTGTACAACTTTGGCATGAAGCCGTCTCTGACCCTGGGCTGCGGCTCCTGGGGCGGCAACTCCGTCTCCGAGAACGTTGGGGTGAAGCACTTGATCAACGTTAAGACTGTGGCCGAGCGCCGTGAGAACATGCTTTGGTTCCGCGCTCCCGAGAAGGTCTACTTCAAGAAGGGTTCCACGCCCGTCGCTCTCGACGAGCTCGGCACCGTCATGGGCAAGAAGCGCGCCTTCATCGTCACCGACCAGTTCCTCTTCAAGAATGGCAACACCCGCGCCATCGAGGCCAAGCTCGACGAGATGGGCATCGCCCACGACTGCTTCTACGACGTCGAGCCCGATCCGTCGCTGCAGTGCGCACGTCGCGGCGCCAAGCAGATGGCTCTCTTTGAGCCGGACGTCATCATCGCCGTCGGCGGTGGCTCCGCTATGGACGCCGGCAAGATCATGTGGATGATGTACGAGCACCCCGAGTGCAAGTTTGAGGACATGGCCATGGACTTCATGGACATCCGCAAGCGTATCTTCACCTTCCCCGAGATGGGCAAGAAGGCCTACTTCGTCGCCGTCCCGACCTCCTCGGGTACCGGCTCCGAGTGCACGCCGTTCGCCATCATCACCGACAAGGAGACCGGCATCAAGTGGCCGCTCGCCGACTACGCGCTGCTCCCCAACATGGCTATCGTCGACGCCGACAACTGCATGACCGCTCCGCGCGGCCTGACCGCTGCCTCCGGCATCGACGTCATGACCCACGCCATCGAGTCCTACGTCTCCATCATGGCTTCCGACTACACCAAGGGCCTCTCCGAGCGCGCTGCCAAGCTCGTCTTCGAGAACCTGCCCTCCAGCTTCGAGAACGGCGCCAAGGACCCGCACGCCCGCGAGGAGATGCACAACGCCTCCTGCATGGCCGGTATGGCCTTCGCCAACGCCTTCCTGGGCCTCAACCACTCCATGGCTCACAAGCTCGGCGCCTTCCATCACCTGCCCCACGGCATCGCCAACGCCGTCATCCTGACCCGCGTCATGCGCTACAACGCCGCCGAGGCCCCCGTCAAGATGGGCACCTTCTCCCAGTATCCTTACCCGAACGCGCTGCACAACTACGCCGAGATGGCCAAGTACTGCGGCATCGAGGGCAAGGACGACAAGGAGACCTTCGAGAACTTCATCACGAAGCTCGAAGAGCTCAAGGACTTCATCGGCGTCAAGAAGACCATCGCCGACTACGGTGTCGACGAGCAGTACTTCCTCGACACGCTCGACGAGATGACCGAGCAGGCATTCAACGACCAGTGCACCGGCGCTAACCCGCGCTACCCGCTCATGAGCGAGATCAAGGAGCTCTACCTGGACGCCTACTATGGCCGCGAGCCCCAGGATTACGCCGTCTGCTAGTTTTAGCACGGTTTTTAACGGCGGGGGTGCACGGGTGTTTCACACACCCCCGCCGCCGCTTCTATCGCATCGTTGAAAGGATGCAATCATGCTGCTCCCCGATTCCAAGACCGAGCTCGTCCGTCGTGGCAATAAGGTCGTTTACGACCTGGGCGACAAGATCGTCAAGGTCTTTAACGAGACCAAGCCTGTCTCCGACGTGTTCAACGAGGCTTTGAATCTTGCCCGCATCAATGAGTGCGGCATCCGCAGCCCCAAGGCTCTCGAGGTTTCCCAGCTCGAGAACGCCAACGGCTGGGCGCTTGTGACCGAGAAGGTCCCGGGCACCACCCTTGCCGAGAAGATGACTGCCGAGCCCCAGCGCTTTGGTGAGTACCTCGAGATGTTCGTCGACCTCCAGATCGAGATCCACGGCTACACCTCCCCGCTGCTCAACCGTCAGCGTGACAAGTTCGCCCGCATGATCGACAGCCTGGATCAGCTCAATGCCACCACGCGCTACAACCTTCAGGAGCGCCTGGACGGCATGACCAAGGAGTTCAAGGTCTGCCACGGCGACTTCAACCCCTCCAACGTCATCGTTGGCGACGACGGCCAGCTCTATGTGTGCGACTGGGCACACGCCACCCAGGGCTCCCCTGCCGCCGACGTTGCAACCACCTACCTGCTCTTTGCCCTCAACAGCAAGGACCAGGCCGAGGCCTACCTGGAGCTCTACTGCGACCGCGCCGACATGCCCATGCAGGTCGTGCGTCAGTGGACGAGCATCGTCGCCGCTTCCGAGCTCGCTCGTAAGCGCAACGTGAACGATGAGTTCCTTAAGAACTGGATCGACGTCGTCGATTATCAGTAATATCTGAGCGATTCATTTCGCATCGGAGGCACAAAGGGAAACCCCGCAGCTCGCATGGGCTGTGGGGTTTTCCTTTTAGAGTTTGAGTATACCGGTGTAAAAAACGGCCCCGCATCTCCCCTATTCGGAGAAATGCGGGGCCGTCCAGCAATACAGCTATTGGCGATGCCGCCGATTAGCGACGGGCTGCCTTCACAAGCTCGGCGACTTTGGCGACGACCTCATCGATCGCCACATCCTCGCGCTCGCCCGTGGCACGGTCCTTGAGCTCCACGGTACCGTTCTTAAGGCCGCGCTTGCCCAAGACCACCTGATACGGGAAGCCCATGAGGTCATTATCGGCAAACTTAAAGCCGGGACGCTCATCGCGATCATCGACGACGACCTCGATACCCTCGGCGCACAGGCCCTCGACGATCTGGTCGCAGACGGTAGCGCACTCCTCCTTCTTGGGGTCGAGCGGAATCACCGCGACCTCATAGGGAGCGACGGAAACCGGCCAGACGATACCGTGCTCGTCGTTGTGCTGCTCAACGACGGCAGCGAGCGAGCGGGACACGCCCACGCCGTAGCAACCCATGATGAGCGGCTTTTCCTTGCCGTCCTCGTCCATAAAGGTTGCACCCATGGCCTCGGAATACTTGGTGCCCAGCTGGAAGACCTGGGAGACCTCGATGCCGCGGGCAGTGGAGAGCGGCTTGCCGCAGTGCGGGCAGGGATCGCCGGCAACGACGGTAACCAGGTCGGCCCACTCGTCGACGGTAAAGTCGCGCTCGGGGCAGGCGCCGGTAAAGTGGTAGTCGACCTCGTTGGCGCCGCAGGCCCACTGCTTGGACTCGCGCAGGCTCTCATCGCAGACCAGACGGATACCCTCGGGCAGGTTGACCGGTCCGATAAAGCCCTTGTGCAGACCGTAGGTCTGGAGCTCCTCGTCGGTCATCATGCGGTAGCCCTTACCAAAGACATGCTCGGCCTTGCAGTCGTTAAGCTCATGGTCGCCCGGAACGATGGCAACGACCGGCTTACCCTCGGCGTCAATCAGAGCCAGGGACTTACGCGTGCCGTTCTCGGGGAAGCCGAAGAACTTGGCAACGGCCTCGATGGTGCCCATACCCGGAGTCTCAACCTTGGTAAGCGTACCGTCGCCGGGGCCCTCGGTCACGACGACCTTGGTGCTTGCAGCCTCGTCATCGGCAGCGAAGCCGCAATCGTCGCAGTAGACCAGCGACGCCTCGCCGGCCTCGGCCAGCGCCATGAACTCGACGGAGGTGTCGCCGCCGATCTCGCCGGAGTCGGCGACAACGGGCAGGGCCTTGATGTAGCAGCGCTCGCAGATGTTGGCGTAGGCCTGCTTCATCTTGTCGTACTCCTCCTGCAGGCTCTCCTGCGTGGCGGAGAAGCTGTAGGCATCCTTCATGATGAACTCGCGGCCGCGCATCAGGCCAAAGCGAGGACGGAACTCGTCGCGGAACTTATCCTGGATGTGATAGAGATTCACCGGCAGCTGCTTGTAAGAGCGCAGCTCGTTGCGCACCAGGGCGGTGACGGTCTCCTCGTGCGTGGGGCCCAGGACGAACTCACGGCCGTGGCGGTCGTCAAAGCGCACGAGCTCCTTGCCGTAGGCATCGATGCGGCCGGACTCACGCCACAGCTCGGCATCGACCATGATGGGCATCATGAGCTCCTGGGCGCCGGCGGCGTCCATCTCATCGCGCACGATGTTCTCGATCTTGCGGATCGAGCGCCAAGCGAGCGGCAGGTAGGAATAGAGGCCTGCGGCCTCCTTGCGAATCATGCCGGCACGAAGCAGCAGGCGATGGCTTGCGAGCTCGGCGTCGGCCGGATCCTCTTTGAGCGTCGGCGCATAAAGCTTAGACATGTACATTGCTCGAGTCATTTATTTCTCCTCAATAAGCTTGTCGACCTCGGCCATAAGCGCGTCGACAATTTGATCCTCAGCTACTTTACCAATGATCTGGCCGTGCGAAAAGAGCAGGCCCTGACCTCGTCCGCAGGCAACGCCCAAGTCGGCATCAGATGCCTCGCCGGGGCCGTTTACGGCACATCCCATGACGGCAATCGAAAGCGGTGCGGAGTAGTTTTTAAGCCGCTCGGTGACCTCCTCGGCGATGGGAATCAGGTTGACCTGACAGCGGGCGCACGTGGGGCACGAGACGATCTCGGGGCCACGGCGGCGCAGGCCCAGCGACTGCAGAATACCCCAGGCGACCGGCGGCTCCTCGACCGGATCGGCCGTGAGCGATACGCGCATGGTGTCGCCGATGCCTTCGGAGAGCAGAATGCCCAGACCCACCGAACTCTTAATGGTGCCCTGGAGCTTGGTTCCAGCCTCTGTAACGCCCAAATGAAGCGGAACGTGGGGGATTTCGCGCGACAGAGCACGATAGGTGTCGAGCGTCGTTTGCACGCTATGGGCCTTGGCCGAAAGCACAATGTTGGTAAAACCGCGGTCTTCAAAATGCTTAACGAAACGCTCACTCGACATCACGAGCTTTTCGGGCTGCGTAAGATCGTCGCGCTCGGCAATATCCTGCTCGAGCGAACCGGCGTTGACGCCAATGCGAATTGCACAGCCCGCGGCACCTGCGGCATCGATCACTGCGTCGACCTTGCCCCAATCGCCGATGTTACCAGGATTGATGCGCAGCTTGGCGGCACCGGCCTCGATAGCACCAATAGCAAGTTTATGGTTAAAGTGGATATCGGCGACGATCGGCACCGGAGACTCGGCGCAGATGGTACGAAAGCCCTCGAGTTCAGCCTCGGTGGGTACACTCACGCGCACGATATCACAGCCAGCCTGTGCCAGTGCGCGCACCTGTGCAAGCGTTGCCTGGGCATCGGCGGTATCGGTGCAGGTCATGGACTGGACCACGACCGGCGCGCCGCCACCGATCTGCACGCCGCCCACATGCACGGGACGCGTCAGCTCACGAGGCAAAGGATGGGATAGAGACAATCCAAACACTCCCCTACAGAATAAATCGAAGGATGTCGGAACGAAGCATATAGACGAACAGCAGGGCAAAGAGCGCGATGCCCACATAGCTCACAATCGTCTGGACCTTGAGCGGGAGCTCACGGCCGGCAATCTTTTGAATGATCTCGATGACCAGCTTGCCGCCATCGAGCGGCGGGATGGGCAGCAGGTTCATAAAGCCCAGCGAGAACGAGATGAGCGCGGCAAACGAAAGGAAGGTAGCGGGGCCGGCAGCGGCCGCCTGCGAGGACATAACGCTAATGCCCACAATAGAGGTGGACTGATCGAGAATCTCCATCGTATGCTGCGGCTGCAGCAGGCGCATAACGCCCTCCGCCGTCTGCACGACATAGGAGAAGGACAAGCGTGCCGAGGTTATGGGATCTAGACGAACCACCTGCGTAGAGGCATAAACGCCCAACCGCTCGTCCGCCTTGAGCGCAACCGAGGTTGAATACTGCTTGCCGTCGCGCTCATACTCGATGGCGATATCGTCCTTGCCCGCAGCGTTGCCGATGGCGTCGTACGCGTCCATCCAGGTAGAGCAGGACACGCCATCGACTGAAAGAATCGCGTCGCCGGCCTCGATACCCGCCTTGGCGGCGATTGAGCCCTCGTCGACCTGACCGATCACGTTGCTATCGACCGGTACGGTGACACCCGCGATGGAATAGATGCTCATAAGAAGCAAAAAGCCCGTCAGAATATTGACGATAATGCCCGCAAGCAACATAAAAGCGCGTTTGAGAAAGCTTTGGCCAAGATAGGTATGCGAGCGCTCACGCGCGAGGAACTCGGACTCGCTGACCGGCAGCTCCCACACGTCGCCCTCGGCAGTCGCATGCTCTCGATCGAACCGGCGTCCGTCAAAGATTGTGTAGCCAGACGGATCGCGCGGCAGCGTCTGATACTTGGTGGGATAGTAGCTGGGCGAGGGCCTCTCCCCTTTCTCATACCAAGGCGCAATGGAGCCCCAGCCCAAGAGCAAGGCGCAGGCCTCCAGAACTTCCTCCTCGGGCAGGTCAAGCTCGGCAGAAAGGTCTGCAACCGAAACGCGACCATGGCGATAGATCGCCGCAAGCACGCGGTCGGCACACGAGACATCAGTCGGGTCCATGCCGCAGATCGCCGCATAACCACCCAACAGCAACGGGGTCACGCCAAACTTGGTACCGATGCGTCGCGATGTGCGATGAATGTCAAAACGGCACGGAAGGCCCAGGAAAAACTCTGTCACGCGTACGCCGCATGCGCGCGCCGCCAAAAAGTGACCGCCCTCGTGCAAGAACACGAGGACAGAAAGCATCAGAAGGCCCCAAAAGACCGATGAGAGAACGCTCAGAACGGTATCCATAAAACGAAAAAGCAATCCTTACGGTTAGGAGCGGGTTGCAGCGAGCACCTGCGCGGCCTTTTCACGCGCCCAAGCATCGATATCGGCGAGTTGCTCAAACGAGACAACTGCCTGGACCTCGTGGGCGTCCATGCAGGATTCCACGATACGGTCGATATCGGTAAAGCTGCAAGCATCATGCAGGAAGGCGTCAACGGCGACCTCGTTGGCGGCATTGAGTACGCACGGCATAGTACCGCCCGTCTTGCCGGCACGCTCGGCGAGCGCCAGGCAACGGAACGTATCCATGTCGGCCCCATCAAAGGTGAGCTGCCCCAGCTCGCGGAAATCGATACGCGGTGCCGGCGTATCCCAGCGCTCGGGATACGAAAAGGCAAACTGGATGGGAATGCGCATGTCAGAGGCACCGAGATGAGCCATCACAGAGCCATCGGCGAACTCGACCATCGAGTGAATCTTAGACTGGCGCTGCACGACCACATTAATAAAGTCGAGGTCGCAGCCGAACAGATGCATGGCCTCGATACGCTCCAGACCCTTGTTCATAAGAGTGGCAGAGTCGATGGTGATCTTAGCCCCCATGGCCCACGTGGGATGTGCCAAGGCATCGTTACGGGTCACGCGGTCTAGTTCGTCACGCGTACGCCCAAAGAACGGACCGCCCGAGCAGGTAAGCCAAATGCAGTGGGCCTCGCGCGGATTCTCGCCAAGATAGCACTGGTAGATGGCGGAATGCTCGGAATCGACCGGTATAAGCTGGCCCGGCTGCGCCAGAGGCATGAGCAGGTCGCCGCCCACGACGAGCGACTCCTTATTGGCAAGCGCAAGACGCTTGTTCGAGGTCAAGGCAGCATGGCTTGCCTCAAGGCCGGCCGCGCCCACAATGGCAACAAGCACGCAATCGACATCATCGCGACGCGCAAGTTCACAAACCGCTTGCGCGCCAATACGGAGCTCAGTGCCCTCCGGCAACTCCTGCAGCACGGCGTCGTCGCCATGAGCGACATCAGCCACGGCAACCGCCGGGACCGAAAACTCACGAGCAAACGCAACGAGCTCGGAGGTGCTGGAGTTAACGGAAAGCGCCGTCACCTGCAGGCGATCGGCATGCTGACGGCACACATCGAGCGCCTGGGTACCGATAGAACCCGTGCAGCCCAAAATAGCAACGCGCAGACGGCCATCGGGGCCATACGTCGTCTGGAACGCCATTACAGTACGCCCCCGACCATCAACAGAAGCTGGGCAGTAATGCAACCAAAGATAAGCGAATCACTGCGATCGAGCATGCCACCGTGGCCTGGAATCAGGTTACCGGAATCCTTGACACCGACGCCGCGCTTGATGCGCGACTCGATAAGGTCGCCGATAACGCCCAGAATCGACACGACAACGCCGCACAGAAGGGCATACGGCAGGCTCAGCTTGTAGAAGTGTGTAGCCCACAGGATGAGCCAGATCAAAACCGAGCCCAGAATACCGCCGATAAAGCCCTCCCAACTCTTTTTGGGAGAGATCTTGGGGACCATCTTGTGCTGGCCGATGCGGCTGCCCACGATATAGGCAAACGAATCGGAAACCCAAAGGGATGCACACACACCGACCGACAGCAGCGCACCGGGAAAGCCAGGCACGGCGTCGCGCAGCAGCACGATGGCTGACAGCATAAAGCCGGTGTAGATGGGACCCATAAGCGTCACGGCAACGTCCGAGATGCGAGTGCGCGGCGACCAGACATACCAAATACCCACCGCGAGCATCAGAGCAAACAGCAGGGCATTCAGCAGCAGCGAATCGCCAAGGGCAGAAAGCGGAAAGAGCACGGCGGCGATAATGCCCAAGCGCTCGTTGGCCACCTTGCCATCGAGCCTCGTCATGCGGAAGAACTCATAGCAGCACAGGCCGCTCATGACAGAGACAAAGATGGCCGTGGGAACGATACCAAGAACCAGGCAAAGGATAAATAAGACGGCGTAGACGATGCCCGCGGCGGCACGAGTGATAAAACCGGCCAACCACGAAGTCGCAGCGGCACCGCTCTTGGCGGCAGGCGCCTTGGGAGCAGACGCCTTGGGACGATCGGACACGATTAAGCCTCCTCGGTCTTGCTGAGTCCACCAAACCTACGGTCGCGGCCCTGGTAGGCCAAAATGGCGTCGACAAGGCCCCAGCGATCAAAGTCAGGCCAATAGGTATCGGTGACATAAAACTCGGAATAGGCAACCTGCCACAGCAGATAGTTCGAAAGGCGAAGCTCGCCGGAGGTGCGAATCACAAGCTCCGGATCGGGCAGGCCGGCAGTATACAGGTGCGAGGCAACCATGTCATCGTCGATCGCGGCAGGATCGATCTTACCGGCGGCGGCATCGAATGCAAGCTGACGGACAGCACGGGTGATCTCGGCACGAGCACCGTAGTTGACGGCAAGTGCCAGCGTCATGCCAGTGTGGTCGGCGCACTCGGCAAGGCCACGTTCAAAGACGTCGCGGGTCTTCTTGGGCAGCGCAGAAATATCACCCAAAAAGACGACGCGCACGTTTTCGCGCTTGAGCAGCGGCAGCTCGTCGATAAACGTCTTGGCAAACAGATGCATCAGGACATTGACCTCGTGCTGTGGGCGATTCCAGTTTTCGGTGGAAAACGCATAGGCAGAAAGGACATCGACGCCCAGGCGCACGCATGCGGTAATGATCTCGCGAAGGGAGACGATACCGGCCTTATGGCCCTCGGTACGAGCAAGACCGCGAGCCGTGGCCCAGCGACCGTTGCCGTCCATGATGCACGAGATATGATGCGGAATATTATTGAGGTCAAGGTCGGAAAAACCGACGCCCGCGGGGGCGTCGGCAAAGTACTCGACCAGTTTGTTCTCGTCGTATTGCACCTTAGATCTCCATGACCTCGGCTTCTTTTTCCTTCAGAAGCTCCTCGACCTTGGCGACATACTCGTCGGTATGCTTCTGGACCTTGGCCTGCTCGCGACGGACATCGTCCTCGGTGAGCTCCTCGTCACGCTCGAGCTTGTTGTTGAAGTCGCGACGGATGTTGCGGATGGAGACCTTGGCCTGCTCGGCGTACTCGCGGCACTCCTTGACGAGCTCGCGACGACGCTCCTCGGTGGGAGCCGGGAACGGCAGACGCACGACGGTGCCATCGGAGTTGGGGGTAATGCCCAGATCGGAGGCGCTGATGGCCTTGACGATGGCGTTGATGAGCGCCTTGTCCCACGGCTCGATAAGCAGCATGTGGGCCTCGGGGGTCTTAACGGCAGCGACCTGCGTGACCGGCGTGGGAACACCGTAGTAATCGACGGTGATGTCAGACAGAATGTTGGCGTTGGCGCGGCCAGTACGGACCTTGGAGAAGTTGTGCTTGAGGGACTCGAGCGACTTGTCCATGTGGGCGGTGATGTTCTCTGCCATGCTTAATCCTCCTGATAGACGAGCGTGCCGACGGGCTCACCCGCGAGCGCGCGCTTGACGGTGTCCTCGCCATCGATGTTGAGGACCAAAATCGGCATACGGTTATCCTGGCACAGTGCCGTAGCCGTGGAATCCATAACCTGCAGGCCGCGGACGAGCACCTCGTGATAGGTGATCTTGTCAAAGCGGACGGCATCGACGCACTTGACGGGATCCTTGTCATAGATACCGTCGACCTTAGTGGCCTTGATAAGAATCTCGGCACCGATCTCACAGGCACGAAGAGCCGCGGCGGTGTCGGTCGTAAAGTACGGATTGCCCGAACCGGCGGCAAAGATAACGACATTACCCTTGGAAAGGTGGTTGATGGCGCGACGGCGAATATAGGGCTCGCAGATCTCGTTCATCTGGATAGCGCTCATCACGCGGCAGGGAACATCGTTGTGCTCAAAGGCATCCTGCAGGGCAAGCGCGTTCATAACGGTTGCCAGCATGCCCATGTAGTCGGCCTGAGCACGCTCCATGCCACCGGCAGCACCGGCCATGCCGCGGAAAATATTGCCGCCGCCGACAACGACGCCGACCTCATGGCCAACGGCGAGCAGCTCCTTGACCTGCTTGGCAAGATGGTCGGTAACCTTGGGGTCGATACCATAGTGGCCGTCGCCCATCAGTGCTTCGCCGGAAAGCTTAAGAAGCACGCGTTTATATCGGATGTCGGACAAAGCGATCCTCCTTTAATTAGACTCTCAATATGATAGCAAAGGCTCTGATAAGAGCCATGAAAAAGCAGGCTGTGAGTAAAACCCACAGCCTGCTCATTACCAGCTACAAGAGCTTATTTACTCGCCACGGACCAGACGGTCGAAGGCAACGACAGTAATGGTGTCGCCGAGCTCCTTGGAGACCTGCTCGGCGTACTTCTTGATGGTGAGGGAGCTGTCCTTGATGAACTCCTGCTCAGTGAGCACGGACTGCTTGTAGAACTTCTCCAGACGGCCAACAGCCATCTTCTCCTGGATAGCCTCGGGCTTGCCGGACTCGGCAGCCTGAGCCATGTAGATCTGCTTCTCGTGCTCGACGGTCTCAGCCGGAACCTGATCGCGGGTAGCGCAGATCGGGGCGACAGCAGCAACCTGAAGGGCAACGTCGTGAGCAAAAGTCTTGAAGGACTCAGCCTGAGCGGTCTCGGCCTTTTCGAAAGCGAACTCGACGAGGACGCCGATCTTACCACCCATGTGGATGTAAGAAGCGAGAGCGCCGTTCTCGGCCTTGCGGGCGGCGAAACGAGCGATCTTCATGTTCTCGCCCATGATGTGAATCATCTCGGTGAGCTCGGAGGAAACGTTCTCCTCGCCCATCGGCTTCTCGAGCAGAGCGTCGACGTCAGCCGGCTCGGTGGTAGCGACAACCTCAGCGACCTTGGAAGCAAAGCCGGTGAACTTGGCGTTGGAGCCGACGAAGTCGGTCTCGCAGGAGAGCTCAAGCAGAGCGCCGGACTTGCCGTCCTCGGAGACGAACGCGGCGACAGCGCCCTCGTTGGTCTCACGGCCAGCCTTCTTGGCAGCCTTGGCGAGGCCGTTCTTGCGCAGAACGTCGACAGCGGCGTCCATGTCGCCGTCAGCCTCGACGAGAGCCTTCTTGCACTCCATCATCGGGGAGTCGGTCATCTCGCGGAGCTGCTTGACCATAGCGGCGGTAATCTGGGCCATTGTGGTTCCTTTCAAAGAGATGAAAAAGAATTGACTAAGACTGATTTACTCGGCCTTGGGCTCAGCGGCCATCTCGGCCTCGGAGACCTGCTCCTTGCCGGAGCCGGCGAGGCAGGCGTCAGCCATGAGCTCGCACATAAGGGTGACAGCGGAGATAGCGTCATCGTTGCAGGGGATGCCGTACTCGACCTCGTCGGGATCGGAGTTGGTGTCGATCAGGGCGACGACGGGGATGTTCAGGCGCTGGGCCTCCTTGATGGCGTTCTCCTCGCGCTTGGTGTCGATGACGAAGAGGGCCTGGGGCAGACCCTTCATGTCGCGGGCGCCACCGAGGTTGGTCTGAAGCTTGGTGAGCTCCTTGCCGAGCACAGCCTGCTCCTTCTTGGGCAGAACAGCCATGCGGCCGTCCTCGACCATGGCCTCGAGCTCCTCCATGCGGTTGATGCGGGAGCGGATGGTGACGAAGTTGGTCAGCATACCGCCGAGCCAACGCTGGTTGATGTAAGGCATGTTGGCGCGCTCAGCAGCGTTCTTGACGGCCTCCTGAGCCTGCTTCTTGGTGCCGACGAACAGCACGTTGCCACCCTTGGCGACGTTCTTGACGAAGCTGTAGGCCTGGTCAGCGTCAAGGATGGTCTGCTTGAGGTCGAGGATGTAGATGCCGTTGCGCTCACCGAAGATGAACGGCTTCATCTTGGGGTTCCAGCGACGGGTCTGGTGACCGAAGTGGCAGCCGGCCTCGAGCAGGGTGCGGATATTAATCTTGGTAGCCATGTTAAACCTCCTGTGGTTTGCCTCCGCGCGGGGTCATCCTCCAAAACCAACCCGGACATGTGCTACCAAAGCCCGGGCACCACGGTATGAAGTAGCCGCGCGTGCGTGATAAAAACCTGTTGCCGTGAAGCAACCCGATGAATGATAGCAGGATTGCCTCTTCCTGCCAACCCGCAATCAAAACCACACACCTCGGTGCGACGCGGTGGCACCTCTCCTACTCGCCGCGGGGATGGGCCTGGCTCACGGCCCGCTTGAGCCGATCGGGCGTGAGATGAGTGTAGATCTGCGTCGTGGACAGGCTCGCATGTCCCAGCAGTTCCTGAACCGAGCGCAAGTCCGCACCGCCCTCGAGCAGATCGGTCGCAAAGGTATGGCGCATCGCATGCGGGGCGATGTCGGCCGGAATACCGGCGAGTGTCGCGAGCATATGAAACCGCCTCCTGAGCATAGCGGCACTCATGCGGTTGCCGCGCGTCGAGATAAACAGCGGATGCGGACCGTTCGCGGGATCGCGACGCTTTGCCCGCGCGAGCAACACCGGTCTCCCCTCCTCGACATAGGTACGACTTGCCTCGAGTGCGCGGCGATACAGGGGGACGATGCGCTCCTTGCCCCCCTTTCCCCACAGCCGCAGCGTGCGCTCTGACCAGCCAACGGACTCAATATTGAGCGCCGCGAGCTCGGAGATGCGCGCGCCGGATGCATAAAGAAGCTCGAGCATCGCCGCATCGCGCAATCCGGCGGGCGTAGAGGCGTCGGGGGTTTGGAGCAGTGCCTCGACCTGCTGGGTCGTCAGCACACCGGGCAGGTCGCGCGGCAGCTTAGGAGAGGAGATCGCCGAGACCGCATCGCCCTCCACGATTCCCTCGGCAGCCATCCAACGATAGAGCGATCGGATAGCCGACAAATGCGCCGCAAGCGTTCGGGGGGCCACCTGCTCACGCGATAGCTCGGCAAGATAGCGACGAATGGTGCGGACGTCGGCAGCGAAAACATCGATATCTTCGCGCTCGCACCAGGCAGCAAAGCGCTCCAGCCTCGAGCCATAGGCTGTCACCGTGTTGGGAGACAGGCCCTCGACGCGCGCGATATAGGCGACAAACGAGTCGATGGTGTCGTACAGGTCAAAGGCTATGACCGGTCGCCTCCAAACAAGTCGGAACGCGTGGCCAAGTAGGCATCGAGGGCCTCGAGGGCGCGGTCCGCATAAGCCTGGTAACGGTCGCGCTTGCTGCGGCGCTTGCCGTCCTGGAGCGGCGGCACCAGGCCAAAGTTGACATGCATGGGCTGGTAGCCCACCGTAGCCGGATCGGTCGCATAGCCCACGAGCGCACCCAGGGCGCCCACGCGAGGCAGCTCCACAGAAGCCGCACCGATAGCCTCGGCATAGGTGTTGAGCGCCGCAAGCAGACCGGTCGCCACGGCCTCCATGTACCCCTCGGTGCCGGTGATCTGGCCAGCCAGGCGCACGCTCGTACCGGGCACGGCAAAAGTGCCGTCGAGCACGTGCGGCGCATCGACAAAGGTGTTGCGGTGCATGACGCCGTAGCGGAAGAACTCGGCGTTCTCCAGACCGGGAACCATATGGAAGACGCGCTTCTGCTCGCCAAAGGTCAGGTTGGTCTGGAAGCCCACCAGGTTATAGGCGGTCTTCTCCTTGTTCTCGGCGCGCAGCTGAATCGCCGCCCAGGGACGGCGACCGGTACGCGGATCTGTGAGTCCGACGGGCTTCATGGCGCCAAAGCGGATGGCGTCCTTGCCCGTGCGCGCAACTTCCTCGGCAGGCTGGCAGGCCTGGAACAGGTCGCCGCCCTCAAAATCCTTGAGCACCACGCGGTCGGCCGTGGTGAGCGCCTCGATAAAGGCCTCGTACTCTTCCTTATTGAGCGGGGCATTGAGATAATCACCACTCCCCTGCTCCTCATAGCGTGACTGCGAGAACAGCACGTCCATATCGAGCGTCGAGGCATCCACGACCGGGGCCGCCGCGTCAAAGAACGCCAGGGCATCGCCGCCGACGAGCTTCATGACTTCCTCGCTCAGTGCCGGCGAGCACAAGGGACCCGCGGCAATGACTACGTGGCCCTCGGGGATTTGGGTAACCTCGCCGTGAACGACCTCGATATTGGGGCGGGCGGCAACCTCGGCCTCAACGAGCTCGGAGAACTTGACGCGGTCGACCGCCAGGGCACCGCCGGCTGGAACGGCCGCACGATGGGCGCAATCGAGCAGCACCGAGCCCATGCGCTCGAGCTCGGCCTTTAGCAGGCCGGCGGCGGAATCCGGACGCGTCGACTTAAACGAGTTGGAGCAGACGAGCTCGGCCAGGTGATCGGTATGGTGGGCCGGAGAGCTCACCTGGGGGCGCATCTCGCACAGCTTTACGGTGAACCCGCGATCTGCCAGCTGAATCGCGCATTCCGATCCCGCCAGACCGCCACCAATAACCGTCACCTGATCAAACAGCATCTGCAAACACCTTTCTAATTGACACGCTTTCCATTGTGACCGAAGGGCGTCTGAGCGTGAAGCGCAAACTTTGAGGGCGCATACCTTCCATCCATCATGCGCTCGATGAGCCCCTCGAGCTCGAGCGAGCCCAAGAGTTTGAGCACGCCGACGGCATCAAGCGAGACGAGCGCGGCGATGTCGTCGACCTTGAGCGGCGAAGCGATGAGCGCGTGCATCACGGCCTGCTGAATGGGGTCCAGATCGGCGATGCCGGGCGCATCGGGACGCGAGTAACGCAGCGTGCCGTAGATGCGCGAGATGGCCATTTCGATCGATTCCTCGTCCACGATGCAGCAAGCTCCGTTCGCAATGAGGTAATTCGTGCCACGCGACTCGGGCGATAAGATTGAGCCCGGCACGGCAAGCAGTTCACGCCCCAGATTCATAGCTGCCTCGGCGGTCGAGAACGTACCCGAGGGCATGCCCGCCTCAGACACAAAGAGTGCCTGCGATAGCGCGGCGATCACGCGATTACGTCGCGGGAAGGCAAACTTGCGCGGCCCCATGCCCCACGGCGAGATCGACACGACCGCACCGCCCGCATCGAGCGTGCGCGTGATGAGACCGGCACTTGAGCGCGGATAGACCACATCGGCGCCCGTCCCCAGCACCACAACGTGCTTGCCGCCGGCGTTGACCGCAGCCCAGCCCGACGCCTGGTCGCAACCAACCGCTCCGCCCGAGACAACCGTCACCCCCGCCTCCACAGCAACCTTGGCCGCGAGCTCTGCCACGGCAAGACCGTAGGGAGAAGCCTTGCGCGCACCGATAATCGAGAGCGCCGGCGTCGAAAGCACCTCCGGGTCTCCACGCACATAGAGTGTCTGAGGAACATCGGAAAGCTCTAGAACAGTTGCCGGAAACAACTCATCCCCGGGATGCAGCTCGTATGTCGCCTCAGCCATCACTGATCCCTCCTTCCCTGATACATTGCGGCCTCGAGCACATGGTCTTGCGTCACCCGCTCGCTTTCGGCGACATCGGCGATGGTGCGTGCGATACGCACCAGGCGCACGATGCCGCGGCCCGTAAGATGCGTGCGCTTCGATAGGCCCAGCACGCACTTTTCCGCCGCCCCATCGAGCGCAAAGGTTGACACGACGCCATCGATGGAGCGAGACTCTTCGTCCTCGGCCTCGGCGTCCGCATCGTCCATATGGGCCTCGCGCCAGGCGCGAAAGGCCCGGCCGCGGATGACGTAGTCGCGCAACTCGGCCGACGACATGCCCTCGGCGCCCTCGATAATCACCTGCGGGTCGGGACGGGTCACGTCGAGCATCATGTCGATACGGTCGGCCAAAGGACCGCGCAACTTAGCCCGGTAGCGCTCGACCATCGACGCCGAGCAGCGGCACGGCACTTCGCGATCGCCCAAAAAACCGCAGGGACAGGGATTGCTCGCCGCAAGCAGCTGAAAGCGCGACGGGAAGGTAAACGCCCCGTCAACGCGCACGATCCTCACATAGCCGCGCTCGATGGGCTGGCGAAGCGTCTGCAGCACACCGGTAGGAAACTCGGCGAGCTCGTCCAAAAAGAGCACACCGCCATGGGCTAGGCTGATCTCGCCCGGATGCACCGGACGTCCGCCGCCAATGAGGCCGGCCGTCGAAATGCTGTGATGGGGGCTTCGGAAAGGCCGATGCCCCGCCAGCAGGCCGTCAATGTTCTCGCCCAAGACCGAATGGATGCACAGCGCCTCCTGCTGGTCCTCAACGGAAAGCTCGGGCAAGATGCCCGTCATACGACGCGCCAGCATGGTCTTGCCCGATCCTGGGGACCCGATCATCAGCAAGCCGAGCTCTCCTGCCGCCGCGAGCGCCATACCGCGTTTAGCGACCTCCTGACCCAGTACATCGGCATAATCGAGCTCGGGCTCAAAGGTCGCCTCGACGCCTTCGGAATCCAAATAGTGCCGAGCCGCCTCGCCCATACCGTGGGCAAGCTGCGACAGATGATCGATAAAACCACAGTCGACCCCCGCAAGCGGAACATGTTGGTCGGACCTGCCGGCGATAAAGGAAAGCCCCATATCGCGCGCCAGCAGCTGAAACGCCACCTCGCCCTTGACGGGAAGCACCGTGCCATCCAGACCGAGCTCGCCGGCAATGAGACAGCGATCGAGATTGTCGCGGGGAATCTGCCCGTCGGCAGCCAACACCGCGATGGCAATCGGCAAGTCGAAGCCGCTACCGGTCTTACGGATATCGCCGGGCGCCAAGTTGACGGTGATGCCCGAGCGCGGGATCTCGAACCCTGCAGAGCGCATCGCGCAGCGAATACGCCCGCGCGACTCCATCACCTCCATGCTCGGGATGCCGAGCATCTGGATACCTGGAACGCCGCCCGCAAGCGAGACCTCGACCGTAACGGGGATCGCCTCGACGCCGCGGATACAGGCAGCGTGAACGGCAAACGTCTCAAACGCCATCACGACACCTGCCAATCGAACGCGTTGTACTGATGCTCGATCTCGGCGATATGCCCGCCGCGAATAGTGACGCCCACGGCATCGAAGCGGATCGCCTTGAGCGGATAGTGTTCCATGAGATAGCAACTCGCGATTCGACGATATCGCCGTTGCTTTTGGGCGTTCACTGCCTCCTCAGGGAACACGCGCGTATCGCAATCCAGCGCAACCCGCCTGGTCTTTACCTCGGCCATCACCACGACATCGTCGAGCTCGTCGAGCAGCACCAGATCTGCCTCGCCTTCCGAGCAGCGATAGCCCTGCTCCAGCAATGCGTAGCCGCGCTCGTTAAAGTAGTCGATAGCGATGAGCTCGCCCAGCATACCGAGCTCACGCGGACTGAGACCCTTGATAAACTCGGGCGTGATCGACCCGCAATCGAGCTCCCCCTCTTCCCAACGCTCCTTGAGCTGCTGCGTCTTGCTCATTTTGCCTGCGGCACACATGGGGTCTCCTTTCCCGCTCCCTGCATTGCCCCGATAATGAGGGCAGGCTTCATGCGGGTAAGTACCGGAAACAAACCAAAAGCCAACCAAACGCAAACAAAAGAGAGGCCGCGCGCAACAAAAGCGTTGCGCGCGGCCCCTACCAGCAGATTTATAGAACCCTTAAGGTCCTTGTCTCCACAATTGGCCTAGAAAAGGCGCTCGGTCTGCAGAAAGTTTCCGCAAAAGCTCACGCGGTGCAGCGGAGAAAGACCGTGTTTGCGAATGGCCTCGATGTGCTCGGGACTCGCATAGCCCTTCGACTCAGCCAGATGGTACTCGGGATACTCGGCGTCGTACTCGACCATCATCTCGTCACGCGTGACCTTGGCCATAATGGAGGCGGCGGCGATGCAGGCGATCTTGGCATCACCCTTTACCACATCGCGCTCATTGGGAACAGCGCCCAAGGGGTTGCCGTCCATGAGCACACAATCGGGTTCAAGTCCCGTATCGGCCACGGCACCTGCCACGGCGGCTCGGATGGCGCGGGCCATACCCATATCATCGATATCCGCAGGCGCGATATGGCAAAAACCGATCGCTGTCGCGACCTCGGCAATCTTCACCGAGAGCAGCTCGCGACGCGCCGGCGTGAGCTTTTTGGAATCGTTGATGCCCCAAACGCGCGGCTCCATGGGAAGGCACACGGCGCACACCGTCAAAGGACCGGCCACCGAGCCGCGACCCACCTCGTCGACACCCACGACCACGCCATCCCCGCCGAGCTCTTGCATGAGCTCGTACATGTCATTGACGCGCTCGCGCTCGGCAAGTTCTTTGGCATGGCGCTTAAGGGCGCGCTCGCAAGCCTTGATCACCTGCTGGCGCGGATCCTCGCGATAATGCTCCACGAGGGTGGGAATCTCCTCAAACGTGGCGCTCGCCAGCTCGCCGGCAACCTGCGATGCCGAAACCGAGCTCGTCATGTTGGCCATATCGGGGCCTCCTTGCATGCGAATCAGATAAAAAGAAGGGCCACCCGAAGGTGACCCTTTTGTCCAAACGAGTGGACAGACGTTGCGATCTTCTTAGCGCTTCTCGGGGATGCGAGCAGCCTTGCCCACCTTGTCGCGGAGGTAGTACAGCTTGGCGCGACGGACGCGACCATGACGGACGACCTCGAGCTTGGCGATCTTGGGGCTGTGAAGCGGGAAGGTACGCTCAACACCGACACCGAAGGAAATCTTGCGGACGGTGAAGGTCTCACGGGCACCGGCGCCGGCCATGCGGATGACGTCACCCTGGAAAACCTGGATGCGCTCGCGGTCGCCTTCCTTAATGCGGTAGTGAACCTTGACGTTGTCGGCAACGCGGACCTGCGGGATGTCCTCGCGGATCTGCTGACGCTCGATTGCGCGGATGTAATCCATGTGCAATTCCTTACTCTTCTAGAGGTGCCGTACCACCTTGGCCGGCACGTAGTTGAACAAACGAAATTGAGTATACACGCCGTAACCTTGGCTGCAAGAACAATTTTTCGCGCAGACAAAAAGACAAAACCCGCACATGATAACCGCCCGCCCCAAAAAAGAGACGGGCGGCATGAAGGGGGGCTACGTTACGCGCGGAAACGCAAAACCTTAGGCGTTACGCTTGGCCTCGAGCTTGGCCTGGGCGGCAGCAAGACGCGCGAGCGGCACGCGGTAGGGCGAACAGGATACGTAATCCACATCGGCAACGTTAAACAGGCTCTTGATGGACTTGGGGTCGCCGCCGTGCTCGCCGCATACGCCAAAGTGCATACCGGGGTTGGTGGCGCGACCCTTCTCGACGGCCATGCGCACCAGCTCAAGTACTGCAGAGTCGATAGTCTCGAAGGGGTTATCCTTCAGGATCTTCTTGTGCATATACAGCGGGATGAACTTGGCCTCGGCGTCGTCGCGGGAGAAGCCGAAGGTCGTCTGCGTCAGGTCGTTGGTGCCAAAGCAGAAGAAGTCGGCGTGCTGGGCGATCTCGTCGGCGACCATGCAGGCGCGCGGCAGCTCGAGCATGGTGCCCACGGGAATATTGAGCTCGACGCCCTCCTCGGCGGAAACCTCGGCGATCACGCGCTCGATAACCTCGCGCGTCTGGACATGCTCGGCCGTAATGGAGACGAGCGGGACCATGATCTCGGGGCGCGGGTCGACGCCTTCCTTGAAAAGGCGAGCGGCAGCCGTGGCCACGGCACGAACCTGCATGAGCGGCAGGTCGCCAAAGACGACAGACAGACGCACGCCGCGCAGGCCGAGCATGGGGTTCGACTCGACCATGCCGTCGATGCGACGCAGACGGGCACGCAGTGCGGCAAGTTCCTCCTCGCTGGCACCAGCGGCTTCCTTCTTGGTGATGGCGACCTCGAGCTCGCGGGGATCGTCCAGGAACTCGTGCAGGGGCGGGTCGATCAGGCGAACGACCACGTCGCGACCGGTCATGGTCTTGAACATGGCCAGGAAGTCCTCGGTCTGAACCTTGAGCAGATCAGCCAGCGCCTGCTGCTTGACGGCCTCGTCGTCGGACAGGATGAAGCTCTGGATGATGTTCTTACGATCGCCCAGGAACATATGCTCGGTGCGGCACAGGCCGATAGCCTCGGCGCCAAACTCAAGCGCGAGCTCGGCATCCTCGGGGTTGTCGGCGTTGACGCGCACGTGGTTGGCATGGCCGCAGGTCTCGTCTAAGCGAATCTCGTCGGCCCAGGACAGGATGGTGTCCAGGTCGCCCGTGAGCTCGGCGGAGACCAGGTCGACTGCGCCGTCGACAACGATGCCCTGGGTACCGTCGATGGAGATGATGTCGCCCTCGTGCAGTACGCGGTCGCTGCCCTCGATGCGCACGACCTTCTCGGCGGCGTCGATATGGAAGCGCTCGACACCGCAGACGCAGGGCGTGCCCATGCCGCGGGCGATAACGGCGGCGTGGCTCGTCTTGCCGCCATGGCTCGTCAGGATGCCCTCGGCGGCAACCATGCCCTTCAGGTCGTCGGGGTTGGTCTCCCAGCGGACCAGGATGACCTTGTGACCCTCGGCAGAACGCGCGACGGCGTCGTCGCTCGAGAACACGACCTCGCCCACGGCGGCGCCGGGGCTGGCGTTAAGACCGCAGGCCAGCGCCTCGTACTTCTTGGAGGAGTCGAACTGCGGGTGCAGGAGCTGGTCGAGCTGAGCGGGATCGATGCGGCTCACGGCCTCCTCGCGGGTGATCAGACCCTCCTCGACCATCTCGATGGCAATGCGCAGGGCGGCGGTGGCGGTGCGCTTGCCCACGCGGGTCTGGAGCATCCAGAGCTTGCCCTGCTCGATGGTGAATTCGATATCGCACATATCGCGATAGTGATCCTCGAGCGTAAGGAACACGCGCTCAAGCTCCTCGCCTGCGGACTCGAGGCCCGGGGTGGTCTTGAGATCGGCGATGGGCTCGGTGTTGCGGATGCCGGCGACGACGTCCTCGCCCTGGGCGTTGACCAGAAAGTCGCCGTAGAACTCCTTGGTGCCGTCGGCCGGGTTGCGGGTGAAGGCGACGCCGGTCGCAGAGGTCTCGCCCTTGTTGCCAAAGGCCATGGCCTGAACGTTGACGGCGGTACCGAGGTCATCGGAGATGCCGTGCTGCTTGCGGTAAATGCAGGCGCGCTCGTTCATCCAGCTGCCAAAGACGGCCTGGATGGCAAGGCGCAGCTGGAGCTCCGGATCGTGCGGGAAGACGGGCTTGCCATCGGCGACCTCGAGCTCGGGATACAGGGCGGCCTCGACGTTGTCGGAGAAGATGCCCTTGAAGGTCTCGACGAGCTCCTGCAGGTCCTCGGCCGAAAGCTCGGAGTCGACGCGGACGCCGGCAACCAGGCGGGCCTGGGTCAGGGCGTTCTCGAACAGGTCGGCGTCGACGCCCATAACGACGTTGGAGAACATCTGGATAAAGCGGCGATAGCTGTCCCAGGCAAAGCGCGGGTTCTGCGTCTGGGCGATGAGGCCCTGGACGGAATCGTCGTTGAGACCCAGGTTGAGGACCGTGTCCATCATGCCGGGCATGGAGAACGGAGCGCCCGAGCGCACCGACACGAGCAGCGGATCGTTGGCGTCACCGAGCTTCTTGCCGCAGCGGGCCTCGAGGTCGGCCTCGGCGGCAACGATCTCGTCGAGTGCGCCCTCAGGCCACACGTTGCCGGCACCGGAGTACTCGACGCAGGTCTGGCAGGTAATGGTAAAGCCACCGGGAACCGGCAGGCCGATACGGCTCATCTCGGCAAGGTTCGCGCCCTTGCCGCCAAGCACGAAGTTCATAGACTTGTCGCCCTCGGTGACACAAGTGCCCTGGGCGTCGGTTCCAAAACGGTAAACCCTCTTGCAATCGCTCACGATACTTCCCCTTCCATGCGCTCTCGCGCACGACCGTGGTAACGAATCGACCCGCCGGATGCGGGCCGTGAGGGAACTATACGGCGGGTTTTGGGCGGGCATGAGCAGAGGCTGCGCGGTTTGGTAAACGTGCTAAAACTGGCGGTAAACGGTAGGTAAAGGTGGTTACCTTATGAAGATACCAGTACAACGTAATTGCAGGTAAAAAGCGGTATAAACTGCTAAAGCGCTTTAGCAAATAGGCCAATATAATATGATATTGAACGTTGCGAAAATGCTCAATTGCCAGGTGGGACAAATCTATCAGAAGTATTTGTCCCAAAAAGACTGCTCAGCGATTGCTACTGCTGCGCGCGGCGAGCGGCGCGGCAGGCCCTTGCTTCTTGGATCTCCTCCAGATGAGCAATAATCTCGGAGGCGCTCTCCTCGATCGCCTTGCCGTCGGTGCGCACCACAAAGCATCCCAGGCGCTTCATGAGGGCACGGGCCTCCTCAAGTTCGCTGCGCACGCTCTCAGGCTCGGCGTAGGAACCGGCGACGGCACGCGCATAGTCATCGCCCAGACGGCTATCGCGAATCTCGGAGATCACATCGACGGTCGAAATCAGACCGAATAGGCGCATCGGATCGACCTCGTAAATCGACTTGGGCGGCTCCATGCCGTGCGCCAGCGGAACGTTGGCGACCTTGTAGCCCTGATAGGCCAGATACATTGACAGCGGCGTCTTAGACGTGCGCGACACACCCAGTAGCACGATGTCGGCGCCCGATAGATCATCGCAGCCGCGTCCGTCATCGTGCTCGACAAAGTACTCCATGGCCTCGATGCGATGAAAATAACGATCGTCGGTCTTATGGATCACGCCGGCCACGCCCTTGGGCGCAACACCGATAAGCGACGACAGCACGGCAAGCGTCGGCCCGATCAGGTCGACCGAGCGAATATGCAGCATGCCCAAGTAGTCGAGCACGCGAGCGCGCAGGGCAGGGTCGACGATGGTGTGGAACACGGCGATATCGCGATGATCGGCATCGACGCGCGGACCGACAAACGACTTGACCTGCTCCACTGAGTTCACCTTGGGCAGGCGCAAGAGATGAAAAGCCCCTTCATCAAATTGCCCGGACGCCGCAAGCACCACCTCGCAAGCGGTATCTCCGAGTGAGTCGGAGATAACGATGACGGTGGGACGAGCGGTGACCGGGCAATCCATGCGGGGCTCCTTTTGCGCTTACGCGCAGGCTAGCTTACTTTTTGCGGGCAAGCTCACCGATGTTGGCGATGCCGGAGAAAACGGCCTCGAAGCGGTTGAGCAGCTTAAGGCGATTATCGCGGAGCTGCTCGTCCTTGTCCATGACCATAACCTCGTCGAAGAAACGGTCGATGGGCGCGCGCAGGGCTGCCAGGGCGGCAAACGCTGCCGGGTAATCCTCGGCGGCGAGAGCGGCATCGACGGCGGTCTGAGCGGCCTCGGAGGCGTCGGCAAGCGCAAGCTCGACATCGCCCATCAGGCTGCGGTCGTACTCCGCACCCAGCTCGGGCTTGGAGATGTGCGCGGCACGGGCATAGGCGGTAGCAAGGTTGTCGAAGGTCTCAGCATCGTTCTTGCGGGCCTCATCGAGGGCAGCGCAGCGGGCGAAGAAGACCGACGGGGCGATAATGTGCACCGCGGAGACGGCGGCAACGGTATCGGCCGGGATCTTCTCGTCGCGGGCCATGCTCACCAGGCGACCGTGGAAGAAGTCACGGACCTGCTGGGCGACCTCGGCGGCGTCAAACTCAATACCCTGCTCGGTATAGAGCTCAAGGGCGAAGTCGATGAGTGACGTGGGGTCGATCGGCAGACGATCGCGCAGGATGTTGATGATGCCGATGGCGGCACGACGCAGCGCATACGGGTCGGAAGAGCCGGTCGGCGGCTCGCCGATGGCAAAGATGCCGGCGATGGTATCGAGCTTGTCGGCGCAGGCCACGATGCAGCCAGCAGTACCCTCGGGCAGCTCATCGCCGGCAAAACGGGGACGATAGTGATCGCGAATGGCATGGGCGACCTCGTCGTTCTCCCCCATCGCGGTGGCGTAGTAGCCGCCCATCACGCCCTGCTGGCTCGTGAACTCGACGACGGCGTTGGACACCAGGTCGGCCTTGCACAGGTGCGCGGCACGAGCAGCGTCGGCGGCAAGGTGGGCACCCATATGGGCCTCACGGGCGATAGCGAGCGCGAGCTGCTCGATACGCTCGGACTTGGCGAGCACGCTGCCGAGCTTCTCCTGGAAGGCAACCTTGGCCAGACGCTCACGGAACTCGTCGAGGGAGATCTTCAGGTCCTCCTCGTAGAAGAACTTGGCGTCGTCCAGGCGGGCGCGCACAACGCGCTCATTGCCGTCGATCACGCGCTCGGCGTTCTCGGGCTTGCTGTTGGACACGACCACGAACTCACGCGTCAGCTTGCCTTCGCCGTCATAGATCGGAAAGTAGCGCTGGTTGGTGAGCATGGACTCGCAGATGATCTCGTGCGGGACCTTGAGGAACTCCTCGTCGAAGGTACCGACGAGCACCGTCGGCCACTCGCAGAGGTTGATGACCTCCTCGAAGACCTTCTTGGGCGTGTCGACATGGCAGCCGGGACGAGCGGCCTCGACCTCGGCAATACCGGCGAGGATGGCCTCGCGGCGGCGCTCGGCGGAAAGTACGCCGGCACCCTCGAGCACCTGCTCGTAGACGGCGGGGCTGGCGACCACGTGGTCACCGGGACCCAGGACACGATGGCCGCGCGTGGTGTTGCCGCTCGTCACATCGGCAAACGACACGGGCACGACGTCCTCGCCCAGAAGGCAGCAGATCCAGCGGACCGGACGAACGAACGTGGCGTGCTCGTGGCCCCAGCGCTGAGAGCGGTAGTTGGGCCACTGCAGGCCGGCGATGGTCTTCTCGCACAGGGCCGTCAGGATCGGTGTGGCCGGGGCGGAAGGAATGTTCTTCTCGGCAAAGACGTACTCGCGTCCGTCGGTGTCCTCGCGGCGCACCAGGTCCTCGGCAGCCACGCCGCACTTACGAGCAAAGCCCTGGGCGGCCTTGGTGGCGTTGCCGTCGGCATCGAAGGCGATGTTGGCCGCGGGGCCGCGCTTGACCTCGTGAACCTCATCGGTCGCAGTGGCGACATCGGCAACGAGCGCGGCAAGACGACGCGGGCTCGAGATCACGCGGACCTCGCCGTGGGCCAGACCGGCCTCGTCGAGACCCTTGGCGATCATGGTGCCAAGCTGCTTGACGGCATTGTTCAGCGGTGCAGAGGGCATTTCCTCCGTACCGATCTCAAACAGGAAATCCTTAGCGTCTGCCATGGCTTACGCCACCTCGCCTTCCTGGTCGGCATTCTCGTTGATTCCGGCGACCTCGGCCATGTAGGCCTCGCAGCACGCCTTGGCGACAGCGCGGACGCGCAGGATGTAGTTGGCGCGCTCGACTGCGGACAGTGCACCGCGGGCATCGAGCAGGTTGAAGGCATGGCTGCACTTCATAACGCAGTCGTATGCCGGCAGCGGCAGCTTGCGCTCCAGGCAGGAGTGGCACTCGGCCTCGTAGTCGTCAAACTTCTGACGCATCATCTCGACGTTGGCGACCTCAAAGTTGTAGGCGCTGAACTCGCGCTCGTTCTCCAGGAACACGTCGCCGTAGGTCATGGGCGTGCCGTCGGGCAGATAGCTCCACACCAAGTCGTAGACGGAGTTAACGCCCTGGGCGTACATGGCGATACGCTCCAGACCGTAGGTGATCTCGACGGGCACGGGGTCGACCTCGATGCCGCCTACCTGCTGGAAGTACGTGAACTGCGTGACCTCCATGCCGTTGAGCCAGACCTCCCAGCCAAGGCCCCAGGCGCCGAGCGTCGGGCTCTCCCAGTCGTCCTCGACAAAGCGGACGTCATGGTCGTTGGGGTCCAGGCCAATGGCGGCCAGCGAACCCAGGTAGAGCTCCTGGGCATTGACCGGCGAGGGCTTGATGAGCACCTGGAACTGATAGTAGTGCTGCATGCGGTTGGGGTTCTCGCCGTAGCGGCCGTCGGCGGGACGGCGGCAGGGCTGCGCATAGCAGGTGCGCCACTCGGCGGGACCGAGCGAGCGCAGCGTGGTCGCGGTATGGAAGGTACCGGCACCGACCTCGGAGTCATAGGGCTGCATAATGACGCAGCCCTGCTCGCCCCAGTACTGCTGGAGGCGCAGGATGATGTCTTGGAAGGAAAGCGATGAAGCGTTCATGCCTCTAATATCCCCTCGTCGAAACGATTACACGGTTAGGTACTATAGCGGTTTTTAGTCGATAGCGCCGATACGGTTGAGCGGCCAGTAGCGCATAAGCGCCACGGCAATCAGATCGGAGCGGTCGACCGGGCCAAAGTAGCGGGAGTCGGCTGAGTTCTCGCGATTGTCGCCCATTACCCACACACAGTCGTCAGGGACGGTGTAGGGATAGCTCACCTGGGCGGCGGGCGCCTGGACCGAAAGCGGCCAGCTCATGCCGGTCGTATAGTCCTCATCGAGCGCCTGGCCGTCAACGACGACCTTGCCGTCCTGCAGGTCGACCGTCTGGCCGGCCGTGGCGATGACGCGCTTTACCAGCACGTCATGCTCGGACGTGGCATCGGGGTTGTGGAACACCACAATGTCACCCTGTTTGACGGGCTGTCCGAGCTCGAGCGTCACCTTCTGCGCCAGAATCTGATCGCCGATCTCGATCGTGGACTCCATGGAGCCGGTGGGCACCACGAAGGGCTCGACCACAAACGTACGAATCACGAAGGTGGCGGCGAGCGCAATCGCGACAATCACAATCCACTCAAAGGCGCCCCTCAGGGCAGAATGCTGCGATGGAACCATTCTCACTCCTCGCTCTGCGAATACGAAGCGTCCAGGATCTCCTGCGCATACGCACGCTCTTCGGGCGTGAGGCGAGCCGTCTCGATCAGATCGGGACGCCAACGACAGGTGCGCTCGATGGCGTTTTTGCGGCGCCAGGCATCGACCTTGGCGTGGTCGCCGCTTACGAGCACCGGAGGCACGCCCTCGCCGTTGAACTCGGCGGGGCGGGTGTACTGCGCGTACTCGAGCAGGCCGCCGTCCTCAGCAGTCGAGAACGACTCGTCCACGTTGCTCATCTCGTCGCCCAGGGCGCCGGGAATGAGCCGTACGACGGCATCAGCCACGACCATAGCGGGCAGCTCGCCGCCCGTAAGCACGTAGTCGCCAATCGACAGACGCTCATCGGCATACGCATATGCGCGCTCGTCGACGCCCTCGTAACGGCTGCACACAAACAATAGGCGCTCGCTTTTGAGCAGGCGCTCGGCCACATGCTGCGTAAAGGGCTCGCCGCAGGGGGTAAAGAACACCACGGTGGGCTTGGGGCCCTCGGCACTAATGGCCTCGATGGCCTCGGCGATGGGCTCAACCTTCATGAGCATGCCCTGTCCGCCGCCGTACGGTTCGTCATCGACAGTGCGATGGCGGTCGTGCGTCCAGTCGCGCAGGTTATACGCCTTAAAATCAAAAAAGCCGGCCTTGCGGGCGCGGCCCAAGATCGATGTGGACATAACGGGCTCAAACATCTCGGGAAAGACCGAAAGGGTCTCGATCAGCATGTTGTCCTCCCTACTTGTCCATATCGATCAAGCCGTCCATAACATGGACGGAAATTGTTCCAGTGTCGGGAAGATCGAGCACAACCTGCTCGATCACGGGGATCAGCACCTCGCCGTACCGATCGCCCTCGACAACCCAAACATCGTTGGCGGGCGTCGACATGATCTCGGCAATCGTTCCGAGCGAACCGAAGCGCTCATCGACCACCTCGCGACCCATCAGGTCGGTATAGGCGGCGTCGAGCGAATCGAGCTCAAAGTCGTCACGGTCAGCCAGCACGTAGCATCCGGTGATGCCCTCGGCGGCCGTCAAATCGTCTATGCCCTCAAACGAGACCAAATCGCCATCGCCCGTATCGGTGACGGACACGACCGTGCAAAAACGGTCGCGCTTGAGCGCCGGCGGTGTCAAGGCGACACGCATACCCGGCTCCAATACAGAAGGAAGCCCCCGCAGCGGCTGCGCGAGGACCTCCCCCTTCCTTCCGTGCGGCTTGACCACACGGGCGATGTTTTTGTACTGGGACCTCAAGGTCCTAGCCCAGAACCTCTACCTCGACAGCAGTGTCGAGGCGAGCGGCCAGTGCACGGGCGAGCGTGCGAATGGCCTTGATGGTACGGCCACGACGGCCGATGACCTTAGCGACGTCATCCTCGGCAACCGAAACCTCAATCGTGGAGGCGTCGTCACCATCAATGACCTCAAGGCTCACGGAATCCGGGTCGT
Organism: uncultured Collinsella sp.; assembly: GCA_934655965.1. Classification (GTDB taxonomy): domain Bacteria; phylum Actinomycetota; class Coriobacteriia; order Coriobacteriales; family Coriobacteriaceae; genus Collinsella. Next base: position 29,377 of record CAKUHK010000004.1, read on the forward strand.
CGACGATCTGAACAACGAGATATTCGACGAGATCGGCGATGCGATCTGAGAGCATTGCCTCACCCTCGAGCTGTGCAGCGTCAACCTCAGGCACGATTTACTCCTCGGCGCCCTCAGCGGCCTCAGCGGCAGCCTTAGCGGCCTCGGCCTCTTTGGCGAGCTGCTTCTTGGACTTCTTGACGACGGTCTCGGTCTTCTCGCCCTCGTTGGCGGCCTTGACCAGAGCAGCGACGGCGTCGGTGAGCTGAGCGCCCTTGGACTGCCAGTCAGCAATCTTCTCGAGGTCGAGGTTGATGGTCTTGGGGGCGGTCATCGGGTTGTAGCGGCCAACCTCCTCGATGATACGACCGTCACGCGGGGCGCGAGAATCGGCGACGACGACACGGTAGTACGGACGCTTCTTAGCGCCGTGACGAGCAAGGCGAATCTTGACTGCCAAAGGAAACTCCTCCAACCAAGCAGCTTTAGGCTGCAACTACAAACAAACAGTTGAACATAATACGCCATCGACGCGGGCAGGTGAAGTCCGTGAGACCAACTTCTTCGGTGTAGTCGAAGGCAAATCCATATCTTAGACAAGAATTCGCGATTTGCAAGCACATCCACGCACCCCACATGAGCTGCGCGGTATACTCATGACATGGAAAGACGCGAACATACATACGGTTATGAGGATGCTGCGGGCGTAACACCGCCGCCCTGGACGGGTCCGGCGGTGGGCCTGATGGACCTCGATGCGTTTTTTGCGAGCGTAGAGATGCTCGATCATCCCGAATGGCGCGGCAAGCCGCTCATCGTGGGCGGGGACGCCGAATCACGCGGCGTCGTGTCCACGTGTTCGTATGAGGCGCGCCGATTTGGCGTGCACTCCGCCATGCCCTCGGCCGAGGCTCGGCGCCTGTGTCCACAGGCCATTTGGACGCATGGGCATTTTGATCGCTACCGCGAAGTGAGCGCGCAGGTCATGGCGATTCTCGCCGACGAGACACCACGCGTGGAACGCGTGTCCATCGACGAGGCCTTTATCGATATCACACCGGGCCGCTTTGCGCCCGAGGACCCGCTGCTGGTGGCGCGGCGCATTAGCGATCGCGTTGCGGCGCTGGGAGTGACCTGCTCCATTGGCGTCGGCTGCAATAAGACGGTGGCCAAAATTGCCAGCGAACGCGATAAGCCATTTGGCCTGACTATCGTGCGTCCCGGGACCGAGCAGCGCTTCTTGGCCGCGCTGCCGGTGTCTGCCATGAGCGGTATCGGGCGCTCGGCCGAGGAGCGTCTGCGCCGCATGCGCATCTATACGCTTGGCGAGCTTTCTCGCGCACCGAAGTCCACATTGACCTCGATTTTTGGCGTCAACGGCGAGCGCATGCGCCAACGTGCACTGGGTCTCGAGATTTCCGAGGTCACGAGTCTAGATGAGGAACGCGAGGTCAAATCGGTGAGCAATGAGCGCACCTTCGCGAAGGATTTGACCGAGCGTGGGGATATCGAAGCGGCGATCGCGCTGCTGGGTGAGTCGGTCGGTCGCCGTCTGCGCCGTCAGGGACTGACGGGTGGCACCGTGACACTTAAGCTCAAGTATTCGTATGGTAGCGGTCGCTCGGCACAGCGTCGCCTGCCGCACCCCACCGACGACGAAAACATCTTTGTAGCGGTGGCTCTCGAGTTACTCGACAACATCTGGCAAGAAGGTATGCACGTGCGCCTGGCGGGCATCGGCATGAGCGACTTCGACCATCAGGGCGGCATCCAGACCGACCTGTTCTGCGAAGTCGACGACCGTGGAGCCCAATCCAGCGACCGCCGAGACCTCTCCGTCGCCATCGATGCCGTCCGAGACAAATTCGGCGACACCGCCCTATCCTTCGGCCGCCAATCCCGCTTTAACGATTAGCAACTTTTTGGCAAAAAGAAAGCCGGGCGGCTGCGGAAAACGCAACTGCCCGGCGAAATGCTTGAGGGTAGCTAAACCCCATCCCAAATTAACTACTAGAGGAGGTTGAGGGGGAGCTGGGGGGCGTCGCCCCAGAGCTTTTCGAGACGGTAGAACTCGCGTGCCTCGGGGGTGAAGACGTGGACGACGACCGAGCCGTAGTCCATGAGCATCCAGGTCTTCTGCTCGCGGCCCTCGATGGAGAACGGGTGCTCGCTGCAAGACTCGGCGACCTTCTCCTCGATCTCGTCGACGATTGAATCGACCTGACGGTTGTTGGTACCGGTGGCGAGCACAAAGTAGTCGCACACGTCCGAAAGCTCGGTCAGGTCGAGCACCTGAACGTCCTCGGCCTTCTTGTCGTAGGCGGCCTGCGCGGCGGCGCGAGCGACATCCTCGGCGGCGACGCCGCTCGCGGACAGCGAGGCGGCGGTGCGGTCGGAAGTGGCAACGAAGCTCTTGTGCTCCACATCCTCAAGAATCTGCTCGTCGGTCATGGTCTCGTCAGCCATGGAATACCTCTTTCTAGACAGCCCGGGCTAGCGCAGCTGGGCGTAATTGTTGTAAATCGTAATAGCCGTGGGATAAAGATAGCGCCCAGACTGGATCACGTAGACCAGACCCTGCGCAAAACAGGAGAAGAACAACTCATCGAGCGAAGACTCCCCCACCATCTTACGCAGCGCATGGGCGTAATCACCGTGACGATTGGGCTCGATGGCATCGGCCACGAAGACCACCATATCGAGCGGCGTCATATCGCAAGCGCCCACGGTGTGACGGTCGACAGCCTGAAAGACCGCCGGCGAAAGCTCGGGAAAGAGCTGCGGAAGCTCATAAGCGGCAACCGGTCCATGCAACAGCGGCGTGGCGGCCGAAGGCGAGCCGGCGACCTTAATACCGTAGTGCAGCGCACGGGCCACCAGCTCATCGTCGGAGAGCACCTTGTCCCAGTCATGGATCAGGCCGGCGGCAGCGGCGTCAAAGCGATCGACACCATACACCTCGGCAAGATGTAACGCAGTCTCGGCAACACCCAACGAATGGACATAGCGCTTGCGCTTGTCCTTCATGCGAACATCGAGCAGCTCATGAATGCGCTTGAGCAGCGCGCGTTCATCGCCCTCAAACGAATCTTCAACGGCCAACATTGACCCCCATCACTCAAAATCTTCTTGGCCCAGATCGGCATACAGACCGCGTTTGCGAATGTAGCCGAGCACGGACTCGCTCGTAAGATAGCGCGCACTCATGCCGCGGGCAACTCGCTTGCGAATGTTGGTCGAGCTAATCGCCAGCGCCGGAATCTGGATATAGCGCACGTCGAACGGCAGGCCCGACTCTTTGATCCGCGCACGAGCCGTATCGATATCGAAACCGGGGCGTGTCGCGGCAATAAAAGTTGCCAACTCGGCAATCTCGTCAGCATGATGCCAGGTCACAATATCGATAATCGCATCGGCACCCGTAATAAAGTAGAGCTTTACCTGCGGCGGGTAAAACTCGCGCAGGGCGCGCAGCGTATCGGCTGTGTAAGTGACACCCTCGCGATCGATCTCGAATCGGCTCGCCAAAAACGCCGGGTTCGCGGCGGTGGCGAGAACCGTCATAGCATAACGGTCCTCGGCCGGCGTCACCGGTTTGTCGAGCTTAAAGGCAGGAGAGCCAGCCGGCATAAAGAGCACGGCATCCAAGTCGAGCGACTCGCGCGCCTGCTCGGCGGTCACCAGATGACCGTAATGGATCGGGTCGAAGGTGCCGCCCATGATGCCAAGCCTAAACTCCCGCCCATCCTCGATGGGCAGCTCGGGCAAACCGATTCCACCGCGCAGCGACATGGCCTACTCGCCCTCCGGGGTCTCAACATCGTCAGCGACGTCCGCAGCATCGACAACCTCGACGCTCTCATCTGCGGCATCTGCCACCTCAACGGCCTCGACGGCGTCCTCAAGCTCGTCCTCGTACTCCGAGAAATCCTCAGCGCCCTCAAAGTCAAAGGCGCGCTGGCAAATGCGGACCTCGTCGCCCGCTCGGCAGCCGGCCTTCTCAAGCGCGTCGTCAACGCCCATGCGAGCAAACTTATGCTGCAGGTAGATGACGGCTTCCTCGTTTTCCCAGTCGGTCTGAATGACCATACGCTCGATGGCGCGACCCACGACGCGGAAGGCGTGGGGCTCTTCCTGGACAATTCGGAAACGCTTCTCGCGCTGTAGGCGGCGGCGCTCCCACTCATCATCACGAAGATCGACCGGCTCATCCGAGACCGCCAGCTCGGCGCGGAGCTTGGCCACCTGCTCGCCCACGGCGAGCATCAGGGTATTGAGACCGGCACCCGTCACGGCAGACACGGCAAAGAACATATGCCCGTCGTCGAGCGCAGCGCGCTTCAGGTCGGCAATCTTGTCGGCCGTACCCGGTGCATCGCACTTGTTGGCAACGACAATCTGCGGACGCTCCGAAAGCTCGGCGCCATACTGCTCGAGCTCGCGATTGATGATGCGATAGTCCTCGACCGGATCGCGATCCTCAAAGCCGCCCGTCATATCGACGACATGCATGATCAGGGCCGTGCGCTCGATATGGCGCAGGAACTGGTGGCCCAGACCCTTGCCCTCGCTCGCGCCCTCAATGAGGCCGGGAACGTCGGCGACGACATAGGAGTACTCGCCGGCACGTACCATGCCCAAATTAGGAACGAGCGTGGTAAACGGGTAGTCGGCAATCTTGGGACGAGCTGCGCTCATGCGCGCGATGAGCGAGGACTTGCCCACCGAGGGAAAGCCCACGAGCGCAGCATCGGCCATGAGCTTCATCTCGAGCTCAATCCAGTGCTCCTCGGCCGGCTCGCCCAGCTGGGCGAACGCGGGCGCGCGGCGCACCGACGTCACAAAGTGGGTGTTGCCCAGGCCACCGGCGCCACCGGGGGCAACGACGACACGCTCGCCATCATGCACCAGGTCGGCAATCTCGAACATCGGGGTCTGCGTCTCGGGATCGAGCTCACGCACCACGGTGCCCATGGGGACTTTCAGAATGAGGTCCTCGCCGCTCTTGCCGTTGCGACGGGCGCCCTGGCCGTGCGTGCCGCGCTCGGCACGGAAATGATGCTTAAAGCGGTAGTCGATCAGCGAAGACAGCTGAGCATCGGCCTGGATGACGACATTGCCACCACGACCGCCGTCGCCGCCATCGGGGCCGCCCTTAGGTACAAAGGCCTCACGCCTAAACGACATGCAGCCGGCTCCGCCGTCGCCGCCGCACACGTTGATGCGGCTAATATCGGTGAACTGTGACAACAGAATCGCCTCCTACAAAAAAGAGGGAGACCCTTGAATCCTAAAACTCAAGTGCCTCCCACATATGTGCTCTATGAAGGGTGAATTACGCGTTCGCGAGCGGGCGTACGCTGACCCTGTGCTTGATACCCTTGTGGAACTCAACGGTACCGTCGACCAGCGCGAACAGCGTGTCGTCCTTGCCACGGCCAACGTTCTCACCCGGGTGGATGTGCGTGCCGTGCTGACGGACGAGAATCGTGCCCGTGGTTACCGTCTGGCCGGCGAAGCGCTTCGTGCCAAGGCGCTGACCGCGGGAGTCACGGCCATTACGGGAGGAACCGAGTCCTTTTTTGTGTGCCATTGTGTATACCTACTCTTTCGTTACGAGTGTAATCTACTCGGCGACGGGAGCCTCGGCAACAGCCTCGGCCTCTGCCTTGACAGCCTTCTTGGCGCGGGACGTAGCCTGGACCTTCACAATCTTCAGCTTGGTGAGCTGCTGACGGTGACCCTTCAGACGACGATAGCGCTTACGCTTGTGGAACTTGAAGACCAGCTGCTTCTCGCCCTTGAACTGCTCAACGATCTGAGCGGTAACCTTGGCCTTGGCCAGCTTGTCGGGATCGGTGACGATCTTCTTACCATCGTTGAGGAAGATGACCGGCAGGGTGACCTTATCGCCCTCATTGCCCTCGATCTTCTCGACGGTGATGACATCGTCGGTGGCGACCTTGTACTGCTTGCCGCCCGTGTTAACGATTGCGTACATGTTTACTTGCCCTTCATGCATCAGTTAGTGCAACAGCCGAATATAGTAGCAGGCGAAAATACCCCCGTCAACGAGTATGTGGAGCAAATCCACAAGTTCGCACAGGTATGGGGCTGACGAGTCGGCCCTCGTCGTCCTCGCATGCTTGATTCTGACGCTCGACATCGTAGGAGCAGATGGTCACGAGGTCTTGCATACCGGTGGAAACAATAGGTGCATCGACGCCCGGGGTCAAGCCCTGCAACAAAACATCAGCAGCAGAAAGCAAAATTTCCGGACGCATGGAGCCCTCGTTGTCGGCATGGGTGTCGAGCATGAGTACCAGATGGTCCGAGCTCTCCCCCGCCGTGAGCTCATAGCCCACGAGCGTATGGTCCAGATCAAGGCGCTTGCTCTTTTTGCCACGCGCATAGTCGATGCCATGGCCCGCGCGCAGCGTGTCGATCGCGGCGCGCACCTCGTCGGCACTCACCGGCGCCTCGGGGTCCAAATGCAGGTCAATACGGTACGACAGGCGCGTGAGCTGTGCCGTCAGCGCCGGCGTGCGCACGTCGATATATGCAGCCTCGATAGGAGCCAGATCGGCCGGAGAAGCAGCCGCCAGGCGCTCAAACGCCTCGTCAAGCGCGACGAACTCGGTCATAAACAGGTCATACCACTCACAGGTCGACGATGTGCCCACCGGCAGCGCCGACGAGAAGCCCACGCGCATGTGCGGAGAGAAGCCCTGCGTTACGGCATAGGGCAGCCCTGCACGGCGCACGATGCGCTCAATGGTATGAATCAGTTCCAGATGGCCCAGGTACTTAAGGCGGTCGCGCTTGCCGTAGCGAACGCGCAGCCTAAAGAGCGTGGGGTTGTCAGTCAAGCGCTCACTCATGCGCGATCACCCACCAATACGTTCTTGGCATGGAGCGTGGGGCAAATTCCGCAGCCGGTGCACGACGTACGGGTGCAATCGGGTGTCGTGACGCCTTCCAACGAGCGGCGATACTCGCGCTCGAGGAAGCCGCGCGAGCAACCGGGGCTCACGTGCTCCCAAGGCAGACGCCAGTCCAGCTCGTAAGGCAGGTGCACGAGCTCATTGAGGTCGATGCCGTTTTTGGCTGCGGCCTCCTTCCAGTTGTCGAGCGAGAAGTGCTCCACCCAGGCGTCAAAGCGCGAGCCCGCACGCCAGGCATCAATGATGACGGGCGTCATATCGCGACCGGCGCGCGAGAGCGCGGCCTCGATAAGCGAGGTCTCGGCATCGTGGTAATGAACACGGACGGCACGGTTGCGCACGCTCGTGATAAGCAACTTTTGGCGGCGCTTGACGTCGTCGTAGTCGAGCTGCGGGCACCACTGGAACGCGGTGGCCGCCTTGGGGATAAAGACGGAAACCGAGATAGACACCGAAATGGAGCCGCGGCGCGCCTTGGGCACTACGGAGCGGCCAAGCTCCAGCACGTGGTCGGCCAGGTTGGCGATAGCCACGATGTCCTCGTCGCGCTCGCCGGGAAGGCCCATCATAAAGTAGAGCTTCATGCGGTTCCAGCCGGCCTCGAAGGCCGCCTTGGCAGCGCGATCGAGGTCCTCCTCGGTCACGTTCTTGTTGATGATGTCGCGCATGCGCTGACTGCCGGCCTCGGGGGCAAACGTCAGACCGCCCTTCTTTTCACCGGCGACCGACTCTGCCATATCAACGCCAAACGAATCCAGGCGCTGCGATGGAATAGACACGCGAATGCCCGTGTCCTCCAAGCGGCGGTTGAGCCTGCCGAGCACATCGCGGATGCAGGAGTGATCGGTCGTGGAAAGCGAGGTAAGCGACACCTCGTCATAGCCGGTCTTTTCCAGACCCTGGATTACCGAGGACACGATTTGATCGGCCGAGCGCTCGCGCACCGGGCGATACGTCATGCCGGCCTGGCAAAAACGGCAGCCGCGGGCACAGCCGCGCAGGATCTCGATAGACAGGCGATCGTGAACAAGCTGCGCGTAGGGGACGCACGACTGCGACAGCGGATTGGTGGCGCCAAAGTCCTCGACGACGCGCTTATAGACCACCGGCGGCACATCCTTGCCCTCACGCGGCACGGTATAGCCGTGCGGCGAGCAGGAATCGTCATGGCGCACTTCGTAGAGCGACGGCACGTAGGTGCCACCCACGGTCGCGAGCCGCTCGACGATCTGGGCACGCGAGACGCCCTCGTCACGCAGGCGACGATGTAGCTGGCAAATCTCGAGCAGCGACTCCTCGCCCTCGCCGATCAGAATGGCGTCGAAGAAGGCCGCATAAGGTTCGGGATTATAGACAGAGGGACCACCGGCAATGATGATGGGGTCGTCCTCGGTACGGTCGGCCGCGAGCAATGGAATGCCTGCGAGATCGAGCGCCTCGAGAAAGTTGGTAACGGCCATCTCGTGCGGAACGTGCATGCCGACGATATCGAACGAGGCCACAGGCGCCGCACCCTCAAGCGACAGCAGCGGAATGCCCGCCTCACGCATGGCGTCGCCCATATCGGGCCACGGCACATAGCCGCGCTCGCACGAGATACCCTCGGCCTGGTTGAGGATGTTGTAGAGAATGGCGATGCCCTGGTTGGGCAAGCCGACCTCATACACATCCGGGTAGATCATGCAGCAGCGATAGTCGGCATCGGACTTAGAAAGCGTGCCCCACTCGTGGTCGATATAACGACTCGGCTTCTCGACCTTTGCGAGCAACGGCTCAATCAAATGAAAACAGTCTTGGTACACAGCGCGCAAAAGAAACCCCTAAGCAGCAAGATCGGATGCGTCCTCAAAGGGACCCATAGGACGAGTGGCACCGGCAACCGTGGTCACCAGGTCGCGGACGCGCGAAAACGTGGCGGCAACCACCTCGTTGGCACGGCTATAGTCGATATCGCGCTCGTAGAGCGAGACGAGCGCACGACCCATGCCATAGGTGCCCGCGGCGGCGGTAAGCGCCTTGACGGCAAAGCCAATATGCGGCGTCTGCTTTACCAGTGCGCGAGTGACGGCGCGAACCACCAGACCACCGGCAAGCACACCCGCGACCTCATAGCCGCGCTCGGGCTTAATACCGCGCCCAAAGATGGCCGCGAGCTCAAAGAGCATGCCCACCTGCGCCAACGCCATGACGGGATAATCGGCCCCCGGCAAAAACACCAACGCGCCGGTCGCCATATTGGTAAGCGCGCACGAAGTGATAATGCGGTTGGCAGCGGCAATGCGCATGAAGGCAAAATTCGCGGCAAACGCCGTCTCCTTGTCCGTACGGTCGAGAATCCAGCGTGCGAGCGTCTCGAGCAGATACGTCTTATCGGTAGCCGCCACCACGCCGAGCATGGGCGTGGACTCTTCGATAAACGGCACCTCGACGGCGGACTCCGCCAGCACGCACACGGGAGCGCCAGCAATCACGAGCTCCTGCACGGCGCTCTCAAGGCGGTCGGACCCGCACGAAAGGACCAGCACTACATCGGTATCAGTCTTGGGAACGATACGGTCCTCGCCCAAGCGCTCAACGCGCACAATACCCGACGTCGTCTGCGGCACGAAGGCATCGCGCACCGTCTCGACCAAAAAACGCGAGGCAGACGAATCAAGGTAGACAGACACGCGCACCGGCGTATCGGAGTCCTTCTTGGTGGTCGCGCCCATCTTAAAGACGCGGGTCAGCTTGTCCACGGGAATCTTCATAGCAAACCCCTCCAGCAGTTACGCGGCGCCCGAACGATGCCGCCATATGGATTGTACGATACCCACCGTCAGCAACTGAATCATCATCGAGGACGAACCAAAGCTAATGAACGGCAGCGGAATACCGGTAATCGGCATCATGCCGATGCACATGCCGATGTTCTCAAACGTCTGGAATGCCCACATGCCGACGATACCCACGCACGAGAGTCGCAAGAAGAGCGACTCGCACTTAAAGGCGACGCGAATCGTCGAGAAGATCAGCAGCACGTACAGGCAGATCAGCAAGAAGGAACCGCAAAAGCCAAAGGTCTCGGACAAAAAAGCAAAGACGAAGTCGGTGTGGAACTCGGGCAGAAAGCCACCGGCCGACTGCGTTGCGTGACCCAGTCCCTTACCAAAAAAGCCGCCCGATCCAACCGCGATGAGCGATTGCTGCAGGTTATACGCATCGTCCGAATCGGCGTTCTCAGGATCGATAAAGACGGTCAAACGGTTCATCTGATACTGCTTGATGAGCACGTCATGCCCGAGCAGCGAATCAAAAACCGAGTCAAGCGCCAGGATGAGTGCAACCAGGCCCACCAGCAGCGCCAAGGTCGACAGCACCCATTCGCGGCGCGCACCACTCATGCAAATGACGATGGCACCCGATACCAACACGACAAGGCCCGAACCCAAGTCGCCCATGGCAACGACAGCCAAAAACGGAACCGACAGCATACCGCAGAGCTTGATGTAATCGCGGACGGTATCGATGCGGCCGTTATATTGCGAGCCGAGCGTGGCGATAAAGAAAATGGTGATGAGCTTGGCGAGCTCAACGGGCTGGAAGGTGAGACCGATACCGGGAATCTTGATCCAACCCGTCATGCCCAGACCACCCGTATAGGACAGCCCTGGAATCTTGGGTGAGAAGATCACGATCAAGTCAATGACGAGTAGCGCCGTCGAGAAGTTGGAGATGCCGCGCAGGTCGGTACGCCACACCAGCACAGCAAGCACCGTTCCGATGCCGATGCCCAGCAGGTGGCGCGAGAACGAGGCGTCGGCCTTAAACTGAGAGGCCGACCAAATGATGATGGCACCATAGGCGACGAGCGCCACCGTGGCAAGCAGCACACCGATGTGCACCTTCTGGCGGAACGTGCCGCGCGACGCCGAAAGCTGCTTGTTGACGCGGTCCAGGCTGCTGCGGGAGCCGGTTTTGGTTGAGCGGAACAGGTCCGCCGGCGAAAAATCCATCGCAACCTCCTATCGAACCGAAGAATCGCCCGTGGCAGAAGATGTATCGGGCTCGTCATAGATGGCACCGAGCACGTCGCGCACAACATGCAGGGCGGTATCCGAACCGCCGCCACCCTGCTCCAGAACGGTGACAATGACATACTTGGGATCGTCGGCAGGGGCATAGGCGCAAAACCACGCATAGTCGTCCTCGCCACTCTTCTCGCCCGTGCCGGACTTGCCGTATACCTGCGGCGTCAGGCTGTTAAAGTGCGCCGCCGTCGAAGTCGATGCGCTGTAAATCACGTCATGCATACCGTTACGCACGAGCGCCAGATCGGCATCGCTATTGATCTTGGCCTCCAGGCGCTTCTTCTTGCCCTTGCCGTTGTACTTATAGGCATCGCCGTCACCATCGCGCGACACCGCCGACAGGAACACATGCGGCACGTACTGCTTGCCGCCGTTGGCAAGCCCCATATAGGCGCACGCCATCTGCAAGGGCGTCACCAAAATGTCGCCCTGGCCAATGGCGATATTCGTCATATCACCGGCGTTCCATTTACGGTCCTCGGCAGAGGAATCGGTAAAGTACGACTCTTTCCACTCGGCGTCGGGAATACGGCCCGCGCCCTCACTCGGCAGGTCGATACCGCAGGTTTTGCCCAAACCCCAGCGACGGAAGACTTCCTGCAGGCCCTCGGGATGCTGGTCGTTATAGAAAAACGCCTTGCCCATGTCGTAGAACACAGGGTCGCATGAGTTGGCAATACCCGATTGCAGCGTCATGGTGCCATGGCCGGACTCCAGCCAGCAGCGCTTGCCCCAGGCCTTGCCCAGACCCGTCCAATAACCCGTGCAGTTGGTCGTCTGCGTCGAGGTGTAGGTTCCAAACTCAAGACCGGCCAGCGCCGAGAGCGGCTTGATAGTCGAAGCTGACATGTACTGGCCGCTAATGGCACGGTTAAGCAGCGGGTGCGAACCCTCGTCGTCGTTGAGCTCGGTCCACACGTCGTTGGAGACGCCGCCAATAAACACCGACGGATCAAACTTGGGCTCACTCGCCATGCCCAGAATCTCACCATTGTTGGGATCGAGGCACACCACGGCGCCGTTGCCGGCATTGCTGTAGCCCGAAGTCTTAGCAAGCTCGATAGCGCTCGTGAGCGCCGTTTCACAGGCCTGCTGAATCTTAAGGTCGAGCGTGAGCTTAATGTCCGAGCCGGCCTTAGCGGGAACGGCACCGGCCTGGCCGACAACGTTACCCGAGGCATCGACCTTTACGGTCTGCTCGCCGCGGATACCCTGCAGCAGATTTTCGTAGTAAATCTCTACGCCTGCCTGGCCCACAATATCGCCCGATTGATAGGAAATCTGACCAGCCGAGCTGTCGTCATCGCCCGACGACTTCTTGTTCTGCACCTCAAGCTGCTCGGAGGTAATGGTGCCGGTATAACCCAAAATGTGGCAGGCGGTCTCGCCATACGGGTACTGGCGCTCGGTGCGCTCGGCAATCTTCACCCCGGGGAACTCACCGGCATGCTCTTGAATATAGGCGACGGTGGAGCGACGCACATCCGTGGCAATGGTGTGCAAGCTCTGCGCGCCTTCGGAATTGTCCTGGATATTGCGAAGCACCGCAACGTAGGGCATGCCCAGCACGTTCGCAAGATGACGCACCAGCACCTTGTCGTCGGCAAGGTCGCGATAGGCCACGACGGCAAGCGAGGGGCGGTTTTGCACCAGAGCCACGCCGTTGCGATCGAGGATACGTCCACGCACGGCCGGCGTGGTAACAGTACGGGTTTGATTGCTCTTGGCCTGCTTGTCGTAGTAGTCCGACGAGACCATCTGCATGCCCCACAGCTTAACGGCAAGCGCGGCAAACATCGCGCCCACACCGGTGGTGAGGATGGAGAAGCGACCCTTAAAGGCCGTCGCCGCCGTATTGCCCTCGCCCTCGGTGGCGCGGGGAGCGGTTCCATGCTGTGTATCAAAGGTAAAGCGGGAATCACCGCGGCGCATAATGACCAGCGCGACCACAATGGCCACGACCAGCACGATACCGGCGATAACAACCGTCATCTGGGAAGACATGTACGGGCCTCCCCTATTTGAGCTTACGGGTCTTGGGCTTAAAGCGCATACCCGTCTGACGCCCACCGCGTGCGGAGAATCCATAACCGGACTGCGGCACGACGCCGGACATCAAAAAAGGAATGGCAACCAAACCCGTCAGAATCGAGGACGGAAGGGCGTGGCCAAAAACCGCCACGACGAAGCTCGACTCCAGACCCATAAACAGCAAAATAATGCTATAGATAACGTTGACGGCAAGTGCGAAAGCGCCCACGGTGATGCCACGCGCGCTCGGGGTACCGCCCGTCTGCCCGGCAGCGCTGTGCACCAGCGCAAAGCTACCCACCGTCAGCAGCAGCGACATCACGCCCACCGGCACGGCTGCCGACAGGTCGTAGAACAGGCCACTGCAAAAACCGCAGACGACGGCACGCGTGGGATCGCCCGAGAACACGCTCAGGCACACCAGGATAATCATAAAGTTGACGCGACCGCCCGCGATGGAGATCTGCGGCGCCAGGCCTGCCTGCAGCAGCACACAGACAATGGCGGCAATCGCAAAAGTGCGGGAGCCAGCCCCCTGCTCGTGTAGATCCATGGACATGCCTCCCTATTCGCTCGAGCCGGAATCGTCAGACGCGTCGGAGCTGTCGTCCGAGCCCTCGTCCTTGGACTTGGTCGCTGCATCGCGCGACGTGCCCTGCGGCGTGCTGTTGGCACTGCTCACGTCCTCGTCCGAAGCCGACTGCTCATCGGTCAGCGATGTAATGACCAGCACTTCCTCGTTGTTCTCGGCCGTGGTCTGGGCGCGCACGACGATGGTGTAGTACACGTCGTTTGCAGACTTCTCCACCGAGGAGACCGTACCAAGCGGCAGGCCCTTGGGAAATACGCCGCCAATACCCGAAGTCACGATAATGTCGCCCACCTTAACGTCGGAGTCGACGCTCACGTACTCAAGGCGCAGAGTGCCGTCGGGCTGGCCCTGCAGCATGCCCTGGGCGCGCGTATCCTGCACCATGGCGGACACGCCCGAGTTCTCGTCACCAATCAGGCGCACGGTGGAAGTCTTGGCCGAGACCTCGATAATCTGGCCGATGACACCGGCAGAACTCGTCACGGGCATGTTGATGGAGAGCCCGTCAGCCGAGCCCTTATCGATGGTAACCGTCGAGGTCCAGGCATCGCCCGAGGCACCGACGATACGAGCCGCGGTGGACTTAAGGTTGTAAGTCGACTGCAGGCCGACCAGGCCCTCCAGGCGCTCGGCGGTCTTTTGAGCCTCGGAAAGCTCGGCAACCTTAGACGTCAGCACCTCGTTTTGCTTTTTAAGCTCATCGAGCGTGTCCTGCGAAGCCGTGAGGTTGGAGAACACGTTGCCGATCGCGTTGAAGGGGGCCGCCACGGCCGAGCCCACAAAGCGTACCGGCGAGGTAATCGTCGTCACACCCGAACGCACGGCATGAATCGGCCCAGTCTCGCCCTCACGGATATAAAACGTGAGCAGCAACACCGAAATCAGGCTGAAAACAATCAACGGGCGCATACCCGTTGATTGTCGCTTGGTATTCAGATTTGAAGAGAAACCCGAAGATCGTGCCAAATGGAATCCACCTTTTGGAAATTAAGCATTGGTCTGGACGAAGCCACCGTCAAAGGCGTTGGCCTCGAGCACGCGGGCGCAGCCGTTTACGACGTTATCGAGCGCCGTGGGGCTGACGTTGACCGAAACGCCGGTCTCGTCGCGCAGGCGAACGTCGAGACCGCGCAGCAGCGCGCCGCCGCCGGTCAGCAAAATGCCGTAGTACATAAGGTCGGAGGCAAGATCGGGCGGCGTGGCGTCGAGGGCGTCCTTGACGGCCTTGGCCATCTCGTCGAGCGGCTTGTTGAGCGCGCGACGAATCTCCTCGCTCTCGATGCGCACGGTCTTGGGCAGACCCGTAATCACGTCACGGCCGTTGACCTCGACATCGAGCTCGTCCTTGAGCGGCACGGCGGAACCGACCTTGATCTTAATATCCTCGGCCGTACGCTCGCCGATAGCCAGGTTATAGGCATCGCGGACGTGCGTAAGGATTGCCTGGTCAAACTCATCGCCGGCAATGCGGATGGACTGCGACACGACGATACCGCCCATGGCGATAACGGCGACCTCGGTGGTGCCGCCACCGATATCGATGACCATGGAGCCAGTAGGCTCCTCAACGGGCAGGTCGGCGCCGATGGCAGCGGCCATGGGCTCCTCGATCAGGTACGCCTGACGGGCGCCAGCCTGAATCGTGGCCTCAAAGACGGCACGCTTCTCGACCGACGTGACGCCGGAGGGAACGCAGACGACGACGCGCGGACGCGGGGTCCACGGATAGCGCTTCTCGGACGCCTTGTCGATAAAGTAACGAAGCATAGCCTCGGTAACGTCGAAGTCGGCAATAACGCCGTCCTTAAGGGGACGCACAGCCACGATGTTGCCGGGCGTACGGCCGAGCATGCGCTTTGCCTCGATACCGACGGCCAGGATGCGCTCGTCATTCTTGTCGATGGCAACGACGGAGGGCTCGCGAATGACGATGCCCTTGCCGCGCACGGAGACAAGCGTGTTGGCGGTGCCGAGGTCGATGGCAAGATCGCCCGCATAGCTACCGAAGAACATATCCATCAAAGAAAACAACGCAACTCCTGATGTGTTGGATGATTGCTGGAAAACTACTAGCCCATCATACTAGCGCAAGCCCGGCACCTCACTTGCGGTGAAGCACCGGGCAACGCCAAATCTCATAAGGTCACTACTGGTTGTCAGCGGCCGAGAAATCGATGTCGAGCGAAGAAACAGCCCAACCGATATGGTTATCAGAGCGCACGAATTTGACGGTGTACTCCTGCTCGCCGCCCTTGGACAGCGACGCCTTAACCTTGGCGGTGGTCTCGGTCATGGACTGGTCCATACCCTCGATGGACACGGTGGCGCCCTGCGGAATCGAGGAGATGATCATCGACTTGGCATCCTCGGACAGGCTGGAGGCCAAGCAGGACTCAGCCTTGGCGGTATCGCCGTCACCGGCGGCCTGGAACAGGTCGGTGACCACAGACTCCTGCGAGGGGAAGCCCAGGCCGCGCGTGTAGGCAAAGCCAAGACCGCCCGCAGCTAAAACGATCAACAGGAGCAGCACCAGGAAGACCTTGAGGCCCGTGTGGCGATGGCGACGACGGACCTTGGCCTGCTTGCGGTCCTGCTGAACCATCTCGGACTCGGACAGGGTGAAGAAGCCGGTATCCGAGGGGTCAGGCATAAACTGGCCGGTAGCGCCCGTGGGGTCGAGCGGGTCGACGGCGGGAGCATCCATCGCGGGCGCCGGGGCCGTGGCCATAGCCGTCTGGGCCGAAAGCGCGGCAAGCGAGTCGTGTACGCGGGCAAGCTCGTCGGCCTGCTCGGGCGTGAGCTGGTAGATGTCATCGGCGGTAGCGGCGTTAAAGGCGTCGAGCGCGTCGGAGGGACGACCGGCGGCAGAAAGCGCCTGGCCCATGCCGGCGTTGAGCGCACGCGTATCGTCACGCGGACCGGCAAAGTCGATAGCCGTGCGATAGGTCTCCACGGCATCTGCCGGACGGCCGAGCTTGATGAAGCAGCGACCCAGATCGCCGAGGGCGGCGGCGGGAGCCGGGTTGGCACCATCGATGGCGGCCTGGCGGAAGGCGGTGCCGGCATTGGCGTAATCGCCCGACTGGAACAGGGCGTTGCCCAGGCCCAGATAAGCCTTAAACGGCGTGGCGTAGGAAGCATCCTGCGTTGCAGCGGAGAACGCCTGGGCGGCCGTGGTGTAATCGCCCACGGCAGCAAGCGCCTTGCCGCGGTTGGTGAGCAGCGCGCCGCGCTTGCCATAGGTGCCGTCGTTGAGGGCGGCGGCGTAGGCCTCGGCAGCCTCGGCGTACATACCCAAGTGCATCAGGGCGTTGCCACGCAGATGGTCGGCCTCGCCCATGATCTCGCTGGGAGTCTTTGCCGCACCGAGCATCTGGGCGGCAGCGGAATAATCACCCGCGCGATAAGCGGCGCGGCCCTGTTGAATCAGCTGGCTATTCAAGGAAGTCCCCTTTACTCGTGAACGATCTCGACGTGGACGATCTCGTCGCCGGCACGCAGCTGTGAGATCACATCGAGGCCCTCGACCGTGGTGCCAAAGACGGTGTAACCCGAGTCGAGGTTATGCTGGGCACCCAGGCAGAAGTAAAACTGAGAACCGGCGGAATCGGGATCCATGGAGCGCGCCATGGCAAGGGCGCCGTCAACATGGCTGTTACGCGGATTGGTGGCAAACTCACCCTTGATGCAGTAACCGGGGCCGCCGGTACCGGGCATGCCGTCGGGACCTTCAAGGCCGGCAGCGACATCGGCGCCGGACATATCGCGGGTATTGGGGTCGCCGCCCTGGATCACAAAGCCAGGCACATAGCGATGGAACTTAAGGCCATCGTAGAAGCCCATCGTGGAAAGCTCGCAGAAGTTCGCCACGTGGATGGGGGCGCCCTCGCCGTCAAACTTGACCTTGATGGTGCCCTTCGACGTCTCGATCACCGCGCACTCGTCGCCGGCAAGCTGGTACTCGGGCGTATAGAGCTCTTTCTTAAAACCAAACATGTGGTTCCTTCCTCGTGCGTTTAAAGCATATTTGTTCGAATTGTAGCAATAAGCACAGGCTTTCATCAATTGCGCACGCAGGTTATACCGCCTATGGCGCATTAATTATGAGCGCTGCTGCGGCTTCCAGGCGCCCACGTTGGCGTCGTACTGATTGAGCGCGCTGTTTCCGCCCTGCGCAATGGGTGCCAAGATCTCGCTCTGGCGTGTGCTCAGTGACTCGCCGTCGGGAATGGACAACGAGATATCCCAGCTCTGGCAGATCACATCGACGCGCTCGTACATCCACTCGGCAAGCTGCTTAAGGTGCTCGATGTCCTCTGCGTAAACGGTATCGTCCTGGACCTTCAGGTTGTTGAGCTCATCCTGGGTCTTTTTAATCTGGTCGCGAAGGGCATAGGCGCTCTGCGACAGCTCCTGGCGGGTGGCCAGCGGCGTACGCAGATAGCCGTTGTTAAACGAATCGATGACCTCACCGATCTGATCCTCGTCGCCATACGACACGATGGTCTGGTACAGGCCGTCGAGCTTGGTATAGAGCTGGTCATCGGTCAGGACCGTCTCCTCTTGCACCACCTCGGCATCATCATCCTGCTTAGGCTCCTCCTCGGTCGCCTCGCCCTTCTGGCGCGTGGGGAAGGTGGTCTGGGCGGCCTGGCCAAACTGGTCGTAGAAACCGGGCATAACGCCCATGGGGTCGGTCGTCACAAACCAATAGGCGCCACCACATACGGCGGCAAGCACCGCGATGACGATAACAGGCTTGGGGATATGACGCTTGTGTTTGTGATAGGCATCCTCGTCGGGATGGACCTTGCGCTTGGGCTTTTTAGGCTGAGCATCGTCGCGGAGGGAAACCGGCGTGGGGATATCAACCTTAGGGATGCCAAAATCCTTGTCGAAGGCCGGCAGCACGCAGGTCTCGTTAGGATCGGCGGCATCCGAGAGCACCGCGGCGGCAGATGCCGGCGCATGGGGCACCTCGATATCGATCTGCTCCTGCGTCAGGCGCGGAAAACCGGCCGTGCGGCCCGCAGCCAAGTCGGACGCGGCGGCATCCTCGGACAGGATGCCCGGTGCGGGACGTCCACACTTGGGGCAGGTGCGATCATGCGGGGACAGGCGCGCGCCGCAGCCGTCGCAAAAGACGAACTCGGTATGCTCGGGGCCGTCGCCCGGGCCAACGTATGCGTTGCAATAGGGGCAGAACGAGGCGCCGTCCTCGATGGTCTTAAGGCAATGCGGGCAGATCACGGCATCCTCTTTTCGGAGCAATTCAAACAATCGAGGTTAGAGCATAACATCGCTACGCCCCCACAAGCGCAAGGCACCAATTCAACATCGCAGAGCCGTCCCAGAAAAATCATCCCCTGGAGGCTGCGAACTACTTCTTCATTTTCTTGGGCATCGACACTTTGATGCCTTGGGCCGATTTGGTCACGCGGGAGCGTTTGGCGCCTGC
This sequence comes from uncultured Collinsella sp., assembly GCA_934655965.1. Classification (GTDB taxonomy): domain Bacteria; phylum Actinomycetota; class Coriobacteriia; order Coriobacteriales; family Coriobacteriaceae; genus Collinsella. The sequence continues at coordinate 48,451 of CAKUHK010000004.1, forward strand.
GCTCTTCTTTTTCTTGGGCTGCGGCTGGCCCTGGGCCACGCCCTCAAGCGCGCGGGCCTCGGCCTCGCGAGCAGTACGCTCCTCACGGCGCTGCGCCATATCGGCGGCAACGCGCTTGGCAAAACGCCCGGCACTCGAGCCCGTGGAGCTCACCTTGCCGCCACCGCGACCCAGCCGCACGCGCACGCCACGACCAAAGCCGGTGGCCGCATGACGGCGACGCGGCTTAAGCGAATCCATCATCGTGGCGAGCTTAAAGAACACTGAGCAGGTAATGCCAACGATACCCGTCAAGATAATCATTTGGCTCATCGACAGGTTGGCAATGGACAACAGCTCCGGGAACCCGATAACACCCGTCAAAATGCCGGCGACGACAAACACGAAGAGCACCACACGCAAGGGGGTGAGCGGCTGCGAGATACGCCAGATGAGGCTGACGCTCGCCGCGCACGACGTGAGCAGGCACATGGTGGAAAGCGTGAGCTGGCTAAAGCCAAACACGCGCGCCACAAAGATATCGAGCGCCGCGGCCAAAATGACCGCCAGCGAGGCTGGCAATGCACGCTTGAGCACGTTGGTCAGGAACGACCCCTTCACGCGGGCGTTGTTGGGCTCCAGGCCCAGCACAAAGCCCGGCGCACCGATGCAGAAGAAGTTGATGAGCGTCATCTGTATGGGCTCAAAGGGATATGGCGGCAGCGCGATACAGAGCGCTGCAAGGCCCATCGAGAACAACGTCTTGGTGAGGAACAGCGCCGCGGAGCGCTGCAGGTTATTGATGGAACGACGGCCCTCGGCCACCACGGCGGGCATCGAGGCAAAGTCGTTGTCGACGAGCACGATCTCGGCCACGTTGCGCGCGGCGTCGGAGCCGGCGGCCATGGCCACGGAGCAGTCGGCTTCCTTAAGCGCCAGCACGTCGTTGACGCCGTCGCCAGTCATGGCCACGGTGTGCTCGCGACGCTTGAGCGCCTGCACAAGCTCGCGCTTCTGCTGCGGCGTCACACGACCAAAGACGTGATAGCGGTCCACCGCTGCGTCAATCTTGGCAGGCGTATCGAGCGTCGTGGCGTCCACATAGGCATCGGCCCCCGGCACACCCACCACGCGCGCGATCGACGACACCGTGCGGGGATCGTCGCCGCTGATCACGTTGAGGGTCACGCCCTGCTCGTTAAAGTAGCCGATGGTCTCGGCGGCCGAGGCGCGAATCTCGTCGCGGATGGTCACAAAGCCCACGGGCTCGGCCTCGCCCACCATATCACCATCGGGCGTAAAGCCTTCCACGCAGGCCACCACGAGCACGCGACAGGTGTCGGCAAGCTCTGCCACACGGTTCTCGACCTGCGCAAAGGCGCGCTCCGAAAGCACAAACTGTGCCGCGCCCATCACATAGGAGCCCTGCACAAACGAGGCGCCGCTCCACTTTTTGGACGATGAGAATGGGATGACCGACAGCGGCTCGGACACCTCGACCGGACGGTCAGCATAGTAGTTGAGCAGCGCCTGGCAGGTCTCGTTGGCATCCGCCGAAGTCGCGCGCGCCACGTTAGCGAGCGCAAAGTCGAGCACCGTGGTATCGACGGGAACAGCCGCCTCGTCCGAGTCCGCGCCAAAGCCCACACCCTCAACAGGCAACGGATAGGTGCCCTCAACCTCCATGCGGCCCGAGGTGATGGTGCCCGTCTTGTCAAGGCACAGCACGTCGACGCGAGCGAGCGTCTCGATGCAGTAAAGCTGCTGCGCCAGCACCTTGCGGCGCGCCAGGCGCACCGTGGCGATGGCGAGCACCGACGACGTCAACAGCACCAAACCCTGAGGAATCATGCCCAGCAGAGCACCCACCGTGGACAGCAGCGCCGACGAAGGCACACGGCCGGCCAGCAACTCGGAGAAGCACCACGATAGCGCGCTATCGCCCGGCATACCGGCGGCATCCCACAGCTCGCCCACGCTCGAGGCGAACAGCGCCAGGCCCAGCGGAATCATGATGATGCTCGCAAAACGCACGATGGCATTGAGCGCGTTCATGATCTCGGAATTGACCTTTTTGACGTACTTGGCCTCGTTGTTGATCTTGGCCACGTAGTTGTCGGCGCCGACGTGGATCACGCGGGCGCGCAGCAGGCCCGAGTCGATAAAGCTGCCGCTCATGAGCTCGGAGCCGGGCTGCTTCTTAATGAGGTCGCTCTCGCCCGTCAGCAGGCTCTCGTTAACGAGTGCCTCGCCCGACACCACCACGGCGTCGGCGGGAATCTGGTCGCCGCGCCCCAGGCGAATGATATCGTCGAGCACGATCTGGTCCAGGTCGAGCTCCACCTCGGCACCGTCGCGCACCGCAATGGCCTTCTTAGAGGTGAGCAGCGTGAGCTTGTCGACCATCTTTTTGGAGCGCATGGACTGGATGACGCCGATGGCGGTGTTGAGGAACACCACGAACAGAAACGTCAGGTTCTTAAACGAACCGGTCATAATGACCAGAATCGCCAGGATAACGTTGATTAAATTGAACAGCGTGCAGAGGTTTTCGATGATGAGCTCGCGGACCGACTTGGTCTTGAGCTCCATGTTGCGGTTGATCTTACCGGCGGCGATGCGCTCCTCGACCTCGGCGGTCGAGAGTCCGCGCTCGATATCCGTTGCTGCCATACCACGTCCCATCACGTCGCGTCGGTATAAGAAAAACCGCCCGGACCATGCGAGGTTCGGACGGTCTTACGTTCGATGGTGCCCCATGTTGGATTCGAACCAACGGCCTTCTGCTCCGGAGGCAGACGCTCTAATCCCCTGAGCTAATAGGGCGAACGGAATGCATTATACCCAAGTGCACCACGGGCTATCAAAATAAAAGAAAAAGCTTTGCAATTCCGAGGAAGACGCGCCGCATCGGCACACTTTAGAAGGCAAAAGTGAGTCAGATAGTATAAACTCTCATGCACCATATATACACGGCTCGCGATGCGGGCCGTTTTTGCAAAGGATATCCATCGAGGTGAGAGGCACACCATGATTGCAATTTTAAAGCAGAGCGCCAGCGACGAGGCCGTCAGCCACATCGTCAGCTGGATTGAGAAAAAGGGTCTCAAGACCGACGTCTCGCGCGGCGAGAACGAGACCATCATTGGCCTGGTGGGCGATACGACCAAGATCGACCCGTTCCTGCTCGAGTCCATGGACGTCGTCGAGCGCGTGCAGCGCGTCTCCGAACCGTTCAAGCGCGCCAACCGCAAGTTCCACCCCGAGGACTCCGTCATCGACTGCGGCCACGGCGTCAAGATCGGCGGCGACCAGTTCCAGGTCATCGCCGGCCCCTGCTCCGTCGAGGGCGAGAACCTCATCCGCATCGCCCGCCGCGTGAAGGCCGCCGGCGCCACGATGCTGCGCGGCGGCGCCTACAAGCCGCGCACCTCCCCGTACGCCTACCAGGGCATGGGCCCCGCCGGCCTTGACCTGCTGTGCGAGGCATCGGCCGAGCTCGACATGCCGATCGTCACCGAGATCATGGACCCGCGCGACGTACAGGTCTTCCTTGATAAGAAGATCGACGTCATGCAGATCGGCGCTCGCAACGCTCAGAACTTTCCCCTGCTCAAGGAGGTCGGCAAGACGCAGACCCCAATCCTGCTTAAGCGCGGCATGTCCGGCACGATCGACGAACTGCTTATGGCTGCCGAGTACATCATGAGCGAGGGCAACGACAACGTCATTCTGTGCGAGCGCGGCATTCGCACCTTCGAGACCCGCACCCGCAACACCTTCGACCTCAACGCCGTGCCGGTGCTGCACCACCTGTCGCACCTGCCCGTCGTCGCCGACCCCAGCCACGCCACCGGCTACACGCGCTACGTTGAGCCCATGGCGCTCGCCGCGACCGCCTGCGGTGCCAACGGCCTGGAGATTGAGGTCCACGACGAGCCGAGCCGCGCTTGGTCCGACGGCGCCCAGGCCCTCACCCCCGACCAGTTCGACGACACCATGCGCCGCATCCGCGCCATCCGCGAGGTCGTTTGCCAAGAGACCATGGAGTAGCAATGGGCACGGTGAGAAACGCACGCGTTAACCAGGGCGGCCCCAAGTGCGCCGGCATTGTAGGCCTGGGACTGATCGGCGGCAGCTTTGCCCGCGGCTATGCGCAGGCGGGCGTCCGCGTACTGGCGTGGGACCCCGACGATGATGTCATGACGGCCGCCAGCATGGGCACCGTTGCCGGCGCACTCAACGAGGAGACGCTCGGCGAGTGCGACATCATCGTCCTGGCCTGCTACCCCGAGGCCTGCATCGAGTGGCTCGAGGCGCACGCCCAGGCGCTCGCCGACGCCACCGACACCGAAGCCATCATGGGCCCCGTGGTCATCGACACCGTGGGCGTCAAGGGCATCGTGTGCGAGCGCGCCTTTGAGCTCGCCCGCGAGCACGGCTTTTACTTTGTGGGCGCGCACCCCATGGCAGGCACGCAGTTCTCGGGCTACGCGCACTCTCGCGCCGACCTGTTCCAGGGCGCGCCGCTCGTGCTCGTTCCGCCCGCGGTGGACGATGCACTTAAGCTGGAGCTTTTGGGCCAGGTGCGCGAGATGGTGCGTCCCCTGGGCTTTGGCAAGTTCAGCGTGACCAGCGCCGCCGAGCACGACCGCGTGATTGCCTTTACAAGCCAGCTTGCGCACGTCGTCTCCAACGCCTACGTCAAAAGCCCGACCGCCCAGGTCCACCACGGCTTTTCGGCCGGCAGCTACCGCGACCTCACCCGCGTGGCGCATCTCAACCCGCAGATGTGGTCCGAGCTCATGATTGACGACGCTGACGCTCTCGCCTTCGAGATCGACCATCTGATCGAGTCGCTCGGCGCCTACAGCCGCGCGCTTAAGGACCGCGATCAGCGCTATCTGGAGAACCTCCTTGCCGAGGGCGACCGCATCAAGCGCGCGCTCGACGACGAGGCCTCCCACTAGACCACTTACCACGCCAGGTCGAAAGGACCGAAGCTTATGGCGATTACCATCGATATCGACACTGCACGCCCCTACCAGGTGCATGTGGGCACGTTTTTGCTGGAGCAGGCGGGCGAGCTTGTGCGCGCCACCGCCGGCGGCTCGCGCGCCGTCATCGTGACGGACACCAACGTAGGTCCGCTCTACCAGATGCCTGTTAAGCAGAGCCTGGAGGCCGCGGGTTACGAGGTGAGTATCTGCACCTTCGAGGCCGGCGAGGCCCATAAGCGCGCCGAGACCTACGTTGCCATTTTGGAGTTTGTTGCCGAGCACGAGCTTTCGCGCTCCGATGTGATCGTGGCGCTCGGCGGCGGCGTCGTGGGCGACGTGGCGGGCTTTGTGGCCGCCACCTACATGCGCGGCTGCAAGTTTGTGCAGATTCCCACAAGCCTGCTCGCCATGGTGGATTCGTCGGTGGGCGGCAAGACGGCCATCGACCTGGCCGCCGGCAAAAACCTCGCCGGCGCCTTTTGGCAGCCGAGTGTGGTTATCGCCGATGTGGGGTGTCTGGCGACCCTCACGCCCGAGCAGTTCGCCGACGGTTGCGGCGAGGTCGTCAAGCACGCCGTGATCGCCGACCCAGAACTCTTCGCCGAGCTGGAGAAGACCCCGCTCACGCTGGAGCTTCTCAACCGCGATGTGGCCCGCGTGGCGCTCATCATCGCCCGCAATATCGACATCAAGCGCGCCGTGGTCGTTGCCGATGAGCGCGAGACCAACCAGCGCAAGCTGCTTAACTTTGGACACAGCGCCGGACACGCCGTCGAGGCCTGCGAGCACTTTGAGCTCGGCCACGGCAACTGTGTGTCGATCGGCATGGGCATCATTACGCGCGCTGCAGCCCTGCACGGTGTTTGCGATGCCGAGCTGCCCGGTCGTATTGAGGAGCTCTGCGCCCGTCACGGCCTCAAGACTCGCTGCGACTTGGATGCCGATGCCGTCTTTGCCGAGGCGCTCCACGACAAGAAGCGTGCGGGCGACACCATCGATCTGGTGATTCCGCACGACATCGGCCGCTGCAGCATCGACCGCACGCCGCTTTCCACCTTCCACGATTTAATTGCCGAAGGCCTCGGCCAGAAGGGAGACGCATCCGCATGCTAGCCCGCATCACCCCGTCCCCGCTCAAGGGCACGGTTCCCGCCATCGCGTCCAAGTCGATGGCGCATCGCCTCATCATCTGCGCCGCGCTTGCCAACGGCGAGACGCACGTCACCTGCAACACCACCTGCGCCGACATCGAGGCAACTGTTCGCTGCCTTACGGCCCTGGGCGCCCGCATCGAAACCGTCGAGGACGGCTTTCAGGTCCACCCCACCATGAAGAGCGTTGAATTTGGCCTGCTCAAGGCTCTCGCCGGCGGCACGCTCGACTGCGGCGAGAGCGGCTCCACGCTGCGCTTTATGCTGCCCGTCGCCTGCGCGCTGGGTGCGGAGGCCACTTTTGTGGGCCAGGGTCGCTTGGGAGCCCGCCCACTCTCCCCGCTTTCGGATGAGATCATCGCCGCCGGCTGCGACCTGCAGGGTCTGGGCGGTTTTCCGCTCAAGACGAGCGGCCGCATGCGCCCGGGCACCTTTGTGCTGCCGGGCAACGTGAGCTCGCAGTATATCTCCGGCCTGCTGCTGGCAGCCCCGCTGCTGGCCCAGCCCTCCTGCGTGCAGGTGACCGGCCTCATCGAGAGCCGCCCCTACATCAACCTGACGATCCAGGCCATGAAAGCCTTCGGCGTCGAAGTCAACGTTGAGCGTATCCCCGCCAAGGACGGCCAGCCCGAGGTCACGAACTTCCGCGTGAGCAGCGGCTCGTACCGTACGCCCGGCAGCGTGGCCGTCGAGGGCGACTGGTCCAACGCCGCCTTTTGGCTGTGCGCCGGCGCCATCGGCACCGACCCCATCACCGTGGAGGGCGTGTCGCTGAGCTCTGCGCAGGGCGACCGCAACGTGCTCGCCGCGCTTTCGCGCTTTGGCGCCCGCATCGTGCGCTCCACCAACGCCGCCACCGTGCAGTCCGACAAGCTCGCCGGCTTTGAGATGAGCGCCCACGACATTCCCGACCTGGTGCCCGTCATCTCGGCCGTGGCTTCGCTCGCTCAGGGCCGCACGTTCATCCGCGACTGCGCGCGCCTGCGCATCAAGGAATCCGACCGCCTGGTCACCACCACCCGCGAGCTCACCGCGCTGGGCGCGCAGGTGCGCATTGCCGGTGACGACCTCATCATCAAGGGTGTCGATGCCTTTACCGGCGGCGAGGTCGATTCGCACAACGACCACCGCATCGCCATGATGGCCGCCATCGCCGCGAGCCGCGCCACCGGCGAGGTCGTGATCCACGGCGCCGAGGCCGTCAACAAGTCCTATCCCGATTTCTTCGACCACTACCGCCTGCTGGGCGGCAAGGTCACGCTCGAGGAGGAATAGCATGTCCTCGACCTTTGGCAACGTCTTGCACTTAAGCATCTTTGGCCAGTCGCACTCCCCCGCCATCGGCTGCTCGCTCGATGGCATTCCGGCAGGTATCGCTGTTGACCAAGAGCAGCTGCAGGCCTTCCTCGATCGTCGCGCCCCCGGCCGTGACGAGACCGCGACCAAACGCCGCGAGGCCGATGCCGCGCACATCATCGCCGGCGTGGTCGATGGACACACCACCGGCGCGCCTATCGCAGCGATCATCGAGAACACCAACACGCGCTCCAAGGACTACTCCGAGCTGCGGCGCAAGCCCCGCCCGGGCCATGCGGATTTCCCGGCGCGCGTGAAGTATCACAACATGCACGACGTCGCCGGCGGCGGACACTTCTCCGGCCGCCTGACGGCGCCCTTATGCATCGCGGGCGGCATTGCCCTGCAGGCACTCGAGGCCCGCGGCATTAAAGTGATGGCACACGTGGCGCAGATTGGCGGCATCTCCGACCTGCCCATGGACGACATGGTCTACCGCGAGGCCGACCGCAAGGCGATCCTGGAGAACGACCTGCCTTGCATTGATGCCGCTGCCGCCGGTCGCATGCGCGAGGAGATTCTGGCCGCGCGCGACGAGCTCGACAGCATCGGCGGCATCGTGGAGTGCGGCATCTACGGCCTGCCCGCGGGCATCGGCGACCCCATGTTCGACGGCATCGAGAACCGCATCGCCCAGATCGCGTTTGGCATTCCCGCCGTAAAGGGCGTGGAGTTTGGCATGGGCTTTGCTGTGGCCGCCATGCGCGGCAGAGAGAACAACGACCCGTACCGCATCGACGCCGAGACCGGCGAGATCGAGGTCGACTCCAACAACGCCGGCGGCATCCTCGGCGGCATCTCGACTGGCGCACCCGTCATGTGGCGCATGGCCGTGAAGCCGACGCCCTCCATTGGCCGCGAGCAGCAGACGGTGGATATGGACGCTATGGAAA